>JBILED010000099.1:0-9250 GCA_044352305.1 Gemmatimonas sp.
CCAACGAGCTGGGGATCACCGGGAAGCTGTTCTGGGCCACCAAGGTGAACGTGGCCGGGCGCGGCGCCGGCGCCGCCGACCCCGCCGCCGCGCGCGCGCAGGTGGAGCGGTCGCTGGCGCTGTACCGGCACCCGCTGGACTGCCTGCAGGTGCACAACATGGGCGACCCCGCCACGCAGCTGGCGGTGGCGCGCGAGTTCAAGGCCGCCGGCAAGGCGCGCTACGTGGGGATCACCACCACCTTCGACGGGCAGTACGGGCAGCTGGAGGAGGTCATGAAGACCGAGCCGCTCGACTTCATCGGCATCGACTACGCCATCGACAACCGCGGCGTGGAGGAGCGCATCCTCCCGCTGGCGCAGGAGAAGGGGATCGCGGTGCTGGTGTACGCCCCCTTCGGGCGCACGTCGCTGTTCCAGCGCGCCGCCGCCGCGGGGCAGCCGCTCCCCGCCTGGGCCGCGGAGTTCGGCGCCACCACCTGGGCGCAGTTCTTCCTCAAGTTCATCCTCACGCACCCGGCGGTCACCGCCATCACCCCGGCCACCAGCAAGCGCGCCAATATGCTGGACAACCTGGCCGGCGGCGTGGGCGCGGTCCCCGATGCGGCCGCGCGCGCGCGCATGATCGCGCTGGTGGACGCGTGGCCCGCCGCCCCCGGACGGGGACGCTGAGCCCCCGGGCGGGGCGGTAGCGGCGTGCGCGTCGCCATCGTCGGCGGTCCCGGCATCGGCAAGAGCACCCTGGTGCGGCAGCTGGGCGACCTGTACCACCACGGCTCGTACGGCGAGGGGGAGCAGGGGGTGTGGGACCCGCGTGTGCTGGCCGACATCCGCGCCGGGCGCAACCCGGTGGGGGTCACGGCCTACTTCGCGTGGCTGTACGACGCCAACTACCGGCACGCCGCGGCGCACGACGCCCCGGGGCAGGTGATCTTCCTGGAGGGCGCGCGCGTCACGCTGGAGGCGCACATCGCCGAGTACCCGCCGGCGGAGCACGCGGCGCTGCGCGAGGTGCTCGCCGCCGGCGACGCGTGGCGCCCCGACCGCACCATCGTGCTCACCTCCAGCACCGACACCATCGAGAAGCACATCCGCCTGCGCGCGCGCCCGCACGAGGATGTGGAGCACATGGTGCAGCGCTTCCGCATGATCGACGCCGAGTTCCGGCGCCTGGCGCCGACGGTGCCCGGCGCCATCCTGGTCAACCGCGACGGGATGGAGTTCCACCGCCGCGAGGGGCTGGAGGCGATCATCGCCGCGGCGGGGCTGCCGCCGTTCCCGGAGATCCCGTACCTGCAGATGGCGCGCTATCACCCGCCGCACGGGGCGTAACCCCCATGGTCGCCACGCCCCCGGACGCGCCCCACCACGACGTGCTCATCGTGGGCACCGGCTTTGCCGGGCTGGGCGCGGCCATGCGCCTGCGGCAGGCGGGCGTCACCGACCTGCTGCTGCTGGAGCGCGCCGACGACCTGGGGGGCACGTGGCGCGACAACCGCTACCCGGGGTGCGCCTGCGACGTGCCGTCGCGGCTCTATTCCCTTTCGTTTGCGCGCAACCCGGCGTGGACGCGCCGCTTCGCCCCGGCCGCCGAGATCCACGCGTACCTGCGGCAGGTGGCCACGGCGCACGGCGTCACCGACCGCATCCGGTACGGCTGCACGGTGGAGGGGGCCCGGTGGGACGCGGTCGCCGCGCGCTGGCGCGTGGACACCACGCAGGGGCCGCTGACGGCGCGCGTGCTGGTGCTGGCCACCGGCGCGCTCTCCAACCCAGTGCGCCCCGACGTCCCCGGGCTGGACACCTTCCGCGGCGCCGTCGTCCACTCGGCGCAATGGCCGCGCGACCTGGCGCTCGCCGGCAGGCGCGCGGTGGTGGTGGGCACCGGCGCGTCGGCCATCCAGCTGGTCCCCGCCATCCAGCCGCAGGTGGCGCACCTCACGCTGCTGCAGCGCACCCCGGCGTGGATCGTCCCGCGCCACGACCGCCCCGTGCCGGCGTGGCTCCGGCGCCTGTACGCGGCGGTGCCGCCGCTGGACACCGCCGTGCGCGCGCTCACCTACGCGCTGCGCGAGGCCACCTTCCTCCCCTTCCGGTACCCGGGGGTGCGGCGCGTCACCTCGCTGGTGGCGCGCGCGCACCTGCGCCGCCAGGTGCGGGACCCGGCGCTGCGCGCGCGGCTCACCCCGCGCTACGGCATGGGGTGCAAGCGCGTGCTGGTCAGCGACGACTTCTACCCGGCGCTGCAGCAGCCCAACGTGACGCTGGTGTCCGGCGCGCTGGCGGCGGTCGAGCCGGACGGCGTGGTGGCCGCCGACGGCACGCGGCACCCGGCCGACCTGCTCATCCTCACCACGGGGTTCCTCCCGGGGGGCGTCCCCCCCGCGGCCGCCCGCATCGTGGGGGCCGCGGGCCGGTCGCTGGCGGCCACGTGGGAGGCGGACGGCATGGCCGCCTACGCCAGCACCACGGTGGCGGGGTTCCCCAACCTGTTCGTGATCCCGGGGCCGCACACCGGCATCGGGCACACCTCGCTCGTCTATATGCTCGAGGCGCAGGTGGCGCACCTGGTGCGCGCCGTGGACCACATGCGCCGCGCCGGGCTGGCGTGGATCGCGCCGCGCCCCGAGGCGCAGGCGGCCGACCACGCCGCGGTGCAGGCGCGCATGGGCCGCATGGTGTGGGTGACCGGCGGCTGCCACAGCTGGTACCTGGACGCCCGGGGGGAGAACCACACCCTGTGGCCCGACTTCACCTTCCGCTTCCGCCGGCGGGTGGCGGGGTGGCACGCGGACCACTACGAGGGAGGCGCGGCGCATGGCTGACCGACTGACGGGGCGGGTGGTGCTCATCACCGGCGCGGCGCGGGGCATCGGCGCCGCCACGGCGCGGCAGCTGGTGGCGCGGGGCGCGCGGGTGGCGCTGGTGGGGCTCGAGCCCCAGGGGCTGGCGGCGCTGGCCGCCGAGCTGGGGGCCCACGCCTCGTGGCACCACGCCGACGTCACCCGCCAGGCGGAGGTGGACGCCGCCGTGGCCGCGGCGGTGGCGCACCACGGCCGGCTGGACGTGCTGGTGGCCAACGCCGGCATCGCGGCGATGGGGATGGTGGCCCACACCGACATCGACGCGATGTGCCGCGTGCTGGACGTCAACCTCGCGGGGGTGTTCCGCACGGTGAAGGCGGCGCTCCCGCACGTGATGGCCGCGCGCGGCTACCTGCTGCTGGTCTCCTCCGCCGCCGCCTTCTCCGCCATGCCCGGGATGTCCGCCTATGCCGCCTCCAAGGCGGGGGTGGAGCAGCTGGCCAACGTGCTGCGGCTGGAGCTGGCCCCCCACGGGGTGGACGTGGGGAGCGCCCACATGACCTGGATCGACACCGACATGGTGCGCGACGTCCACGAGGACCTGGGGAGCTTCCGCCGCACGCTGGCGCGCCTCCCGGGCCCCTTCGGGACGATCACCGCGCTGGAGGGGTGCGCCACGGCCTTCGCCGACGCCTGCGCGCACCGCCCGCGCCGCCTCTACGTTCCCCGGTCGCTGGGCGTCGCCTCGGCCTGGCGGATGCTGCTGGGCTCCGGGGTGGTGCAGCGGCTCCTGCAGGGGCCGATGGCCCCCATGCTCCACGACGCCGAGGCGGAAACCCGCGCGCTGGGGCGCGCGTTCGGTCGGCGGAGCATGGGGATGGGAGAGGGCCCCCCGGATGCGGGGCCCCCGCCGGTGTCGTGACGCACCGTCGCCACTGACGTTACGTGATCATCGGCCGCGCGGCGGCCTTGCGGGGATATCGTGAAGGGGATGGGACGAAAGACGTGGGTGGCCGCCCTGCTGGTGGCGCTGGGTGCATGGGCGGTCGCCCCGCGGGCGCTGGAGGCGCAAGACACCCTCGGCGTCCTCCAGGGCGCGGTGCGCGACGCCGCCACGGGGGCGCCGGTCCCCGCCGCCACGGTGCGCGTGGACGGCACCCGCCTGGGGACGCTGGCCGACGACGCGGGACGCTACCGCCTGCCCGGCGTCCCCGCCGGGACGGTGACCGTGGTGGTGCAGCGCGTGGGGTACGAGGGAGAACGGCGCACCGTGACCGTGCGCGCCGGCGCCACCACCACGCTGGACGTCGCGCTCCGCGCCGCCACCACCGCGCTGGCCACCGTGACGGTGGCCGCCGACCCGCGCGACCGCGAGGAGTTCCGCCGCGCGCCCGGCCCCGGCATCCTCACCGTCACCCGCGACGCCTTCACCCGCGTGCCGGTCATCGGCGAGCCCGACGTGCTGCGCGTGGTGCAGCTGCTTCCCGGCGTGGTGGCCCCCAACGACTTCACCGCCGGCTACAACGTGCGCGGCGGCGAGAGCGACCAGAACCTCATCCTCCTGGACGGCTACCCGCTGTACAACCCGTTCCACCTGGGCGGGCTGTTCGGCACGTTCATCGACGAGACCGTGGGGGGCTTCGAGCTCCTTCCCGGCGTCTTCCCCGCGCGGTACGGCACGCGCCTCTCCAGCGTGCTGGACGTGAGCCCGCGCGTGGAGGAGCGCAGCGGGGTGCACGGCACCGCCGCGGTGTCGGTGCTGGCCTCGTCGCTGTCGCTCGCCGGCACGGCGCGCGGGCGCACCAGCTGGAGCATCGCGGCGCGCCGCACCTACGCCGACAAGTTCGTGGCGCTGCTCTCCGACAACCAGCTGCCGTACTGGTTCACCGACGTGCAGGCGCACCTGCGCCACCAGCTGCGCGGCGGCGGCACGCTGTCGGCCACGCTCTACACCGGCAGCGACATCCTGGCGGCGTCGCTGGCCACCTTCGGCGACAGCTCGCAGGCCGGCGCCGGCGCGCTCCGCTTCGACTGGGGGAACACGCTGCTGGGGGCGGCGTACACGCAGCCGCTGCGCGCCCTCGCCGGCGGCGACTCGGCGGCGCTCATGCAGCGCGTCTCGCGCACGGGGTTCGGCACGGGGCTCGACCTGGGGTCGGGGTCGCTCACCTTCGACAACCAGCTGTCGGAGTGGCGCGCCTGGGGGGAGGCCACCCGCTGGCAGGGGATCGGCGAGACGCGCGCGGGCTACGAATGGTCGGCGTACCGCACCGCCTACCGCGTGGCCGCGCCCGCCGCCGCCGCCGAGCCGTTCCTCGACGAGACCAGCGCGCCGTCGGCGCTGTCGGTGTACGCCGACCACACCGTGCGCTGGCCGCGGCTGGCCGCGCGCGCGGGGCTCCGCGCCGAGACGGTCACCGGCACCGACTGGGCGGGGCTCTCGCCCCGGCTGTCGCTCAAGTGGTTCGCCTCGCCGGCGCTGGCCATCACGGCGGCGGCCGGGGTCACGTCGCAATGGACGCCGGCCTTCCGCAACGAGCAGGCGCCGGTGCGGCTCTTCGACTTCTGGGCCACCGCCAACCGCACCACGCCGGTGGCCCGCGCCTGGCAGCAGAGCCTGGGGGCCGAACGGTGGTTCGGGCGCAGCCGCTTCGTGCGGCTGGAAGGGTGGCACAAGCGGTACACGCGCCTGCCGGCCACCAACCTGGCCACCGACCCCCGCCGCCGCGGCGACGAGTTCATCATCACCACCGGGCGCTCCTACGGCGCCGACCTGCTGCTGCGCCAGCTGGAGAGCGAGCGGCTGGCGGGGTGGCTGGCGTATTCGTACGGGCTCAGCGTGCGCGACGGCCCGGCGGGGCGCTTCGCCCCGGTGCAGGACCGCCGCCACAACCTCAACCTGGTGGCGTCCTACCAGGCCTCGCCGCGCTACCGCGTGGGCATGCGGCTGGGGCTGGGCACCGGCACCCCCTTCACCGACATCGTGGGGCAGGTGGTGCGCCGCCGCTACGACCCCATCACCAACAGCTTCGAGCTGGGGGCGCTGGAGACCAACCGCGAGCCGGTGGGCGGCCCGCGCAACGGCGCGCGCTTCCCCCTCTTCCAGCGCCTCGACGTGAGCCTCACCCGCGAAGGGCGCGGCCGGCTGCGGTGGGCGCCGTACCTGTCCCTCATCAACGCCTACAACGCGCGCAACGTGTTCACCTACATCTTCGACTTCGAGGACAACCCCCCCACGCGCACGGCGTTCTCGCAGTTCCCGCTCCTCCCCACCGCGGGGGTGTCGCTCTCATGGTGACCCGCGGGCCGTGGACACGGGGCGCGCTGGTGGCGCCGCTGGCGGCGCTGCTGGCGGCGCTGCTGGCCGGCTGCGAGCTGGGGTCGGTGACGGTGGTGTCCCCCGCCCCCGGGGTGGTGGTGCACGCGGTGCTCAACCCCGATGCCGCCGAGCAGGTGATCCTGCTGGAGGAGACGCAGGTGGGGCGCATCGACATCAACGACGGGATCCGCTACAACCCGCTGGAGCCGGTGCGCACCGCCGGCGGCATCCCGCTGAACGACGCCGACGTGCGCCTCCTGGCCGACGGCGACTCCGCGGGCGTGCGCGCCACCGAGAGCGTGGTGAGCGGGCGCAAGACGGGGCGGTACGTTGTGCCGCGCGCCGCACTGGCCATCGAGCCCGGGCGCCGCTACCGGCTGCGCGTCCGCACAGCGGCCGGCGCCGTGGTCACCGGCGCCACCACCGTCCCCACCGCCAATCCCGGGCAGCCGGCGGCGGCGCCGGTGGGCACGCCGCTGGTGCGCAGCAGCGACACGCTGCGCCTGGCGTGGGGCGCGGTGGCCGACGCGGCCATCTACGGCATCCGCGTGGAGACCCCCGAGGGGCCGTGGTTCCTGTTCAGCGACTCCACCCGCTTTGCGCTGGCGGGGGGGCTGCGCAACTTCTTCGTGCCGGGGCTGCCGTACGTGTTCTACCCCGGGTTCACGCAGTCGCTCGCGGTCATCGCCGCCGACCGCAACTTCTACGACTACAACCGGTCGGGGAACGACCCGTTCGGCGGCTCGGGGCTCATCAGCAGCGTACAGGGGGGGATCGGGATGTTCGGCAGCGTGCGCGTGCTGGTGCGCCGCGACGTGGCGGTGACGGACGTGCGCCGCGCCCCCGTGGAGGGGACGTGGACCGGCACCGCCTTCTCGGGGGCACCGGTGACCATGGCGCTGTGGCGCGAAGCCACGCCGGCCGCCGCCGCGCAGCTCAGCGGGCGGCAGCGCACCGGCGCCCTCGATCGCTACGTGCTGGGGAGCCAGCGCGGCGACACGGTGCGCCTCGCCGTGCTGGCGGGGTTCTCCCGCGCCGACACGCTGTCGGTGTTCACCGGGCGGCTGGCGGGCGACAGCCTCGCCGGCACCTACAACCCGCGCTTCGCCACCGACGGGGCGCGCGTGTTCCGGCGGACGCCGTAGGCACCACCGCGCACCACGCCGTGGTCGCTCGCCGTGTCCCCTAGCGCGGCACGATGCGCCGCGCCGCCGCGAAGTCGCCGTACTGGTCGGTGGCGATGAAGTCCACGCCGGCCGCCACGGCGGCGCGCCACCGCGGCGCCACGGCCCGCAGGCTGCCGAAGTTGTAGCCGGCGGTGAAACCGCGGTCCTGCTCGGGGGCAAAGCCGTCCAGCGTGTAGAAGCGGATCCACAGCCCCTGCGCATGCGCGCGCTGCACCAGCGCCTGCAACCGGGCGCTGTCCGCCGCCGTCCACGCCGCCGCCGCGCGCGGCCCCCCCTCCTCCACCACGCTCCACGGGAAGTTCACCCATCGCTGAAAGTTCCCGGCGTGGCGCGGGATCAGCTCGGTGGGAGAGAGGCGCACCGCGTTGCGGGCGCGGGCCTCGCGGGTCTTCCCCGGCACGGGGGTGGGCGGCAGCGCGCCGAACACCCACAGCGTGTCCCCTTCCCCGACGTCGTCATGGAACACCCGCCGCTGACCCGTGTCGGCCCCCGCCAGCACCAGCATCGGGCCCGGCACCAGCGGCGTGGCGCTCCCCGGCGTCCCCGTGCGCACCGTGTGGGTGAGCCACCGCCCGTGCCGCCGCAGCAGCGCCAGCACGTGCGCGTGGTGCTCGGGCTCGTTGCTCTTGAAGTCCAGATTGAGCACCAGCAGCGGCCACGTCTCCCGCGCCCCCTCGCGCAGCGCCGCCTCCATCAGCGGGCCCACCCGGTCGAAGAAGTGCGCCTCCAGCGTGGGCGCCCCGGCCACGGCATCGCTGTCGTGCGCCACCACCGACGCGTACCCCACCCCCGGGCGGCGCACCCAGTGCAGGTCCTGCTCCACCGCCACCGGCACCCCGGTGGCCAGCACCGAATCCAGCCGGTCGCCCCAGTGGCCCCGCTCGGGGTAGGCGTTGTGCCCGTCCAGCAGCACCCGCTCCCCGGGGGCAAAGCGCGGCACGGGGGCGGCGGGGGTCCGCGTGCGCAGCGTCATCACCCCGCAGGTGGCGCCCGCCATGGCGAGCACCGCGGCAAGGCCTACCAGGGGAGATCGGGTCACGGGTCGGATCACGGAAAAGAGGGAGTGGGAATTGTTGCGCCCGAGGGCGGCAGGGCGCAACGTCCCCCGCACCAGCTCCCGCACCAGCTCCCGCGCCATCTCCCGCACCGTCCCTCCCCCCGTGCGCCCTTTCCCCGGCCCTCCGTCCATGCCCCGCCGTTGCCTGCGGGCGGCCCTGTTGGCGGCCGTCACCCTCGCCGCCCCGCTGGCCGCACAGTCCACCGCCGTGGCCGACCGCTTCACCGTGCGCGAGGCCATGATCCCCGCGCGCGACGGCGCCCGCCTGCACACGCGGATCTTCTTCCCCAAGGCCGCCGCGGGGCCGCTGCCGTTCATCATGCTGCGCACCCCGTACGGCATCACCAACGCGGAGCGCAACTTCACCGCCTACTTCAAGGCGCTGGCCGACGAGGGGTACATCTTCGTCTTCCAGGACATCCGCGGGAAGTTCAAGTCGGAGGGGCAGTTCGTCATGCAGCGCCCCGCCCGCCCCCGCGGCGACACCACCTCGCTGGACGAGGGGACCGACACGCACGACACCATCGAGTGGCTGCTGCGCAACGTGCCGGGCCACAACGGGCGCGTGGGGATGCTGGGGGTCTCCTACGACGGGTGGACCACCATCATGGCCGCCACCGAGCCGCACCCGGCGCTGCGCGCCATCTCCCCGCAGGCCTCCCCCGCCGACATGTGGATCGGCGACGACTTCCACCACAACGGCGCCTTCCGCCTCTCCTACGGCTTCGAGTACGCCGTGCGCGTGGAGGGGTCGCGCGAGCTGGGGCTCTTCAACTTCGACCGCTTCGACACCTACCAGTGGTACCTGCGCCTGGGGTCGCTGGCCAACGTCAACGCGCGCTACCTCAAGGGGAGCATCCCCACCTGGAACGACTACGTCGCGC
>JBILED010000131.1:0-7650 GCA_044352305.1 Gemmatimonas sp.
CCGATCCCCGTGTCCCGCACCGTCACCACCGCCCGGTCCTCCACCCGCGCCAGCCCGATGGCCACCCGCCCCCCGGCCGGCGTGTACTTGATGGCATTGGTCACCAGGTTGAGCAGCAGCTGCCGCAGCCGCAGCTGGTCCCCCAGCACCTCCACCCACTCGAGCCCCGGCACCTCCACCGTCAGCGCCGCCTCCTCCGCCAGCAGCCGCGCCGTCTCCACCACCTCCCGCACCAGCGGCTCCAGCGCCACCGGCTCCCGATACACCTCGAAGCGCCCCTCGTCGGCGCGCGCCAGCGTCAGCAGCGACTCCACCAGCGCCGCCATCCGCGTCACCTGCTGCAGCGCCTCCTCCAGCGCCATCGCCTGCTCCGCGGGAGGCACCGTGGGGGCCATCGCCCGCTCCACGTCGGCCCGCAACACCGCCAGCGGGGTCTTGAGCTCGTGGCTGGCATCCGCCGTGAAGCGCCGCAGCGCCCCGAACGACGATTCCAGCCGCTCGATCATCGCGTTGAGCGTCTCCGCCAGCCGCGCCAGCTCGTCCCCCGCATCCCCCGCCCCCAGCCGCCGGTGCAGCGAGCGCCCGTCGGTGATGGCCTGCACCTGGTCGATCAGCCGGTCCACCGGCTGGAACGCCTGCCCCGCGATCTGCCACGCGAACAGCGCCGCCACCAGCAGCAGCAGCGGTACCACCACGAAGATCGGCCCCAGCAGCTCCGGCGGCGCCAGCGCCACCCCCCGCCGGCTGATCGCCGCCGCCACCCGGTACCGCGCAAACTCCAGCGGCACCTCGCGCACCACGAGCAGCACGTCGTCGCTCCGCAGCGCCAGCGGCGCCACCCGCCCCGGCGCGGCCCGCCGCACGCTCTCGCTGAACCGGTCGCGGTCGGACACGCCCAACGCCTGCACCGACGGCGAGGCGTAGATGTCGAAGCGCGCGCTGTCCTGCACCAGCACATAACCGTCCAGCAGCGCCAGGAACGCCTCCATCCGGCGGGACACCGTGGGCGCCGCCAGCGGGTCGGCCACGGTGCGCAGCGGATCGGTGCCGGCGCTGCGCGCCAGGTTCACGGCACGCACCACCTGCTCCGCCTCCAGCCGCACCCGCTCCTCCAGCTGCCGCACCACCGCGTCGCGCCGCGCCGCCAGCACCACCAGCGCCAGCACCACCAGCGCCCCCAGCAGCACCGCCAGGTACGACAGCGTCAGGCGCGTCCGGTAGGACCCCACGCGCCCCCCGCCCCTAGCCGCGGACCATGTAGCCCACGCCGCGCACCGTCGTGATCAGCTTCCGCTCATGGCGGGCGTCGATCTTCTTGCGCAGGTGGTTGATGACCACATCGACGATGTTGGTCCCGGGATCGAAGTGATACCCCCACGCGTACTCGGTGATGAGCGTGCGGCTCATCACCCGCCCCGCGTGCCGCACCAGGTACTCCAGCACCGCGAACTCCTTGGGGGTCAGCTCCACCTTCTCCCCGGCCCGGAACACCTCGTGCGTCCCGAGGTCGAGCTCCAGGTCCGCCACCGCCACCCGGGGGGACGCCAGCGCCCGCGGCCGGCGCAGCAGCGCCTCCGCCCGCGCCAGCAGCTCCTCGAAGGCGAACGGCTTGGTCACGTAGTCGTCGGCGCCCGCGCGCAGCGTCTCCACCTTGGCATCCACCGCATCCTGCGCGGTGAGCACCAGCACGGGGCGCTCCATCCCCCGGGCGCGCAGCGCCCGCAGGACGTCGAGCCCGTTGCGCCCCGGCAGCCGCATGTCCAGCACCACCAGGTCGTACGGCTGTGACAGTGCCAGCCGCTCCCCCTCCAGCCCGTTGGCCACCAGGTCGGCCTGCCAGCGCTGCTCCTCCAACCCCCGCCGCACGAACTCCCCCACGGTGGGGTCGTCCTCGATCACCAGAATGCGCATGCGTGCCCCCTCACGATGCCGTTCCACGCCCGCGCCGACTGCGCGGGACGGGGCGCACCAATCCGTATGCCCGGATCTTCCGGTACAGCGTCTTGGGGGAGATCCCCAGGCGCTCGGCCGCGCGCCCCTGGTGCCACCCGGCCGCCTCCAGCACCGCGGCAATGTGCCCACGCTCCAGCGTCGC
This sequence comes from Gemmatimonas sp., assembly GCA_044352305.1. GTDB lineage: Bacteria > Gemmatimonadota > Gemmatimonadetes > Gemmatimonadales > Gemmatimonadaceae > Gemmatimonas. The sequence continues at coordinate 2,096 of JBILED010000131.1, forward strand.
CAGTTCCTCCGCCGGACGGGGCGCCTGCGGCGTCCGCTCCCCCGCCGCAGCCTCCCCCGCGCCGCCGGGGACGAGCGCCGCGTCCACCACCCCGTCGTGCGCCAGCAGCGCGGCCCGCTCCATCACCGCCCGCAGCTCCCGCACCTGGCCCGGCCACGGATACCGCTCCATCGCCTCCAGCGCCGCCGCCGCAAGTCGAGGGGGCGCCCCGGTCACCGCCTGCTCCAGAAAGTGCTGGGCCAGCAGGGGCAGGTCCACCAGCCGGTCCGCCAGCGCGGGCAGCGCCACGCGCAACGCCCCGAGCCCGTCCCACAGCGGCTGCGCACCGGCGGGCGGCACCGACGCCGCGCTGGTCGCCACCACGCGCGCCTCCAACGCCCGCGAAGGTCGCCCGTCCACGGGCCGCCACACCCCGGTGGTGACCGCCTCCAGCAGCGGACGTCTCGCCTCCGGCGCCAGCGCCTCCACACCGTGCACCACCAGCATGCCCCCGGCGGCAAGGTCCAGCAGCGCCGGCACGTCGGACCGCGCCTCGCCACACAGCTCCAGCGCATGGTGGGCGGGCGCCGTGCCCGCCACGCTCCACTCCACCACGGGGCCCCCTGGGGTGTCGCCCCACTGGTGCAGCTGGCGGGCCAGGCACCGCTTCCCGGTGCCAGGCGCCCCGGTCACCAGCATGGGCGCCATCCCCGGCGCCGCGGCCTGCACCAGCGCCAGCACCGCCCGCAACGGGGCGTACGCCGAAAGGAACGGGTGCACGGGAGCGACCCGGCGCCGCCACGCCACCCAGCGCTGCTGCTCGCGGCGCAGCACCCGCTTCTCCCATGCGCGCCGCACCACCGCCTCGATCTCCGCCATGCGGTACGGCTTGGAGAGCACCTGGTAGGCGCCCAGGCGCATGGCCGACAGCGTGGTCTCCACGGTGCCGTTCCCCGTGAGCACCAGCACCTCGGGGGGGGCGGGCGCCTCGCGCAGCCGCCGCAGCACCTCCAAGCCGTCCACCTCGGGCATCACCACGTCCAGCAGCGCCACGTCGAACGCCTCGTCCGCCAGCGCGTCCAGCGCCGCACGCCCGTCGTGCACCACGGTCACCGCGAGCCCGCGCGCCCCCAGGAACTGCGCGAGGATGGTCCCCAGGTGCGGTTCGTCGTCCGCCAACAGCACACGGATGGGGGGGGTGACGGCGGCCGCGCTCACGCCGCCCCCGCCGCCGGCAGCCGCACCCGGAACGTGGCGCCGCCCCCCTCGGGGGATTCCAGCTCGATGCGCCCGCCATGGTCCTGCACGATGCCGTAGCAGATCGACAGGCCGAGCCCGGTCCCCTGCCCCGTGGGCTTGGTGCTGAAGAACGGCTCGAACACCTTGGCGTGGAGCGCCCGCGGGATGCCGGGGCCCTCGTCCTCCACCGCCAGCTCCACCTCGTCGCCCCCGCCGGCCCCGACAACCCGGCCCGTGCGCACCCGCACCTCCCCGCCCTCCGGCGTGGCGTCCAACGCATTCATGGCCAGCGCGATCAGCACCTGCACGAGCTGGTCCTCGTCCCCGCGCACCACCAGCGCCACCTCCTCCGCCAACCGGGGCGCCACGCGCACCCGCCTGAAGCGCGGATGGTGCTTGAGCAGGAACAGCGCCCGCCGCACCAGCGCGTTCACGTCGCACGGGGCGCGCTCGGCCGGCTTGGGACGGGCGAAGTCCAGCAGCCCGTTCACGATCGTCTTGCAGCGCTGCACCTCGAGGTCGATGATGCGCAGCAGTTCCGGCGCCGGCGCCCCCTCACCCGCCTCCCCCTGCAGCACCATCGACTCGGCACAGGCGGCAATGGTTGCCAGCGGGTTGTTGATCTCGTGCATGACGCCGGCCGCCAGCTGCCCCAGCGCGGCCAGCTTCTCCGCCTGCGCCGTCCGGTCCATCGCCGCCTTCCAGTCGGTGATGTCCTCCCCCACGGTGATGACGTGCGTCACCGGACCGTCGCCGCGCCGCATGGGAATCTTGGAGATGCGGTAGCTGCGCAGCGCCCCGAAGGCGCGACTCTCCATCTGGAACTGCTCCAGCTGTCCGGTGGCGAACACCTGGTCGAACTCCGCCTTGAGCATGGCCGCCGGCTGCCGGTGCAGCACCTCGAAGATGGTGCGCCCCATCGCGTCGGAGCGCGCCACCCCCTCCAGCCCGGACTCCCGCGTGCTGTTCCACGCCTGGATCCGGTACGACCGGTCCACCACGTACAGCCCCACGGGTAGCGAGTCCACCACGCATTCCATAAACGCGCGCTGCTCGGCCAGCTCGGCCACGCGGGCGGACAGCTCGCCTTCCAGCACCCGCAGACGCCGATCGCGGTCGAGGACCACCGCCAACACCGCCGTCACCCCCGCCAGCGCCGCGACCAGCGGATCCCCCGGGATGCCGACGCCCCACAGGCTGACCCACGCCAACGGGGCGGCAGCAGGGCCAACCGGCAGCCGCACCGCAGGGGGGGCATCGGGTTCGCCGGTTCGCGTGGTTACCCCCGCAGCGCTCCAGACGAGTGGGACACTGTCCCACAGCCCGTCGGAGAGACTGACCGCCGTGGCACCCACCTGCTCCCCGACCACGCGCAGGAGCCCGCGCATCGGCGCCAAGCCCGGCTCCCCACTGGCCAGCGCCCCGACCGCCGCCGCCAGGTCCACCCCCGGCGAAGCGGCGCCATGGCCCCGCGCTGCCGCGCCCCGCGGCTGGCGCGGGGTCACGGCGCGATCCACAAGGTACCGGCGCGGGTGCTCACCCAGGAAACGTAGGTCCCAGCACATGATCGGACAAGCTGACCGAAATACGAATATGCTGACCCACCACAGTGGCCCGCCAAAGCGGCCGCAAGCCTGCCCTATTGGCGGATGCCATGGAGCGCCGCAGGCCGAGACGGCGGAAACCGGCTGGCACCTCGCGTGCGCCACGGGTACGCCGTCGCGCCGTGCGGCACGCGCCTCGACATCCCATGGACCACACACTCGGAGCCACGCCATGACCACCATGCACTTGCCCCTCATTCCCATCCTGCCGTCCGTGAACGCCCGCGTGCAGGTCCACCGGTTGCTGGACGAGCTGCGCGCCACGTCGACGCCCACGCACTGGGAGCCGGCCGCCGAGGTCCGCGAGGACGCCACGGGCTACACGTTGGCGTTGGAGCTCCCCGGGGTGCCCCCCGAGGGCGTGGAACTGCTGGCGGACGGAGGGACGCTGCTGGTGCGCGGTGAGCGGGGCGTCCGTCCCCTGGCCAGCGGCGAGCGGGCCGTAATGCAGGAGCGGCAGGCCGGCCCCTTTGCGCGGCGCTTCCGCCTGCCCAAGCAGGCCGACCTGCAGGACGTGACCGCCACGGCCGCGCACGGGGTCCTGACGGTGCGCGTGGCCAAGGTGCTGCCGGCGCAGCCGCGCCGGATTGTGGTGCAGGGCGTAGCGCCGGCGGAGGCGCCCGTGGAGGCGCCCGTGGAGGCGCCGGCGGGGGCGACGCAGGATGCTGCGGAAGGGAAGGCGCCAGCGCACTGACGGCCCCGGTCCCTGGCCTGCACACAGGGGGGTGCGGCGTCATGGCCGCACCCCCCTGTGCATGTGGCAACGCTGACGTCAGGCGAGCGCGGCGGTAATGGCGGCGAGGATTTCGGCGTTTTCGCGGCGCATGCCGGGGTGCTCCTCGACGTGCGCCCACCGGATGACCCCGGCGGTGTCAACGAGGAAGTAGGCGCGCTGCGACGTGTACGACGCCGGGCGCAGCACGCCGAAGGCCCTGGTCGCCTCCCGCTTGATGTCGGAAAGGAGGTCCACCTGCATCTGGTACTTGGCCTTGAACTCCTTGAGCGACGGGGTGGCGTCGACGGAGAGGGGCAGCACCGTCACCCCGGCCTCGGCAAAGGCGCCGTAGTCCTCGCTGAAGGCACACAATTCGCTGGTGCAGACGCCGGTGAACGCCAAGGGAAAGAAGGCGAGGAGCACCGGCGACCGCCCCCGGAAGGACGAGAGCGTGACGTTCTCGCCGGAGGTGGACGCGAGGGTGAAGTCCGGCGCCTCGACACCGGCCTGCAGGGGGATCGTCGGATCTGTCATGAGTCAGGAAGCGGAAGAAGAGACGGGGCGGCCGCAGCCGACCCCGGGTGGCTGGCCCCGGACGTCCGAGGACGCAGGGAACCTGCTCAGGGTCCTGCTCGTGGACAATGACCGGGAGGCGTCCGCGCGTTCCGAGGTGGCGCTCCGGCGGCGACTGGGGGGTCGCGTGGCGGTGCGGGGCGCCGCCAGCCTGGGGGAGGCCATTTCCATGGCCAGCCGGGAGCCCCCCGACGTGATCGTGCTGGAGCCCGACATCGGCCCCATGGATCCGGTGGCCACGCTGGCCAGCATGCGGGCGGTGGCGCCGACGGTGCCGGTGGTGGTGCAGGCCCGCGTGCTGGACGACGCCCTGGCACTGCAGCTGCTGCGCGCGGGGGCGCAGGAGTGCCTGGCCAAGGCGGCAACGACGCCCGAGGCGCTCGCCCGCACGCTGGGCTTTGCCTTGGAGCGCCAGCGGCGGCTGGCCGCGATGGACGCGGAGCGGCTCCAGGCGGCGCACCGGGCCACGCACGATCCGCTGACCGGGCTGGCCAACCGGGCGCTGTTCTTTGACCACCTGGAGCGGGCGCTGGCCTTCGGCAGCCGTCATGGCACCAAGACCGGGGTGCTCTACCTGGATCTGGACGGGTTCAAGGCCGTGAACGACCGACTGGGGCACGCCGCGGGCGACGGCGTGCTGCGGGAGGTCGCGCAGCGCCTGATGGAGTGCGTCCGCCGGTCGGATCTGGTGGCACGCCTCGGTGGCGACGAATTCGTGGTGCTGCTCCCCGACGTGCTGAGCCGACTGGACGTGGCGCGGGTGCGCTCGGCGGTGCTGGAGCGCATGGCGGTCCCCCTGACGCTGCCCGGGGTGGTGGAACCGCTGGAGGTGGGGGCCAGCGTGGGCGAGGCGATGGCCCCGCTGGACGGCACCACGGCGCTGGGGCTGCTGGAGGTGGCCGACGGGGCCATGTACCGTGCCAAGGGGGCGCAGCGGCAGACGGGGCGCCTCACGGCAGCCCCCACCTGGGAGGCGGCGCTGCGCGAGGCGGTGCCCCGCGGGGAGATCCTGGCGTACTATCAGCCGATCATGGCGTTTCCGTCCGGGCACCTGGTGTCGGTGGAGGCGTTGGCGCGGTGGCGGCATCCGACGCACGGCGTGCTGTCGCCCGCGGCGTTCCTCCAGCTGGCCGAGGACACCGGGCTGGTGGTACCCGTGGGGCTGGAGGTGCTGCGGCAGGCGTGCCGGGAAGTGGTGGCGCTGCGTCAGCTTCCGGGGCTGGCGGCGCTGACGGTGCACGTGAACATCTCGGGGGTGGAGTTGCGCGAGCCCAGCTGCGCCCGGGCGGTGGCGGCGGTGCTGGCGGACACCGGGTGTCCGGCGGAGGCGCTCACGCTGGAAGTGACCGAGACCAGCGCGCTGGTGGAGGGAGCCGCCGCGCTGGCCACCATGGCCGCGCTGCAGGCGCAGGGGGTGCGCCTGGTGCTCGACGACTTCGGGGTGG
>JBILED010000175.1:0-5959 GCA_044352305.1 Gemmatimonas sp.
GCAACGGATGCTGGACGACCGGCGCGACTGGGCGATCGTGACGGCGCTGCTGAAGCTGGCGCGGGGGCTGGGCGCCGAGGTGGTGGCCGAGGGGGTGGAGCAGCCGGCGCAGGCGCGCGCGCTGGCGCGGCTGGGGTGCCGGCGCCAGCAGGGGTTCCTGTTCGCCCGGCCGATGAGCGCGGAGGCGCTGCGATCGTGGGCGATGCCGGACGCGGCGTAGGGGCCCGCGGCGCCGGCCCGCGCCGTCACGCGTCGTTGGTCAAGCCGTAGGCCTCCGCCAGCGCCGGGTCCTTGCGCGCCACGAGGCGGGCGAGGTCGACGATGACCTTGGCCTGCTTCCAGGTGGCGTCGTCCTGCATCTTGCCGTCGAGCATCGCCACGCCGCTGCCGGTGGGAAGCGCCTCCAGCACGCGCCGCGCGAAGCGGACCTCGGCCACGCTGGGGCTGAAGACGCGCCGGGCGATGTCGACCTGGTTGGGCGCCAGCGACCACGCCCCCACCATCCCCATCACGAACACATTGCGCATCTGGGCCTCGCACCCCGCCTCGTCGCGGATGTCGCCGAAGGGGCCGTAGAAGGCGCGGAGCCCGTGGGCCACGCAGGCATCCACGATGCGCGCGACCGAGTAGTGCCAGAGGTCCTGCTGGACGAAGCTCCGCGGGGCGGCGTCGTCCCCCGGCACGGGGTCGCCCAGCACGCCGTAGTCGGGGTGCCCGCCCCCCACGCGCGTGGTCTTCATCCCGCGCGACGCGGCCAGGTCGGCGGGGCCGAGGCTCATCCCGTGCAGCCGCGGCGTCGCCCCCGCGATCGTGTCCACGTTGCGGACCCCCTCGGCGGTCTCGATGAGGGCGTGCAGCATGATGGGGCGGGTGACGCCGTGGCGCGCCTCGAGGAGCGCCACGTACTGGTCCACGAAGTGCAGGTCCCACGGCCCCTCCACCTTGGGGATCATCAGGACGTCCACGATGTTCCCCGCCTGCGCCACGATCTGCTCCAGGTCGTCCAGGATCCACGGGCTGTTGAGGCAGTTGACGCGCACCCAGAGCCCGGTCTCGCTGAAGTCGTTGGTGCGCGCCACCTCGATGAAGCCGGCGCGCGCGGCCGCCTTGTCCTCCACCGGGATGGCGTCCTCGAGGTTGCCGCACAGCACGTCGCACTGGCGGATGAGCTCGGGGATCTTCGCCCGCACCTTCTCCAGGTGCGGGGGGAAGAAGTGCACCATCCGCTCGGCGCGAAGGGGGCGCTCGCGCCACGGCGCGGGGGCGCCGATGGCGAGGGGCTTGTAGACGTTGTGCGGGAGCCGGGTGTGGTACATCGGTCGGGGGGAAGGAAGGCGGGTGGGGACGCCGCTCAGATGACCCGCTTGCGGCGCAGCTCGGCGACCTCGTCGGGGGTGCAGCCGAGCAGCTCCTGCAGCACCGCGTCGGTGTGGGCGCCCAGACGGGGGCCCAGCGAGCGGATGGTCCCCGGGGTCTCGGAGAGGCGCGGGACCACGGCGGGCACGATGACCGTCTCCGCGGTCTCGGGCTCGTCCACTGCCACCAGGGTGCGGCGCGCGTGGAACTGCCGGTCGCCGAAGATGTCGGCGATGTCGTTGAGGGGCGCGGCGGGGGTGTCGGTGGCGTGGCAGCGGGCCAGCACCTCGTCGCGGGAGAGCGAGCCGCACCAGTCGCGGACGATCTCGTTCACGTCGTGCCGGTGCTCCAGCCGGACGGCCTGCGTGCCGTAGATGCTGTGCGACGCCAGCTCAGGGCGCCCCATGGCGGCGGCCAGCCGGCCGAAGAGCTTGTCGGTGGCGCACGAAACAGCCACCCACTTGCCGTCGCGGGTGGCGAAGTGGCCGTGGGGGACGGCGTTGTCGTTGTGCGAGGAGCCCTGCCGCTCGCGCACGGTGCCGTACATCGCGTAGGCGGGGGCCAGTTCGTCGGTGCACCGGAACACCGACTCGTACAGCGCGGCGTCCACGTACTGCCCCTCGCCCGTCAGGTCGCGGTGACGCAGCGCCAGCAATACGCCGATGCAGCCGTACAACCCGGTCATGTAATCGCCCAGCGTGGTGGAGCCCGGGGTGACGGGGGTCCCCTTGGGCATCCCGGCCAGGTAGGCGATGCCGCCCACGGCGTGTGCCACGCGCGCAAAGCCCGGACGGTCGCTGTACGGGCCCGTCTGGCCGTAGCCCGTGACCCGCAGCATCACCAGGCGCGGGTTGATCGCGCGCAGCACGTCCCACCCCAGCCCCCACTTCTCGAGCGTCCCGGTGCGGAAGTTCTCGCACAGCACGTCGGTCTGGGCGACGAGGCGCTTGAAGAGGGCCACGCCGTCGGGGAGCCGCAGGTCCAGCGTGACGGAGCGCTTGTTGCGCCCCTCACTGAGCCAGGTGTAGGTGTCGCCACGCTGCGACGGCGTGCCGAACTTGCGCAGTCCGTCGCCCCCCACGGGGTGCTCCAGCTTGAGCACGTCGGCGCCGAACTCCCCCAGCAGCGTGGCGCAGTACGGGGCGGCGATGATGGTGGCGATGTCGAGCACGCGGATCCCGGCCAGCGGGAGCGCGGCGGGGTTGGACGAGGCGGCCGGCGCGGTCATGGCGGCGTCAGATGATGCGCTGGGCGCGCAGGCGCGCCACCTCACCGGCGGCGAGCCCCAGGAGGTCGCGCAGGACCGCGTCGGTGGCGTCCCCCAGCGCGGGGCCCAGCCCCGAGATGCGCCCCGGGGTGGCCGAGAGGGTGGGGACGACGCCCGGCACCACGACCTCCCCCACGCCGTCCGCGGTGACGGTGGCGAGGTTGCCGCGCGCCTGGAACTGCTCGTCGGCGAAGATGTCCGCGATGCTGTTGACCTTCCCTGCCGGGACCTCCTCCTCCAGGCAGCGCGCCAGCACCTCGTCGCGCGGGAGGGAGGCCACCCACTCGATGACGAGCTGGTTGACGGCGTCGCGCGCCGCGAGGCGCTTGCGCTGCTCGCCGTAGAGGGTGCTGGAGGCCAGGTGCGGCTGCCCCATGGCCACCGAGAGGCGCTCGAACATCTTGTCGGTGGTGCAGGCGATGGCAATCCAGCGGTCATCCTGCGTGCGGAAGTGGCCGTGCGGGACGGCGACGAAGGACCCGGCTCCCTCACGCTCCCGCACCTTGCCGTGGGCGCCATAGACGCCGGCGATCTCCTCGAGGACGCGAAAGACGGCCTCGTAGATCCCCACGTCGATCACCTGACCGCGCCCGGTGGCCTCGGCATGGCGGAGGGCCACCAGCACGCCGATGGCGCCGAAGAGGCTGGCGATGTAGTCGCCGAGGGGCACCGTCCCGGGGAGCACCGGACTCTCGCCGGGGAAGCCGCACAGGTAGTTGAGCCCGCCGAAGGCTTGGGCGATGTGGGCGAAGCCGTGACGGCGGCGATAGGGGCCCGTCTGCCCGTAGCCGGTCACGCGCAGCATGACGAGGCGCGGGTTGGCCTCATGGACGCGGTCCCACCCCAGCCCCCATTCCTCCATGGTGCCCGGACGGAAGTTCTCCACCAGCACGTCCGACTTGCCCAGGAGGCGGAGGAACAGGTCGACCCCCTCCGGCTGGCGCAGATCCAGGGTGACGGACTTCCGGTTGCGTGCCTCGCTGAGCCACTTGAGGGTGGCGTCGGGGCGGGTGGTGCCCGTCCCGAAGCGGCGCATGGGATCGCCGGCCAGCGGGTGCTCCACCTTGAGGACCTCCGCGCCGAACTCCCCCAGGATGGAGGCGGCGTAGGGGCCGGCGAGGAAGTTGCCCACATCGACCACGCGGAGGCCGTCGAGGGGGAGCCGAGTCGGGAGGGGGGGCTCGGCGGGGGCTGCGGACCTGTCAGCGGTCACGCGGGCGCTCCGGTAGGGGGTTCACCACAGAGGGGTGAACAACCGGGGCAACGGTGGCGGTTCCCCGGCAAAGGGCCGCCCACACAATGCCGGAAAGCGGAATGGAGCGTATCGGGCTCGAACCGATGACCCCCTGCTTGCAAAGCAGGTGCTCTCCCAACTGAGCTAACGCCCCCTATCTCCCTGTAACCTAGGGCGCGGCGCGGGGTGCGCCAAGGGTTCCCCGCGCCGGCGCTCAGGGGCGCTCAGGGGCGCTCAGGGGCGCACGGTGGCCACGAGGCGGGTCTGGGAGTGCGCCGCGTAGGCCTTCACCCCGATGAGCCAGACGCCGGGCACCACATTGGCGTTCAGGAAGTCGCAACGCTCGGAAGGGCCGTTCAGCTCCGGGTAGCAGTTGGCGGTGCCGTTGTTGCCGGGGCGCCAGACGAACAGGTCGGGGTCTCCCGTGCCACCGCTCAGGGCCACGGTCAGCGAAGTACTCCCCACTGGCACGTGCACGGCGAAATAGGTCCAGGAGCCGACGGTGGGATTGCTGAACACCTGCTCGTCGCCGCTGCGCAACCCCGTGCGTCCCTCGAAGGTCGCCGCGGCGCTGCGCCCCTCGCTGGTGGCCGTCACGGTGAACGGGGTCGTGGTGGCCGCCGTGACCACGCCGCCGCTCGTCACGGTCCCCCGTTGCTCGTCTGATGACGCCCAGACGACCGGCCTCCCTGCGAGCACATTGCCGCTTCCGTCGCGCAAGGTGGCCACGAGCGGCACCCCCACACCCACGGGCATGTACCCACCGCTGGGCTCGACGGTGAGCGTGACCACCGGCGCCAGCGCGACGGTGACCTGCGCATTCGCCGTGCGCCCTTCCACGGACGCGGTGATGGTGGCGGCACCCGGGGCCACGCCCGACACCAGCCCCTGCGCTGACACGGTGGCCGCCGACGGATTGGAACTGCTCCAGTCCACGGGGCGCCGCTGCAGCGTATTGCCGGCCGAGTCGCGGGACGTGGCGGAGAGCTGCTGCACCGCGCCCACCAGCAGGGCCATCGTGCCAGGCGACACGGTCACGCTGGCGACCGGTGCGTTGACCGTGATGGTCGCGCCCCCTGAGCGCCCTTCCGCCGTGGCCGAGATGGTCGCACTGCCGGGTGCCACTGCCGTGACCCTTCCACTGCCGTTCACCGAGGCGACGGCCGCATTGGACGAACTCCACGTGACCACCCTCCCGGCAAGCACGTTGCCTGTGGCATCCGTCACGCGCGCCGTCAGGTTCACTTGGTCCGTGGGCAGCATCGTGGCGGACGGCGGGTCCACCGCCACAGCGGCCACCGGGGGATTGATGACCGTGATGGTGGACGACCCGCTACGCCCCTCGACGGTGGCCGTGATCGTGGCGCTTCCGGATGCGACGCCGGTCACCGTCCCCGCCGACGAGACGGTGGCCACCGCGGGCGCCGACGAGGTCCAGGATACGTCCCGCCCGGGCAACACCACCCCGGCCACATCGCGCACCGTGGCCGTGAGCGATTGGGTGGCCCCGGTGATCACCGTGGCCGTGGCCGGGGTCACCGAGACGGTGCTGACCGGGGGCGCGGTGACCACCACGGCCGCGGTCGCCGTCCGCCCTTCGACGGTGGCCACCACCGTGGCGGAGCCGGGGGACACGCCGGTGGCCAACCCGGTGGCAGACACGGTTGCCACCGAGACGTTGGTGCTGCTCCAGGTCACCGCCCGTCCAGTAAGCACCGCCCCGTCCACACCAAAGGCCGAGGCGGTGAACTGCTGGACCGCATTGACCACCAGATTGGCGGTCGCGGGCGCGACCTGCACGGTGGCCACGGGTGGGGGATTGACGGTGATCGTGGCTGAGCCGGTGCGCCCCTCCACCGATGCCGTGATGGTGGCCGTCCCGGCCGACACGGCGGTGACCAGCCCGGTGGCGGACACCGAGGCCACGGTGGCGTTGGAGCTGGACCAGGTCACCGGCCGCCCCGTCAGCGGCGCGCCGCCCCCGTCAAAGGCCGAGGCGATGAGCTGGGCCGTGCCCCCGATGGCCAACGTGCTGCTGGACGGGGAGACGCTGACGGTGGCCACGGGCGCCACCACGGTGACCGTGGTGTTCGCGGCCTGGC
>JBILED010000244.1:0-4089 GCA_044352305.1 Gemmatimonas sp.
CGCGGTCCAGCAGCACCAGGTCGGCCAGCCGGCCCACCGCCAGCGTCCCCAGCTCGCGCTCCTGGAAGCCGGCGTAGGCCGCCCCTGCGGTGTAGGCACGCAGCGCGTCCTCCACGGTGATCTTCTCCGCGGGGACCCAGCCGTCGGGGTGCGCGCCATCCAGCGTCTGCCGCGTGACGGCGGCCTTGATCCCCTCCAGCGGCGTGGGGGGCGCCACGAACCAGTCGCTCCCGAAGGCCAGCCGCGCCCCGGCGTCGCGCAGCGAGCGGAAGGCGTAGGTGCCCCTGGCCCGCTCGGGGCCGATGATGCGGTCGGCCCACCGCCCGTCGTCGGCCGCATGGTAGGGCTGCATGCTGGCGATCACCCCCAGCTGCGCAAAGCGCGGGAACTCGGGGGGCGCGATGTGCTGCGCGTGCTCGATGCGGAAGCGCCGGTCGCGCGCCGGGTTCTCCCGCGCCACGCGCTCGAAGATGTCCAGCTGCGTGCGGATGGCGCGGTCGCCGATGGCATGCACCGCCACCTGAAGCCCCGCCGCGTCGGCGCCCTGCACCCACGCGACCAGCGAGTCCGGCGGGGTGACGTAGAAGCCGCTGTCGGCGGGGGCGTCGGTGAAGCCCGCCAGCATGGCCGCGGTGTGCGACCCCAGCGATCCGTCCACGAACCCCTTGAGCATCCCGATGCGCAGCCAGTCGTCGCCGGTGCCGCGCGCCCGAATGGTGTCGCGCAGCCGCTGCCAATCACCCAGCGGCACTGCCACGCGAAAGCGGATGCGCAGGCGGCCGGCCTCGTGCGCGCGGCGCAGCGCGGCGAGCTCGTCCCACGCGTTCCCCGTGCCGGCGGCCCCCACGTGGTGCACCGCCGTCACCCCGCGCGCGGCCACGTGGGCCATGGCGGTGTCGATGGCGCGCTGCCACTGCGCCTCGGCGGGGAGCGGAATGGCGTGCTCCACCAGCGCGGTGGCGTTGTCCTTGAGGACGCCCGTGGGGCGCCCCTGGGCGTCGCGCACGACGGCGCCCCCCGGCACGTCGGCGACGTCGTCCCCCACGCCGGCGGCGCGCAGCGCGGCGCTGTTGGCCAGCGCCATGTGGCCGTCCAGCCGGTTCACCAGCACCGGATGATCGGGGGTGACCGAGTCGATCCACGCGCGCGCGGGCAGCTCGCCCCCCCACAACGTGTGGTCCCAGTCGCCGCGCAGGATCCACGTCCCCTTCGGCTGGGTCTTCGCGAAGGCGGCGATGCGCCGGATGAACTCCGCCTTGGTGGCCGCGTCACGGAGCTGGACGGCGGCCAGCCCGAAGCCACCCCCCAGGAAGTGCACGTGACTGTCGATGAACCCCGGGGTCACCATCCCGCCGGCGGCGTCGATGACCCGCGCGGTGCCGGCCAGTGCGCGCACCGCGTCGCTGCGCCCCACCGCCACGAGGCGGTCACCGGCCACCGCCACCGCCTCGGCCCACGGCTGCGCGCTGTCGCCGGTCCAGACGCGCGCATTCACGATGGCCAGCGTGACCGGCGGGGAGGTGGAGGTGGCGCACGCGGCGGCCACCACCAGCGGCAGGAGCGGGGCCGCGAGCGCGGTGAACCGGCGCAGGGACATGCGAGACTCCGTCAAGGGGAACGGGGGGATGGACGAGGAGACGGGGTGGCGCCCTGCGGCGCCGTGGGAGCGCGCCCTACGGCGCGGGACGCTGGTAGCGCCCCACCAGCACGCCCTTGCCGCGCACGTGGCCGGCCATCGCCGCCATCACGGCCGCGCGGGTGGCGGCGGGGGTCATCCCCGTGGGGGCCACGTTGATGGTGACGTCCAGCGCGTACAGTTCGAACACGTAGTGGTGCGCCGGCCCGGAGGCCGGCGCGGCGGGGCCGCGGAAATAGGGCCCCGACACGCTGGTCTGTCGCATCCCGTCGGGGCGCTGCGCCCCGGCGGGCACCCCGGCCGGGAGCCCGGTGGCGGTGCCGGGGATGTTCCAGGCCAGCCAGTGCAGCGCGTCATCGGTGCCGTCGCCCATGGCGGCGTCGACGTCGTGCACCAGCAGCACGTACGACTTCACCGAATCGGGGGCGCCGCTCCACGCCAGCGGCGGCGAAACGTCGCGGCCGCGCTGCGTGTGCGGATCGGGGATGAGCCCGCCGCTCGGGAACGCCGGCGAGGTGAGCGTGAGGACGCGCATGGCCGGGCGCGGCTGCGCGGCGGCCGCGGGCGCGGTGGCGTGGGCCAGCCCCATCAGCGTGAGGGCACCGGCCAGCGCGAGGCGCGCTCCAGGAACGCGGGCGCTCACCGGAAGCTCCTCGGCTGCGCCTTGCGCCACCGGTCGTAGCGCAGGCGCAGCGTCCGCACCGGGTTGAGGTTTTCCCCCGCGGCGATGGCGTGCGGGCCGCCCTGCTCCGGCTGCGCCACGGTGAGATACATGGCGTACCGGCCGTTGCTGTGGCTGTCGCCGCTCTGGTCACCGGGGTCGCTCATGAGGATGTACGCCACGTAGCTGGTGCGCCCCTCGCAGGGGATGGGCGGGGGCGCGCTCCCCTCGGGGAGCGGCGGGCAGGTGCAGCGGCTGTCACCGCCGTACTGGTCGGCGGTCTCCAGCGCGGCCATCACCCGGTCGGTCAGCGCCCCCTGCGTCTGCTCGAAGGCGCGCACCGCATTGGGGATCACCTCGCCCGGGCGGAGGATGTTCCCCTGGATGCTGTAGTAGATCTGCGTCCCCGGCACCCGCCCCTGGATGTCCTGCGTGACGTAGCCGTTGGAGAGCCCCGAGTGGCCGGCGCTGCGCCCCTGCAGGTCCAGGATGCCGAACTGCCGCGACTGGTAGGCGGGGTCGGCCGACAGCAGCTCCAGGATGCGCTCCGGGGGGGTCCCCTTCTGCAGCTCGCGGTAGACGAGCATCTGGTTGGCGTGCGTGCCGTCCACGCCGGCCTGGCAGGCGGCCACCCCCTTGCCGGGGACGACGACCGCCTGGATGCCGCTCAGGAAGGCGGCGTCGCGGTTGACGCAGGTGGCCGAGGCGATGACCACGCGTCCGGTGGCGAGGTCGACGGCGATGACCGACCAGGTGGCGTGGGCGGCGCGGGGGAGCGCCAGGAGGAGGGCGGCCGCCGTGAGCAGCCGGCGCGCGGGGCGCGCGAGCGATCGTGACCGGATTGTGATGGGCATGCGAAGAACGTCCGGCGCGCCAAGGGAACCCGCAAGGGACGATTCCGCTATTGTTCGGGCATGCGCGCACTGCTGACGATGGTGGGCCGGCTGGCCGGGATGGTGCTCCCGATCTTTCTGGGGATCGGGGTGGGGCGGCTGGTGTCCCCCTACCTGCCCCTGGTGACGGCGTGGGTGGAGACGCTGGGCGGGTGGGCCCCCGTGGCGTATGTGGGGGCCTACGTGCTGGCGGTGGTGCTCATGCTGCCGGCGTTCCTGCTGATCATGGCGGGGGGAGCCATCTTCGGCGTGGCCAAGGGAACGGTCCTGGCGCTGGCGGGGGCCACCGTGGGGGGGACGCTGGCGTTCGTGCTGGGGCGCACCGTGCTGCGCGGGTGGGTGGCGCGCAAGGTGGCGGCGCACCCGACGCTGTCGGTGATCGACCGCGCCGTGGGGGTGAACGGGTTGCGGCTGATGGTGCTGATGCGCCTGTCGCCGGCGGTGCCCTTCGTGCTGTCCAACTACGCGTTGGGGGTGACGCAGGTGCGGCTGCGCGACTTCGTGACGGCGATGGCCGCCATGACCCCCATCATCGCGTCGTACAGCGCCTTCGGGCGGGCGGGGGCGTCGCCCACCGCCGGGGGGGCGCTGCCGCCGTGGGTGTTGTGGACCGGGGTGGCGGCCACGGTGGGGCTGGGGGCGCTGGTGGCGCGGATCACCCAGAAGGCGCTGCAGGAGGCGGGGGCGTCGGCGGGGTGACCCGCCGTCCGCCGCCCGGGGAGCCCTACCGCTTTTCCATGGCGTCGCGGACGTCCAGCAGGATCTCGAAGTACAGCTGCTCGCGGCGGTAGGCGAAGTCCAGCGCGGCCATCTGGGCCGGATCGCCGGAGGCCTTGGCGCGGTCGAAGGCCTCGCGGTACATCTCCTCGAGGTTGGTCAGGATGCGTTCGCGGGAACGG
>JBILED010000076.1:0-11546 GCA_044352305.1 Gemmatimonas sp.
CTCGCGGATGGAGTTGGCCTCCAGCCGCGCGCGCGCGGCCGCCAGCATATCCCCCTGGATGGCGTCCAGCACCCCCGGCAGCTCGGCGCGCAGTGCGTCGAACGCCATCGGGCGCTTCTCGCGCGTGTCGCGCCGCACCAGCAGCCCCGCCCCCGAGGCCAGGTCGCGCGGCCCGATCTCCAGCCGCAGCGGAATCCCGCGCAGCTCCCAGTGATAGTACTTGGCGCCGGGCTTGATCCCCACCCGATCGTCCACATGGCACCGGATCCGCTCATGGTCGGGGCGCTTGAAGCTCCCCAGGTCGTCGGCGATGCGGCGCGCCGCCTCGATGGTGGCCGCGCGCTCCTCGTCGGTCCTCCAGATCGGGACGATGACCACCTGGATCGGCGCCAGGCGCGGCGGCAGGCGCAGCCCCGCATCATCGCCATGGGTCATCACCAGCCCGCCGATCATCCGGGTGGACACCCCCCAGCTGGTGTTCCACGCGTGGTCCTGCTGCCCCGCCTCGTTCTGGAAGGTGAGGTCGAAGGCCTTGGCGAAGTTCTGCCCCAGGTTGTGCGACGTCCCCGCCTGCAGCGCCTTGTTGTCCTGCATCAGCGCCTCGCAGGCGTACGTGCGCAGCGCCCCGGCGAACTTCTCCGACTCGGTCTTCTGGCCGGTGACCACGGGCATGGCCATGTACCCCTCCATGAACTCCCGGTACACCCCCAGCATCCGCCGCGTCTCCGCCTCGGCCTCGTCGTGCGTGGCGTGCGCCGTGTGCCCCTCCTGCCAGAGGAACTCCATCGTGCGCAGGAACAGGCGCGTGCGCATCTCCCACCGCACGACGTTCGCCCACTGGTTGTACAGCAGGGGGAGGTCGCGGTAGCTCTGCACCCACTTGGCGAACATCGAGTAGATGATCGTCTCCGAGGTGGGGCGCACCACCAGCCGCTCCTCCAGCGCCTTCCCGCCGCCGTGCGTGACCACCGCGCACTCCGGCGCGAACCCCTCGACGTGCTGGGCCTCCTTGGACAGGAAGCTCTCCGGGATGAACAGCGGGAAGTACGCGTTCACGTGCCCGGTGGCCTTGAACATGTCATCCAGCGCCCGCTGCATCCGCTCCCAGATGCCGTAGCCCAGCGGGCGGATCACCATGCAGCCGCGCACCGGCGAGTAGTCGGCGAGCTCGGCGCGGAGCACGAGCTCGTTGTACCAGTCGCTGAAGTTGTCGGCGCGGGTGGTCAGCTTCTTGTCGTCGCTCATGGGGCGGGCGGGGTGGGGAGGGACGCCCAGCGCTGCAGGGCGTCGAGGTCGTCAAGATGGAGGTCGGGGTGCCCGGGGCGCCGCACGGTGTAGCGGCGCACCGCAGACGCCAGGCCTTCCGCGCCGGCAGGCCCCACCAGCACGAAGGCGGCGGCACCGGCCTTCCGCCCCTGCTCTTCCTGCCGCGGGAGGGGCACGGGCCGGAAGCCGTACTCGGTCGTGGCGCCCGCGCGGCGCAGCGCCGTGGCCGCGGACAGCATGGCCGCGGGAAAGTCGGGATCGGCGGGGGACTGCAGCACCCAGCAGTCCAGGCGCGGCGCCATGGACGGCATCAGGCCGCGCTCCACCAGCAGCTCGCGCAGCACCACGTCGCCCATGCCGAAGCCCAGCGCCGGGAGGTCGGCGCCCCCCAACGAGGCCAGCAACGTGTCATAGCGCCCGCCCCCGCAGATGGCGCGGAAGTCGCCCACGGCGTCGAACAGCTCGAAGACGATCCCCGTGTAGTACGCCAGCCCGCGCACGATGGTCAGGTCGAAGCGGATCCACGCCCGGGTCCCCAGTGCCTCGGCGTGCGCCAGGTAACGCGCAAAGCGCGCCGCATGCTCGGCCACGGCCGGCGCGTCCCCGTAGCGCTCCTGCAGCGCCTCGAAGGTCAGCGCCCCGAAGCCCAGCACCGTCTCGGCCAGCCCCCCGTGGACCCCGGCCGCCTCGAGCAGCTCGCGCGAGCGCTCCACCGGCTGCCGCTCCAGCTTGTCCAGGACCGCATAGACCGCGGACCACGCCCCCTCGGCGATCCCCAGGTGCGCCAGCAGCCCATTGAGCAGGCGCCGGTCGCTGACCCGCGCGCGCACGTCGCGCGCCGTGAGCCCGAAGGCGCCCATCAGGTCGATGGCCACCGCCAGCAGTTCGGCGTCGGCGAGGACGTCGGCTTCGCCGACGATGTCCACGTTGAGCTGGAAGTGCTCGCGCAGTCGCCCCTTCTGCGTCCGCTCGTAGCGGAACAGCTGCGGCACCGCAAACCACCGCACCGGCTTGCGCAGCGCCTGCGCCTTCGCCCCCACCAGCCGCGCCAAGGTGGGGGTCATCTCCGGGCGCAGCGCCACGGCCCGTCCGCCCTTGTCCTCGAAGTGGTACAGCTGACCCACGATCTCGTCGCCGCTCTTCTGGGTGTACAGCTCCAGCGGCTCGAGGGGGGGGCCATCGTACTCCTGAAACGCGTAGCGCCGCACGACGCGGCGCCAGGTCTCGACGATATGGGCACGTTCGGCGAACTGCTCGGGGTAGAAGTCGCGAAACCCCGGGAGTGGCATGGGAGGCATCCCGGTAAGTTACCGGGCGACGGGATTCACCTGCAACCGGTCCATGGCGTCTCCGACGGTGTGAAAGGAGCCGGTCACCAGCACCGTCCCCCCGGCCTCCCGTCCGGCAGCCAGCGCCCCGTCGAGCGTCTCCCACCGCTCCACCGCCACCCCGGCCGCCGACGCCCAGCCGCACACGGCGTCCAGCGACCACACCCGATTGGCCGGAGCCGACGGGGCCAGGGTGACCAGGATGCGATCGGCCACCGTGGCCAGCTGGGCCAGAATCCCGCGCCAGTCCTTGTCATTGAGCACCGACACCACCGCCACCAGCGGGCGCGGCACCGCCACCGCCCGTACCGTGGCCACCACGGTCGCCGCCCCGTCGGCGTTGTGCGCCACGTCAAAGAGCCACGGTCCGCTGCGGTGGAATCGACCGGGGAGCCGCACGCCGGCCAACAGCGCCTCGGCGTCCGCCTCCACGCGGGCCCAGCGCCCACCGGCCCCTCGCAACATCGCCAGCGCCACGGCCGCGTTGTCCGCCTGGAACCGCCCCACCAAGGGCGTGGCCACTCTCCGCTCCGCGCCGTCCACCACCAGCGTGAAGCGGGTGGCCACCGGTTCCACGGTGACCTCCCGCACCTGCCAGTCCCGGCCGCACACCAGCACCGGTCGCGCGCCCGCGGCCTCGGCGCGCGCCTGCAGGCGATCGCGAATCGCCGGGGTGGTGTCCCCCACCACGGCGGCCGCCCCGGCCTTGTAGATCCCCGCCTTCTCCATGGCGATGGCCTCGAGGGTGTCCCCGAGATACTCCTGATGATCCAGCCCGATCTGGGTGACGCCGGCCGCCACCGGCTGCACGATGTTCGTGGCATCCAGCCGTCCGCCGAGCCCCACCTCCACCACCGCCACATCCACACCGGCCTCGGCGAAGTGCGCCAGCGCCAGTGCCGTGGTGGCCTCGAAGAAGGTGGCGCCCAGCTCGGTCAGCAGGGGGGCCCTCTGCTCCAGCCACGCGGTGATGGCCTCCGGGGCGATGGGCACGCCATCCACGGCGATCCGCTCCGAGAAGTCCACCAGATGCGGCGAGGTGTACCGCCCCACGCGCACCCCGGCCCCGCGCAGCAGCGCGTCCAGCGTGGCCACGGTGCTGCCCTTGCCGTTGGTGCCGGCCACATGGAACACGGGATAGCGGCGCTCCGGACGGCCCAGCGCCTCCATCAGCGCCTCCATCCGCTCCAAGCCCAGCCGCCACGCCCCACCGGTTCGGGCAAACAGCGCCGACAACGCCCGCGCATACGCTTCCCGCGCGCCGTCACTCACCCCGAGACCTCCCGGGCGCGCCCGGAGCAGTCAGGCGTCCGACGCCTGCGCCGCGGCAGCGGGACGCCCCGTCATGTGCCGCAGCAGGCGCGACAGGGTGCTGCGCAACGCCTTGCGGTGCACGACCTGGTCCAGCATCCCGTGGTCCAGCAGGAACTCCGCCGTCTGAAAGCCCTCGGGAAGGTCCTGACCAAGCGTCTGCTTGATGACGCGCGGTCCGGCGAAGCCGATGACCGCCCCGGGCTCGGCGACGATGGCGTCCCCCAGCATGGCGTAGCTGGCGCTGACCCCGCCGGTGGTGGGGTTGGAGAGCACCGAGATGTAGGGGATGCGCCGCTCCGCCAGCTGCGACAGCACCGCCGATGCCTTGGCCATCTGCATCAGCGAAAGGATCCCTTCCTGCATGCGGGCGCCCCCGGATGCGGAAATGATGACCAGCGGATGCTTGCGCTCCAGCGACCGTAGCCCCAACCGGGCGATCTTCTCCCCCACCACCGATCCCATCGAGCCGCCCATGAAGGCGAAATCCATCACCCCCAGACTGCACGGGAGCCCCTCCAACTGCCCCGACACGGTGACAATGGCATCGGACTCGCCGGCCCCTGCAAGCGACCGGCGCAAACGCGCCGGATAGTCCGGGAATCCCAAGGGGTCCACCGAGCGCAGGTCCCCCTCCACCTCGCCAACAGTCCCTTCGTCCAGCAGGAGGGCCACGTAATCCCAGGCCCGCATGCGCCGATGGTAGTCGCACTCGGGACAGACGTTGGCGTTGCGCTGGAACTTGCCGCGGATGTCGGTGTGCCCGCACGCCTCGCACTTCTCCCACGTGTCCGGCGGGATTTCGAGCCGCTCGCGTCGCGGCTGACGGGGCTTCTTGTCCTTCCGGAACCAGGCCATGCGGGGAAAGATCAGCCCACACCCTCCGGAACGGTAGGGCTTGCGCGGGCCGACCGCCCCACGTTGGCGAACGAACGCCGAAGCTGCCCTAGAACCCGATGGCGTCGGCCTGCCCCCGGCCGTCAGCCGAAAGGCGCAGCAGTAGCCCCACCGCCAGCCACGAGACGAGGAGGAACGAAGGGCCATAGCTGACAAAGGGGAGCGGGATGCCGGTCACCGGCATCAGCCCCAGCGTCATGCCCACATTCACCACGATGTGCACCAACCAGACGGCCCCGATCCCGATAGCCACCAGCCCGGCGAACGGTTCACTGGCCCGGGTGGCGACGCGCACGATGCGCAGCAACACCGCCAGGAACAGAGTCAGCGCCAGCGCCACGCCAAGAAAGCCCAGCTCCTCGCCCACGACCGAGAAGATGAAGTCGGTGTGCCGCTCGGGCAGGTACCCCAGCCGCTTCTGCGACCCGAGCGTGAACCCCTTGCCCAGCAGCCCCCCCGAGCCGATGGCCACCTTGCTCTGCGCCACCTGGTAGCCAGCGGCCCCCGGCTCCAGCCCGGGGTCCAGGAATACCAGGAGACGCTGTCGCTGGTACGGCTTGAGGACGTCCCACAACACCGGGGCTACCCCCCCCATCGCCACGTTGGCTGCCAGCACCGCCACCGCCTCCCCGATGGCGCGGCGCCACATGAACAGCAGGGCGGCCAGCGCCACGAACCACGCCCCCCACAGCCCGGTACTGAACGCAAGCAGCAGGCTGATCCCCGGACTGGCCAGCATCAGCAGCATCCACGACGGCACCCCCGACCAGTACAGCATCGCGAAGCACATGCCGATGAAGGCGATGCCCGTGCCCAAGTCCGGCTGGGCCATCACCAGCACCCACGGGACCCCGACGACGAGCAACGGACGCCAGAGGTCCACCAGCGCCCGCGGCACCTCGCGCCGTGCGGCCAGCACATGCGCCAGCATCAGGACCGTGGCCAGCTTGGCCAATTCGGCCGGCTGCCCCAAGCGCCGCCCCCCGATGGTCAGCCACCCCTTCACGCTGGCGGCCGTCCCGGCGCCGGTGCCGAACGCCAGCACCACCAGCAGGAGCAGCAGGCTGACCACATACAACGGCGGCGTGACCCACTCGATCACCCGAACGGAGGCACGCCGGACCACCCAAGCCACCACCAACGCCACGCCGGCGAAGGCCAGCTGTCGGCGCCACGCCCCCGCCACGAGCGCCGACGGCGAGTCGGTCTGCCCGGCGGAATACACCATGGCCACGCCCAGCCCGGTGAGAAGCGCCACCACCGCCAGGAGGGGAAGATCCAGCTGCTGGTGCCGACGCACGGCCTCAGTCGGTGGGCACGGCGCCCATCGTCAGCCGTGCCTTGAGGTAGCGCTCCATGATGCGCGTGGCCACACGCGCGGCGGTGGAGCCATGCAGCCCCTCCTCGATGATGATCGACACCACGATGCGGGGCCGGTCGGCCGGCGCATAGCCCACGAACCAGGCATTGTCCTTGTACGGCGGGTTCTGCGCCGTCCCGGTCTTCCCTGCGATGGTCAGCCCCTGCACTTGCGCCCCCGCGGCCGTGCCCCGGCTGACCACGTCCGCCAATGCCGCCTGCACGCCGGCGAGCTGCTCCGGCGTGAGGTTGAGGATGCGGGTGCGCTCCACCGGGCGCGCCACCACCTGCGGGGTGGCGGCCATCCCGTCGGTGGCGAGGGCGGAATAGAAGCGCGCCATGGTGAGCGGCGTCTGGGCGTTGTTGGCCTGGCCGATGGACAGCGACAGCACCACCGACCGGTTCCATCCCCGCGGCCCGTACCGGCGATCAAAGTAGGACACCGCTTCAGGCCAGATGGGGCGCGACTCGAGGGGCAGGTCCACACCGGAGCGCTGGCTGAACCCCAGCCGCACGCCACCTGCCAGCAGGTTGGTCAGCCCGATCCGCAGCCCCAGCTGATAGAAGTACACGTCGCACGACTTGGCGATCGCCTCGGCCAGCGTGATGTCCCCATGCCCCTCCTTGTCCCAGCACTTGAACACGCGCCCGTAGTAGTAGCCCCCCGTGCAGCGCTGGGGCATCCGCGTGTCCATCGTGACCAGCCCCATCTCCAGCCCGAGCACGGCCGTGGCCAGCTTCCAGGTGGAGGCCGGCGCGTAGTTCCCCTTGAGCGCCCGGTTGAACAGGGGATCATGGGGCGCGGTGCGCAGGCTGTCGTACTCGCCGCGCGGCATCCCGCCAATGAACCGGTTGATGTCGTAGCTGGGGGCGCTGTAGAGCGCCAGCACGGCGCCGGTGGCGGGCTCCATGGCCACCACGGCGCCGCGCAGCGAGTCGCCGAAGTAGGCGTGGATGAAGCGCTGCAGGTCGAGATCGAGGTTGGTCCGCAGCGGCTCGGGGGAGCGCGGCAGCTCCTCCGCACGCACCCCGTCGTCGCGGATCACGCGGTTGCGCGCATCCACCTCGACGAAGCGCCGCCCCTCCTGGCCGTGCAGCCGCTCCTCGTACTGCAGCTCCAGCCCGGTGCGTCCCACCTGCTGCCCGGCCTTGTACCCTTCGTAGCGGGGCTCCAGCAGCTGCTGCTCGGAGATCTCGCTGGTGTAGCCGAGCACGGCGGCCATGGCGGGGCCATCGGGGTAGAAGCGCTTGGGGGCGCTCTGGATGATCAGCCCCGGGATCCCGGCCCGACGCTCCTCCAGCGCCGACACCACGGCGAAGGCGGCATCGTTGAAGATGACGGCCGGGCGGGTGGGCGACCGCCGGAAGCGGCGCACCACGGCCTCGCGCTGCGCCGAATCGAGCGGCACCACCGTTGCCACCGTGCGCAGCGCCGATCGCAGCGAGTCAACCGAGGGGGTCAGCAACGACACCGTGTACCCCGGGAGGTTCTCCGCCAACACTTCACCGTGGCGATCGGTGATGACGGCCCGCGCCGCCGGCAGCGGCACCTCGCGCAGGCGGTTGCTCTCGGCCTGCTGGACGTATGCCGCGTTCTCCAGCACCTGGGCCCGGAAGAACGCCAACCCGATCGCGGCGAACGCCCCGCCAAGCACGCCGCGCACGAGGCGCGCGCGCCGCAGGAGGACGTTGGGGTGCACCGCCATGCTAACGCCCGCCGGGACGCCCGCCGGAGCGGGACGCATCGCGCGCCAGCAGGTGCACCCCGATGGCCAGCCCCGCCGTGAGCAGGGCCCCGAGCGGCGACCACACCAATAACACGGCGGCCGACAGCCCCGATGTCCCCGACGGACGGGCCAGCGCCAACAGCAGGTCGCCCAGCCAACTGGCCCCGAAAGCCACGGCTCCCGCCACGGCGGCCTGTTCGCCAAAGAGCACGGCGCGCATGCGCGCGGCAAGGAACCCCAGCGCGATCCACACCAGGGAGGTGGTCCCCAGCGGCAGCGCGCCCGACGTGTCGGCGGCCAACCCGGCCACCAGCCCCGCCACTGCGGCCGCCCCGGGGCGCACCCGCACGGCAAGGAACAGGACGCCCACCAGCAGGAACCCCACCGACACCCGCGAGGGCAGGAACGGGCGCACGGTGTAGTGTCCGAGCACCAAGGCGGCCACGGCGACGGCCGTGACCAACGGCCGCGCGGCCCGCCCCCCGCCGCCAGAGAGCCCCGTCACGGGACAGGCGGGGGCAAGGGTGGGGACGGGGATACCGGAGGCCCCGGCGGCGAGGCCCGCCGCAGCGACAGCCCTTCCGACCCGGTTGAATCGGTCGCCCCCCGCTTGGCGGCCCCCGAGTCCGCCCCTGGCACCCGACGCGCCGCCGCCGCCGCCGCCGCGAGCGAATCGGCCGCGAGCGAATCAGCCGCCCCTAGCACGCCGCGCGTGGCGCTGTCCGCCGTCGCACGCCGCCATGCGGCGGCGATGCGCGCGGAATCGCCCCCGGGGGTGAGCACCACCACCGGCCCGACGCCATCGGGGAGCACCGCCGGCGCGACCAGATACGTGCGCGACCACTGCTCGGGCGTGGTCAACTCGCCAATGACCGTGCCGATCACGATGCCACGCGGAAAGGTGGACCCCAACCCCGACGTGACCACGACCACCCCCGTGTCCAGGCGCGACCGATACCGGACGCCGCGCATCTCCAGCAGCCAGCGGCGGGCCCCCGCGGCCAGGTGCGGCTTGACGATGCCGAACGCCGTGCCATCCGCACTCATGGCACTGGCCGCAAAGTCGGGGTGCGCCCAGGTGATCACCTCGCTGCGCGCCGGATCGGCGCGCTCCACCATGCCCACCAGCCCGCGGGCCGTGACGACCGGTTGAAACGGCGCGATCCCCGCGTCCGAACCCGCAGTGAGCCCCACGGTGAAGTCCGCTTCGAAGGAGCGCCCCGGCACGAGGTCCGCCACCACGAACCCCTGGCGCAGCCGTCCCGCCAGTCCCAGCAGCCCGCGCAGCGTGCGGTTCTCCGCGCCCACCTCGGCCAGCGCCACCTCGGCGCTCACCTGCGCCCCGCGCGACGCCAGCACGGCGTCCCGTCCACGCAGCGCGGCGGCGGAGCGCGCCGCACGCGCCTCAAGCGCCAGGAGCGGCGCGAACACCGTGTCCCGCAACGTGGCCGCCACCGCCGCCCGCGCGGGGGCCGGCAACATGACCAGGAGCAGCGCCAGTACCGCGCTGCCTCCCGCCAGCACCAGGTCCGGCCGGACCGCCTCGCGCGTCGAACGGGACACCGCAGCCCTCAGGTCGTGAGCACCGACCAGTACTTCTCCTCGTCGTCGAGGACCTTGCCCGTGCCGCGGACGACGCACGTGAGCGGGTCCTCGTCCACGTGGATCGGCAGCCCGGTCTCCTGGTTGAGCAGCGCGTCCAGCCCGCGGATGAGCGCCCCGCCGCCGGTCATGACGATTCCCCGGTCGACGATGTCGGAGGCCAGCTCGGGGGGCGTGATTTCCAGCGCCCGCCGCACCGCCTCCACGATCTGCTGGATCGGCTCCTGCACGGCCTCGCGGATCTCGCTGGAGTGCACGCGCACCGTCTTGGGGATCCCCGAGACGAGATCGCGTCCCTTCACCTCCATTTCCCGCTCCTCCCCCACCGGATACGCCGAGCCGATCTGGATCTTGATCTGCTCCGCGGTGGGCTCCCCGATGAGCAGGTTGTAGTTGCGGCGCATGAACTGCACGATGCTCGTGTCCAGCTCGTCGCCCCCCGTGCGGATCGACGTGTCGCTCACGATCCCCGACAGCGCGATCACCGCGATCTCCGTGGTGCCGCCCCCGATGTCGATGACCATGTTGCCCGTGGGCGACTCGACGGGCAGCCCCACGCCGATGGCCGCGGCCATCGGCTCGCTGATCATGAACACCTCCTTGGCGCCCGCCCCCACCGCGGAATCGCGCACGGCGCGCTTCTCCACCTCGGTGATCCCCGACGGGACGCACACGATCACGCGCGGCTTCACGCGGAACACGTGCTTGTCGATGACCAGCGAGAGGAAGTACCGGAGCATCTTCTCCGTCACGTCGAAGTCGGCGATCACGCCGTCCTTCATGGGGCGCACCGCCATGATCCCTTCGGGGGTGCGCCCGAGCATGCGCTTGGCCTCAAGGCCGATGCCGCGAATCTTGCGCGTCTCGCGGTCGAGCGCCACGACCGACGGCTCGTTGAGGACGATCCCCTCGCCCTTGACGTAGATGAGCGTGTTGGCCGTGCCCAGGTCAACCGCGATGGCGCTCGCGGGAAAGAACGACTTCGCCTTGGTGAGGGGCCAGAACATCCAGGGGGGAGGATACGGCGCGCGGGCGCCGAAGTGGGGGCGGTGCGAGGGGGTGTGCGTAACCTATCGGCGCCCACCGGGGGGAACAAGGCAGCGCCCCGGCCCCCCGGTGCGAGGGAAGCCGGGGCGCGGCCCTGGCGACAACCGGCCTCAGCCGAGCAGCGTGGCCGGCTCCACGAACGGCAGGTCGAAGGCCTCCGACACGCCACGATACGTGACGTGGCCGGCGGACATGTTGAGCCCCTTGAGCAGGGCGCCATTGTGCGCCAGCGCGCCCTTCCACCCCTTGGCCGCCAACTGCAGCACATAAGGGAGCGTGGCGTTGGTGAGCGCCAGCGTGGAGGTGCGCGGCACCGCCCCCGGCATGTTCGCCACGCCGTAGTGGATGATCCCGTCCACCACGTACGTGGGATCCTCGTGCGTGGTCGGGTGGATGGTCTCCACGCACCCGCCCTGGTCCACCGCCACGTCCACGATCACCGCCCCGGGGCGCATCCGGGCCAGATCGGCGCGCCGCAAGAGCTTGGGCGCCTTGGCGCCCGGAATGAGCACCCCGCCCACCACGAGGTCGGCGGTGGACACCTGCTCCAGGATGTTGTGCCGGTTGGAATGCACCAACTGCACGTTGGCGGGCATCACGTCGGAGAGGTACCGCAGCCGCTCCAGCGAGAGGTCGAGCACCACGACCTTGGCGCCCAGCCCCGCGGCCATCTTGGCGGCGTTCACCCCCACCACCCCGCCCCCCAGGATCACCACCTTGGCCGGCGCCACGCCGGGCACGCCCCCCAGCAGCACCCCGCGCCCGCCGAACAGCTTCTCGAGGTACTTGGCCCCTTCCTGCACCGCCATCCGCCCGGCCACCTCGGACATCGGGGTCAGCAACGGCAATTCCCGCGTGGGAAGCTCCACCGTCTCGTACGCGATGCAGGTGGCCCCGCTGGCCCGGTGCGCCGCCGTGAGCGCCTCGTCGGCCGCAAAGTGGAAATAGGTGAACAGGGTGAGGTCGGGGCGCAGGTGCCCCCACTCGGCCTTGATCGGCTCCTTGACCT
>JBILED010000245.1:0-4050 GCA_044352305.1 Gemmatimonas sp.
CGGCCACGTACGTCGGCGTGCGATTGCCAGCGGCACGGGCGCGCGCGGTACGCGCAGCCCCGGGGACCCTGGAGCATGACCTGCTGGTGAACGACGAGGCGCTTACCGCCCCCCTCGTGGCGCTGGCCTCTGGCGCCACGCCCGCGCAGCGCTCCGCGGCGGTGGCCCTCGTCGAGGGGCAGTGGAACGGTCAGCCCCCCGACGTCCCGCAGATGAGCCTCGCCGGGGTGTTCATCCTCGTGGTGCTGGTGCTGATCGCCGCCGCGGGATCCATCGGAAGCGCCGTCACGGCACGGCGGGCACCGCTGCTGGCAATGCTGGGGCTGGCGGTGGTGGACCGGCATGGGCGACGAGCGGGGCGACTCCGGCTGGTGGCGCGACAGCTGGCCACGTGGGGCCCGAGCGCGATGGCCGCCGCCCTCGTCGCCGAGGGATCGGCCAGCGGCGTGGCGAGCCGCGCGCTGTTGGGCGGCGCGCTCCTGCTCGTGCTGTGCGTGGCCGCGCTCCTGGTGCTGCTGCGCACGCCCCATCGCGGCATTGCCGACCGGCTGGTCGGCACGGTCGTCGTTCCCGACTGACGGGGCGGCCACGAGGTCGACGCCAGGGCCGGCGCCGGGGCGGCGGCCCTGCGCCGTCAGCGCCGCCCAGCGAAGAACGTCTGCAGCAATGCCGCCGCCTCGGCCTCCGACACCCCGCCCCGCACCTCCGGCCGGTGGTTGAGGCGCGGATGGCGCACGAGGTCGCCCACCGACCCGCACATTCCGGCCTTGGGGTCCCAGGCGCCGAACAACAGGCGCCCCACGCGGGCCAGCACAATGGCGCCGGCACACATGGCGCACGGCTCCAGCGTGACCACCAGGGTGCACTCCCCGAGGCGGGCGTCCCCCACCACCCGCGCCGCCTCCTGCAACGCCAGCAGCTCGGCGTGCGCGGTGGCGTCGCCCCGTTCACGCATGCGGTTTCGAGTGACCGCGACCAGCTCCCCGCCGCGCAGCACCACCGCGCCCACAGGCACCTCCCCCGCCTCGGCCGCGGCCCGCGCCTCGGCCAGCGCGCGGACCATGGCCGCCTGCTCGGCCGCCGATAGCGGCGGGGCGCTCACGCCGAGGCCGTCGCGGCCGGGGCAGTGTCCGGCGCGAACACCAACCCCTCCCCGCCGTCCGTCGCGTCGGCCACGATGGCGTCCCCCTCCTTGAACCGCCCTTCCAGCACCGCCAGGGCGAGCGGGTTCTGCAGCAGCCGCTGCACCGCGCGCTTGAGCGGCCGCGCTCCGAACACCGGGTCGTAGCCGGCGTCGCCCAGACGCTGCTGTGCCGCCGCCGTGAGGCGCAGCGACAGCTTGCGATCGGCCAGCAGCGCGCGCAGCTGCCCCAACTGAAGCTCCACGATGCGATCCAGCTCGCCACGCCCCAGGGGGTGGAACACGACGATGTCGTCAATGCGGTTGAGGAACTCCGGCTTGAACTGTCCGCGAAGCAGCTGCAGCACCTCCTGTTCCACCCCCCGCCACGACACCCCCTCCTCGGCGGCGGCCAGGATGCGCGGGCTCCCCACATTGGAGGTGAGGATCACCACCGTGTTGCGGAAGTCCACCGTGCGCCCCTGCGAGTCGGTCAGGCGCCCGTCGTCCAGCAGCTGCAGCAGGATGTTGAAGACATCCGGGTGCGCCTTCTCGATCTCGTCGAACAGGATGACGGCGTACGGGCGGCGGCGCACCGCCTCGGTGAGTTGTCCCCCCTCCTCGTAGCCCACGTACCCCGGGGGGGCGCCGATGAGGCGGGCCACGGCGTGCTTCTCCATGTACTCCGACATGTCGATGCGCACCATCGCCTGCTCGTCGTCAAAGAGGAACTCGGCCAGCGCCCGCGCCGTCTCGGTCTTCCCCACCCCAGTGGGGCCGAGGAAGATGAACGAGCCAATCGGGCGCCGCGGATCCTGCAGCCCCGCGCGCGACCGGCGCACGGCGTTGGCCACCGCCGCGACCGCCTCTCCCTGCCCGATCACACGGGTCCCGAGCACCTCCTCCAGCCGGGTGAGACGCTCGCGCTCCGACTCCATCATGCGCTGCACCGGGATGCCGGTCCAGCGCGCGACGATCTCGGCGATGTCATCGGCGCCCACCTCCTCCTTGAGGAACTGCGGGCGCCCCTCGCTGCTCCCCAGCCGGGCCTCGGCCGCCTTCATGTCGCGCTCGAGCTGCGGGATGCGGCCGTACGTGAGCTCCGCCGCCTTCGCCAGGTCGCCGGCGCGCGTGGCCTGCTCCGCCTCGATGCGGACGTGCTCGATCTCCTGCTTGAGCCGCCCCACGGCGCCCAGCCCCTCCTTCTCCTGCTGCCACTGGGCGCGCATGCCCCCCGCCTTCTCGCGCGCCTCGGCCAGCTCGCGGGCCAGCGCCGTGCGCCGCTCCACCGAGGCCGGATCGGTCTCCTTCTGGAGGGCGTGCAGCTCGATCTCCAGCTGGACGATGCGCCGCTCGACCTCGTCGATCTCCTGCGGCACCGAATCGATCTCGATGCGCAGGCGCGAAGCGGCCTCGTCGACCAGGTCGATGGCCTTGTCGGGGAGGAAGCGGTCGCCGATGTAGCGGTTGGAGAGCGTGGCGGCCGCGACCACCGCGCCATCGGTGATCCGGACGCCGTGATGCGACTCGTAGCGCTCCTTGAGGCCGCGGAGGATGGCGATCGTGCTCTCCACCGAAGGCTCCCCCACGAACACCGGCTGGAAGCGGCGCTCGAGGGCGGGGTCCTTCTCCACATGCTGCCGGTACTCGTCCAGCGTGGTGGCCCCCACCACGCGCAGCTCGCCGCGGGCCAGCATGGGCTTGAGCATGTTGCCGGCATCCATGCTCCCCTCGGCCTTGCCGGCGCCCACGAGCGTGTGCAGTTCGTCGATGAACACCACGAACCGCCCCTCGGCGCTGGTGATCTCCTTGAGGACGGCCTTTAGGCGCTCCTCGAACTCGCCACGGAACTTGGCGCCGGCGATGAGCGCGCCGAGGTCCAGGGAGACGAGGCGCTTGCCCTTGAGCCCCTCGGGGACGTCACCGCTGACGATGCGCTGGGCAAGCCCCTCGGCGATGGCGGTCTTGCCCACGCCGGGCTCGCCGATGAGGACCGGGTTGTTCTTGGTGCGGCGCGAGAGGACCTGGATGACGCGGCGGATCTCCTCGTCGCGGCCGATGACAGGGTCGAGCTTGCCGTCCTGCGCAGCCTGCGTCAGGTCGCGGGTGAACTTCTCCAGCGCCTGATACTGCTGTTCGGGGGACTGGTCGGTGACCTTGTGAGCGCCGCGCACCAGCTTGAGGGCGTCGAGGAGTGCGGTCCGGGTGGCCCCGGCGGCGGCCAGCAGCCGCAGGCTGTCGGTGCCCTTGGCGTCGGCGAGCGCAAGGAGCAGGTGCTCGGTGGAGACGTAGGCGTCGCCGAGCGCCTTGGCGTCGCGGTCGGCGGCGTCGAGGAGCTGGGTGAGCTCTCGGCTGAGGGTGGGCTGGGCATCGGACTGGCGCGCGTAGCGGGCGGCCTCCTGCTCGGCGGCGGTCCGCAGCGCGGCCACGGCGGTGCCAGTGCGCTGGAGGAGGGGGACCACGATCCCCTCATCCTGGGCCAGGAGCGCCAGCAGGAGGTGGACATCGTAGACCAGGGGATTGCCGGCCTTGCGCGCCAGGGCGAGGGCGGCGTTGAGCGCCTCGGCGCTCTTCACGGTCAGGCGGTCGGGATTGATCATGGCGGCCTGCAGGGGCAATAGGGGTGCCGCGGCGGGGCTGCCAATCCAGCAGGGAAGGCGATGGCCCGAACGGGGTGGCGCAGCGCGATCCGTCAGGATGGCGGATGACGCGGGGGGGCGCAACGCAAAATGGCGCGCCGGGTCCGTCCACCCGGTGCGCCACGTTGCGTTGTCCTTCGGGTCTCGTGGTGCTCGCCCAACCCAGTCGTTACGTCACGACTACTTCACCACGATCATCTTTTTCACCAGCGGCACGCCATCCACCTCGAGCCTGTAGAGGTACATGCCCGAGGCGGCTTCCCGCCCGGTTGACTGCACCTTGCCGTCCCA
>JBILED010000060.1:0-13395 GCA_044352305.1 Gemmatimonas sp.
CCGGAAGGTGGCGGCGAGGTTGCCGTTCTGCGACACGGAGTACAGGTCGCTGATCGACATGTTGCCGCGGTTGGTCGCGTTGCTCTGCGAGAAGGTGCGGTACCCCTTCCGGGTGTAGCTGCTGTTGTAGCGGCTGCGGTTGTCGTACGAGTAGAGCGCCTCGAAGGAGGCCCACTCGGTGGGGTTCCAGTTGGCCCCCACGCTGGCGAGGTAGCGGTTGGAGTTCTGCACCGACGTGTACATGTCCCCTTCCATGTCGTACAGGAAGGTGCCGCCGCCGTTGCCGGTGGGGGAGAAGCCGGCGCCGCCGCCGCGCACCAGCGGGCGCCCGAGGGTGTCCACCGCCAGGTAGTCGGTGCCGCCGGGGGCGCCGCGCAGCAGCTGCCCGAAGATGCCGCCGTTGGAGGAGCCGCCGCCCCGCAGGTCGTTCACGCTCTTGTTGAAGAGCGTGGAGACGGAGATGGTGAGCCCCGGGCGGACGTCGTAGTCGAGGTTGACGCGCGCGCGGGTGTCGCGCACGCCGTCCAGCCCGCGCACGGCGCCCTGGTCGGCGGTGAGCTGCCCGCTCACGAAGTAGCGCACGCTCCCGGCGCGCCCGGTGACGTCCACCGAGTTGAGCATCAGCGCGTTGGGGGTGGACACCTGGGCGAAGGCGTTGTAGCGCTGCCCGGGCCACTGGTTGGCCTGGTACACGTTGAGCACCGAGCCGTTCCCGAGCGCCGGCGAGTTCCACTGCATCGCCTGCGGCGTGCGGGTGGTGTCGGCCGCCACGTTGTTGATGCGGGTGATCTCGTCCATCCAGCGCGTGGCGCGCGAGCAGCTGGCGACGTTGGAGGAGCCCTGCACGCAGAACTTCTTCCCGGTCTCGTCCAGCTGGAGGACGGTGTTCTCCGGGGCGCCGTAGCGCAGCGACTGCAGGTCGCTGAGCCCGTACTCGGTGCGGGCGTTGAAGCGCACCTCGTCACGCGAGGCGCCGCGCTTGGTCTTGATGATGATGACGCCGTTGGCGGCGGTGGAGCCGTACAGCGTGGCGCCCGCGGCGCCCTTCACGACCTCCACCGACTCGATGTCCAGCCCGCCGATCTCGTTGAGCGCGCCGGTGCGCAGGATGGTGCCGTCCACGATGATCATGGGGCCGGTGCTGCGCCCGCTGGCGTTGATCGACGTGGGGCCGCGCATCAGGATCTCCGGCTGGCTGCCGGGGCGGCCGCCGGTCTGCGCCACGCGCATCCCCGCCACCTTCCCCTGCAGCGCACGCAGCGGGTCGAGCTGCGGCACCGGGATGTCCTCCGCCGTCAGGCGCCCCACGGCGAACGGGACCTTGGCCCGCTCCGTCCCCTCGATGGAGCCGGTCACCACCACCTCGGAGAGGCGGTTGATGTCCCGCTTGAGCGAGAAGTTGTGCGTCTGGTTCCCCGCCGTGACCTTGATGGGGACGAACGCCGGCGTGAAGCCGACCGCGCGCACCCGCAGGTTGACCGCCTGCCCCTGCACGCGCGCCGCCGGCACGGTGACGGTATACACCCCCTGCGCGTTGGTCGCCACCGAAAGGACCAGCTCGGAGATGTACACGTTGGCGAACTCGAGCGGCTGCCCCGCGTCGCCGACCACCTTGCCGGTGATCACCGCGTTCTGGGCCTGCGCCGCCGCGGCCGGTGCCAGCAGGGCAGCGGCCAGCAGCCCCCCTGCCATCCGCCGAATCCGGGTCGTGAGGAATCCTGTCAACATCGCTATCCCTGGGTTGAGAAGACGAAGATCCGGGGCGCCTGACCACCTCCGGTCGGGGCACCTCGCGCACCACCACACCCACGCCTGCGCCCGCGCCAACACCGGGGATCCCCCGGTCCATCCCGCCTCACGTGCAACCTTGTGCCCACTTGCGGTGTCTCACGGGTGGTCCCACCAACAACCGCACCATCCCATCAGGCGTCACCGGCCAACGACCGCACCAGCGGTCGCCCCGGGACCAGTCGACCAGATCCGCGGATCATCGGCCGGTTGCGCGGGACGAGTCCCCGTGAATGGCATGGGAAACGCCACGCCGACAGGCGCCCCGTCACATGCGACCTGGCATGCGGTGGGGCGCCCACGGGCGTATTTTCCGGGACCGACGGTTGAGCCTCGTCAGATCCTACGGCTCGACCCAAGGGGGCGCAAGGGAAACGTCGGGTCCGCCTGACCCCGGTGCCCTGCGGTCAGCGCGCCCCTGGCGTGCGGGTCCACACCGCCAAGGCCCCATTGGGGGCTTGGTCGCCGTACTGGAGCATCGCCTGATTCGGGGACAACAGCGCCAGGAAATCCACGTCCCGCGGGTTGATGAGCGGCGCATCCATTCCTGAAAGAGGAACGCCGTCCAGCACAATCAGCAAGCACCGATTGGTGCGCGACGACCGAATGCAATCATTTCGCCGGGAGGATAGGACGAACCCCGGGTAGCCGGTGGAGCGCAGCAGCTCCTCAAAGCTGTTGGCGCGCTCGCGGTGTCGCTCGATCTCGGCGGGGGGGAACACGCGCCACCCGCGGCGTTCGGCTTCGCGCAGCCGGAGCACGTTGAGCGACGGCGCCCCCTGCACCCGCTGGGTGTCGAGGCTGACGCGCTCCTCCTCCACCTCAAAGTCCGCCTCCACAGTGTCGCTGGGGGCCAGCACGAGGACATTGGACCGGGTGGGGCGCAGCCCCAGCCGGGTGACCGTGATGGTGAACGGCGCGCTGCGCGCGGTGATCGCCAGGACAAAGCGTCCGCTGGCATCCGTGACCGCACGCCCCACCTCGGTGCCGTCGGCGAGGGTGGCCCGCAGTCGGGCGCCATCGATGGCACGTCCGCTCTGCGTGGACACGGCGGTGCCGCGCAGCAGCTGGGCATGGACGGGCGATGCGCTCCCCACGGCAACGGCCCCGACCACGCCCAGGAGCCAAGTCCAGGGCGCGGCCGGGGCCGCTGGCTGCCGCCGGAGGGCGGAGATCACCGCACCGGGTGCACCCGCGTTCCCTTACGGGTTCGGGGTGGTGCGGGGGGGGTGCCGGTCGATGTAGTACACGATCCCCGGCGCCGCAAAACGCGCGCCGGCGGAGTTGGTGGGGGAGGCCGGGAAGGCGATCGCGGTGATCACCGAGCCGCCCTGCGTGGCGCCGCCGATGGGATCCACCGCGGTGGTGCCCGCCGTGCCAGCCGGGGCGTTGGCCGCCACCAGCGCGGTGGTGCCGCCGGGGGCCGCCACGGCCGCCGCCAGCGCGGCCGCGGGGGCGGTCACGTACGGCGACACCGCCTGCTCGGCGAAGTTGGCCGCGATGCGCGTGCCCGCCGACAGCGCCGACGTGGCGGTGGGCAGGGTGTAGAGATCCACGGGCCCCACCCCGAACGCCTGGTGCACCGCGCGCAGCGCAATGTTGGCGCCGGTGAGGGCGGGGAAGGCGTCGGTGAGCACCACGATGCGCTGACGCGGCGTCGCGCCGGCCCGGGCGAAGCCCGAGTGCAGCAGCGTGTAGTACTTGCCGGCCTCGAAGGTGAGGGTGGTGTCGACCAGTTGCACCGTGTTGCCAGCGGCGGAGAAGCTCGCCACGTCGGCGGTGAAGACGCGGAACTTGCGCGACCCGGCCTGGGTGGGCTGGTAGTTCCCCTGCCCGAGGCCGCGGAAGGGCACGTTCACGAACGTCATCGGCGAGTACTCCACCTGGTCGATGAAGCGCACCGTGGTGTTGAGGGTGTCCGGGACGGCGTTGATGTAGCGCACGTACGCCAGCGGCGGGATGGTGGGCGACGTGGGCTCGTTGCTGGCTTCGCCGCACGCCGCCAGCAGGCCGGCCGCGGCAAGGAGCGCGATTCGAGTGGACCGCATGAGGTAGGACTCCGGGAAATGAACGACGGAAGGATCGACGAGAAGCAACGCGGGCTGAGCGCGCCCGCGCCTCAGGATTTCTGCGGACCGCCGTCTGGGCGGTCGGGTTCCGGGGTGCCGAAGATGTCCAGCGAGGTGCGCAGCGAGAGCACCACGCTGAGCACGACCGCCCCCGCCAGGAGGGCCGTCTTGACCTTGGAGAACGTGCGCGGGCGGTAGCCCGTGATGGCGTCCCGCGGGATGCGCACGGATTCCCCCGACCATCCCGCCGTGTTGCCACGGAGGTCGGTCACCCGGGTGACCGCCACGATGACGGCGTCCCCCTCCACCCCCGTGAGCCGGCCGTCGATGCGATCGAGGGCCGGCCCCACCCGCTCGGCGAGCAGCGCGCGGCCGCGATCGTTGAGGACCACGGCAACGTCCTTCCCCACCGCAACGGGGGGGGCGGACTGCACGGGCAGGTAGGAGTAGCAGCCGAGCTGCAGCGCCAGCGCTGCGGCCCAGAGCGCCGCCACGGACGGGCGCAGGGCCCGGCCGAGGCGGAAGGAAGCCGTCACCGGAGGCATGGCCGGGTCAGAAGCCGTACGTGCCCTTGGGCGCGCGGTTGGTGCCGTTGTAGTACGCCTGCTGCCGCGCCTGCATCTCCTGGTACGGCACCGGCCACTCCACGGCGGTCCCTTCCACCAGGTCGCCCCAGCCGCGGTTGTCCGCGAACCAGATCATGTAGCCGGTGAAGGCGGACTCCATGCGCTTCTCGTACTTCATGGCCTCCAGCACCCCGCCGCACACCGCCGACGTGAACGCCGGGGCCGCCGGCACCTGCGGCACGCAGGTGCTCTTGTCGGCCGAGTACGGGGCCGTGGCGCTGGCCAGCGACGACGGCAGCGCGTCCAGCCCGCTGCGAGCGCGGCTGGCGTTGATGAGCGGGATCGCCAGGGGCAGCTGGTTGGTGCGGATGTACCCCTCGGCGGCCAGCATGCTCATCTCCGTGGCGGAGATCTCCACGTACGGGCCGGTGCTGGCGGCCAGGTTGGCCGCGCCATAGCGCCGGTGATCGTAGAAGGAGTCGCCGTAGCCGCCCAGCGGGACGTCGTCACCCGAGGGGCGGTTGCGGAAGTACACCCCCGCGGGGAGGACCTGCGTGGGCGCCGCGGCCTGCTGCGCCGCGCGGGTGGCCCCGGCGGGCCAGCGGCGGTCGGGGGTGATGATGAGGAACGCCTTGCGGCTGTCGCGCGGCGTGGCCAGCCACTGGTCGTAGCCGCCCGACACGTCGGCCATGCCGTAGTACAGCGGCGACAGCTGGTGCCAGCCGCCCACCACGTAGATCTGGCTCAGGTCAAACGCCGCGCTCCAGCCGGAGCCGCCACCCACGTTGACGGTGAAGTCGGTCTTCACGCCGGCGTTGGCGTCGGCGATGACCTCCTGCCAGTTCACCGCACCGCGCTGGGCGGGGGTGCGCGCCACGCCGGCGCGGAAGCGGGCCTTGTACGAGCGGGCCAGCGAGACGAACTGGTCGCGGCTGACGCTGTTCCCGTTGAGCCACGTGGTGGGGAGCGGGAAGCCGTTGGCGCCGGTGGTGGCCGCGGCGGAGGTGGCCACGGCGATGGCCGAGTCGAGCATCTGGAGCGCCGCGGCGTTGACGGCGGCGGCGGCCGAGAGCTTGGGCACCTCGTCCGTCGGGACCGCCGGGGTCACGATGGCGGCCGAGTCGTACGCCAGCGCGAGGTTGCCGAGCGCCTGCCCCAGGACGTAGAAGGCGAACGCCTTGGCGCGCGCGTCCTGCGCCGGGGAGCCGATGGTCTGCCCCGTCTGCCCCAGGCGGTTGACCGCCTGGATGGCGTTGGCCGCGGTGCGGGCGACGCGGGAGAACTGGTTGAAGTTGGCCAGGTTGCCCGTCTGGTTGTCGTTCCCGAGCTCGTTGGAGATGATGGAGCGCGGGATCTGCGCGCGGGCGGCCATGCCGAAGTTGGCCACGGAGGCGAAGGTCTCGCCGGCGAGGATCTTGGCCTGGGTGTTGACCGACTCGGTGGCGCGCTGGGTGTTGAACACCTGGACGCCGAGGCCGGCGATGACGCCTTCGACGCCGGCGGGCGTGGCGTACGCGCGGGCGACGTCGGGGTTGTTGAAGTTCGTGATCTGGAGGCCGTCGCCGCAGGCCGCGAGGCCCACCAGCGCGCCGCTCATCACGAGGGGCGAAACATGCTTGCGCATCGAAAATCCTCGAGGGAAGTCGGGGGCGCGGGCGGCGCGGAACCGCCGCGCCGCGCGCCCCCGGACCGGGTCAGAAGCTGGTGCCGAGCGAGAACGTGAACTGGCGCAGGTTGGGGAACTGGAAGTTGTCGATGGCGTTCAGCACGCCCGACCCCAGCGCCCCGCCGCCCGCCCCCACCTCGGGGTCGAACCCCTTGTAGTTGGTGAAGGTGAGCAGGTTGCGCCCGATGAGGGAGACGTTCCAGTTGCCGACCCCGGCCACGGGGCCCAGGCGGTAGCCGACCGAGAACTCGCGCAGCTTCACGAAGCTCGCGTCCTCGACGGTGTTGTTGTTGGGGGCCAGCACGTCGTACAGCCCGCCGATGCCGCCCGTGGAGACGGCGCGGAAGTAGTACCCCAGCGGGCGAGCGTCGGCGACCGAGCGCCCCGACTGGTCGGTGTCCCGGTGCATGAAGTCGCCCAGCGACCACTGGCGGCCGATGTTCCACACGTCCTTGCCCACGGTCGCGTCCAGCAGCGCGAACGCCGTGAGGCGCTTGTAGCGGAAGTTCTGCGACAGCGACCAGCGGAAGGCGGGGAGGGCGTTCCCGACGGGGAGCACCGGCACCGCGCCCGTGGAGTCGCGCTCCAGGATGGGGAAGCCCCAGTTGAGCGGGTCGGCGGTGGTGCCGCCCCCCCAGGGGGCCTGCGACGCCGGGAGGCGCGTCATCCAGAGGTTCTTCGTGATGCCGTCGGCGAGCGTGTTCCCCTGCCCGACGTACACGATGAAGCCGTCGCTGTTGCGCTGGAAGTCCAGCCCGGTGCCGCAGCGGCTCTGGAAGTTCGCCGGCAGCTGGCCGCACTCCTTCACGAACTTGCGGCCGTAGATCTGCCCCATCTGCCCGCCCTTCACGATCTTGAACATCGTCTCCGAGCCCTGCTGCCCGGCCGCGCTCACGAAGTACTCCGGCACGTCCAGCCGCGAGATCACCGAGCGCGTCTGGTCGTAGTTGATGCGCGCCGAGTAGTCCACGTTGCGCGTGGCGATGATGGGGATGTTCAGCGACACCTCCCACACGTCGTTGGTCAGCTGGCCGGCGTTCTTCCACTGGCTGGCGAACCCCGCCGCCGCCGGCGGCGGCACCTGCAGCAGCTGGTTGTCGATGACGTTGCGCGCCTTGGTCACCGTCAGCCCGTAGCGCCCGAACAGCTCCAGGTCCATCCCCATCTCGGTCTCGGTGGAGACCTCGGGGGCCAGGAAGCGGTTGCCCAGCGTGTTGGGGTTGAGCGCGCCGCCGGTGCCGATGGTGAAGGTTTCGTACTGCGCCGAGAAGATCGGCCGGTTGCCGGCCTGCCCCACGGAGTAGCGGAACTTGAGGTCGGAGACCTGGTTGACGTTGAACCAGGGCTCGTCCGAGAGGCGCCACGCGAAGGAGCCGCGCCCGTAGGTCTGCCACCGGTTGGCGGCGCCGAACAGCGACGACCCGTCGCGGCGCACCAGCCCGCCCAGGATGTAGCGCCCCTTGTAGTCCACGTCGAGGTTCGTGAAGAACCCGATCTGCCGCACCTGCTCGGAGCCGCCCGAGGTGAAGAAGTTCTGGATGGCGGCGTCGGGGTCGCGCAGCCCGGGGACGGCCAGGTTCGTGCCGCCGGTGCTCTGGCTGCGCGCGTCCTGCGCCTCGTACAGGTAGCGCAGCGTCACGCGCGTGTTCAGCGCCTCGTCAAACCACCCCTTCCGCGCCGACAGGTTGCCGCTGCCGTTGAGCGACGTGGAGCGCCCCGCGCTGCGGTCGATGTTCCCCAGGTTGGTCGCGCTCAGCGCCGTCGTCCGGTAGCCGCGGTCCTGCTGCGTCTCCTGGAAGTTGTTGCGGTTGTCGTACCCGAAGTTGAACTCGCCGTCCAGCCACGACAGCGGGGTCCAGCGCATGGTGAAGTTGCCCACGAACCGGTCGATCCGGTTGAGCGGGACGAAGTTCTGCGTGGAGTACGCCGGGTTGCTGTTCTGCGCCCCCTGCTGCTGCGCCACCGTGCGGATGAACAGCCGCCCCTTGCTGTCGGTCTGCAGCAGCTCGGCGTTGGCCGGCTGCCGGGTGAGGCTGAAGAACGCGCCCCCCGAGTTGTAGTCGTTGGCGGTGCTGTAGCTGGAGCGGAAGGAGAAGTTCAGGTTCCCCCCCAGCTGCTGGTCCACGTTGATGCGCATCGAGTTCCGCGTGTATCCCGGCAGGAACTTGATGGACCCCTCCTGCCGCAGCTGGTTGATGGAGGCGAAGAAGTTCGTCCGCCCCACCTTCCCCGTGGCGTCCAGCGTGCTGTTGATGACCTCGCCGTTGGTCACCAGCTGCTGGATGGGGTTGTACACCCTCGGGAACTGGTTCGCCTGGAACAGCGACCGCGTGGTGATCGCCCCGGGGTTGCGCGCGATGCCGGCGTCGTTCTGCAGCGACAGCGGCGGCAGCGAGAAGTCGCCCCCCTGGTCGTTCACGCGCCGCGTCTCCTGGTACAGGTCCACCGTGCGCGAGCAGTCCTGCGCCCCCGAGACGATCGCGCAGAAGCGCGTGGCCGTCTCGTCCATCAGCATGAAGTGCGTGGTGGGGTAGCGGTACTCGCGCTCGATGTCCGACGTGCCGTATTCCATCTGGGCGCGGAAGCGCACCCCCTCCGACTGGTTCTTGCCGGAGCGCGTGGTGATCTGGATGACGCCGTTGCCGGCGCGCGAGCCGTACAGCGACGACGCCGCGGCCCCCTTCACCACCTCGATGCTCTCGATGTCCTGCGGGTTGATGTCCTGCAGCCCGCCCTGCGAGATCACGCCGTCGATGATGTACAGCGGGTCCTGCCCGCGCCCGGAGGCGTTGATCGACTGGGGACCGCGCAGGATCACCGCCGGCGCCGCGCCCGGGCGCCCGGTGTTGGCCACGATGTTCGCGCCCGCCACCTTCCCCTGCAGCTGCGCCAGCGGGTTGGACCCCGGCACCGGCATGTCCTTCTCGCTCACCTGCGCCACGGAGAAGGCCAGCTTCTTCACCTCGGTGGCCCCGGTCACGCCGGTGGTCACCACCTCCTGCAGGCGGTTGATGTCCTTGGCCAGCGTGAAGTCCACCGTCTGCGCCCCCGCCCGCACCGTCAGCGGCTTGGCGTCGGCCTTGTAGCCGATCGACCGCGCCCGCAGCTGCACCGCCTGCCCCCGCACCCGCTCCGCAGGCACGGTGATGGTGTAGCGCCCCTGCGCGTTGGTGCCCACCGACACCGCCAGCTCGGCGATGTACACGTTGGCATTCTCCAGCGGGTCGCCGAATTCGCTCTTGACCGCGCCCGTGATCACCGCGGGGCCCTGCCCCTGCGCCTGCGCCGCCAGCGGCGCCAGGAACAGGAGCGCGGCCGCCCGGGACATCCACCGCATCAATCTCGTCATGCTGTGCCCTCGGCGACTCGCTCGCCGGTAACGGGGGAGGGAGAAACGCACGGCGGCGCCACCTGCGGCACCGCCATGACCCGCGCACGCCGCCGAGCGGCGCCCCCGCGGCTGCCCCGGAACACCACGGGTACAGGCGCACGGACGCACCGGCCTCGGCCTGGATGCGCGGTCCCCCACTATTTCTCCCTCTGCGAGACTGAAAGCAATCCCCCCGCCACCGGAATACGACGGTCACGTCACGATTCGTCCCACGCCGCGCGGCCAACGGAAACGACTGGTCCCCGCCAGCCCGCCACTCCGTGACACCGCCCTACCGGGTGAGCCCCGGTGGCGTCCAATGCGCCCCGATCGCCACCCGATCCCCCGCGCGGAGCACCCCGCCACCGCTGAAGAGCACCGCGAGGCGCAGGCCGAACGCGGGGGTGACCTGCGCGTCCACCCCCACGTCGAAGGCCAGCGACAGCGCGCCGCGACTCTCGCCGCAGGCGCGCGCGCCGCACGAGAGCGATTCCCCCTGCAACCGCGGATGCGCGAAGGGCGTGACAACCGCCCCGTCGCGCAGCGCAAAGGCGCGCCCCACGCTCACCCCCACCGGCACCCGCACCAGCTGGCCTCCCTCCACCCACGACACCCCCGCGCCCGCCGTCCACACGGCATCCAGCGGCTGGACGGCCGACGCGCGCACCAGCGTGTGCGCCACCCCGACCCCCATCACGGGGCGCGGCGACGACCCGCCGGGCGTGTCCGCCAATCCGCCCTCCAGCAGGAGGTGCGTGCGGATGCCGCCGCCCGGGCGCCGGCCGGTCCACCCCTCCCGCCATTGGAGCAGCAGCGCGGTGCCCCCACCGCCAACCAGCGCGGCGGCATACTCCCGCTCGCTCACCGTGGGCCGCTGCAGCGCCGGCCCCCCCAGCCCCTGCGCCCCCGCCAGCGCCGGTGCCATGGCCGCGGCCAGCAGCACCGGCACGGCCGCAAGCCGGCGCGCGCCGCTCGCGCCGATCCGCACTCCCAACTCCCACAGGGACAGCCAGGCGGCAGCACACGACCAGACGGGGCGGGACGGCGTGGGACTCGGCGCGCGGCGCATGGCGCCTCCGGAGACGGGGGAGAGGATGGCAGGATCGGCACGGACACCGACCTCCGCCTCTTCTACGTGGCCCGCGCCCCCGGGTTCCACCGCGCCCAGGGGCCCCGGACGCGCCCCCCGCGGCGCCCGATGCCGCTACCGCACGCGGGCGCGAAACGTCCGCGACAGGCGCAGCGTGGTCCCGTCCCCCAAGGTCAGGAGGCCGTCGCCCCCGGGCAGCGGCACCAGCTCCCGCACCCGGTCCATGTTCACCACCCGGCGCCGATGGATCCGGACGAACTGGCGCGGATCGAGCGCCTGCTCCACGGCCACGATCGTCCCGCGGGTGCGCAGCGTCCCCCCACCGGCGTGGATCACGATGTAATTGCCATCCGCCTCGAACCAATCCACCTCGGCCAGCGGGACGAACCGGGTGCGCCGTCCGTCCCGCACGAGCACGCGCAGCGGATGCCCCGCCCCCGCGACCGCCTGCCCCTCGGCGGCCAGGTCCAGCACCCCCTCGTCGAGCGGGGCGCTCGCCGCGCGACGCGGCATCGTGGCCACCAGGGTGCCCGAGCCCCCCCCGCCGCCCCGGCGCCGGCGCTTGTCCCCGTCGTCCCCGCGCCACGCCGGGGGGGCGCCCCCCTCCCCCAGCAGCCGCTGCAGCTCGTCGGCCGCGCGCAGCAGCTCCCCCTGCAGCAGCTGCTGTCGCGCGCGGGCGAGCGCCTCGGCCACCCGCGGCGCGGAGGTCGGGAGCAGCAGGAAGTCGGTGGCGTGGACCTCGAACGCCCGCACGGCGTCGCCCTCGCGGGAGGAGCAGACGATCACGGCGCCGGGGCGCGCGTCGGCCGGGAGCGCGCGCAGCAGCGGCAGCGCCGGCCCATCGGCCAGCGCGGCCATGACAACGGCGATGGCCGGGCGCGCCGCGAGCGCGCAGCGCGCCGCCTCGCGATCCGCCGCCGGCGGATCCAGCACGACATCCAGGGGCGGGGCGCAGCGGTCGAGCAGGTCGACCAGCTCAGGGGACGCGTCGCCGAGCACGACAGCGCGGTGCGGCATGTGGAGGGGAGAACCGGGTGAAGAGGGCGATGGCCGCCTCGCACCGGCGGTCCTGACCGTCCTACGCACCGGGCCCCGACATCGTTGCATCCGGTGGAAAATGCGCGAGGGGCGCCCGATCGGGCGCCCCTCGCCAACCTGCTCAGCCGATCGCCTCGGCTTCTTCCGTCACCACCCGCACCTGGTCGTCGACCACCTGCAGGAAGCCCCCGCCCACGCGGAACCGCCGGGGCCCCGCGCCGGTGTCGAGGCGCAGGGTGCCGCGCCCCAGCAGCGTCATCAGCGGGGCATGCTGCGGGAGGATCCCCACCTCGCCGTCGAAGGCGGGGACCACCGCCGCCGTCGCCGTCCCCTCGAACAGCACCCGCTCGGGGGAGATCACCGAGACCGCCAGCTCGCGGGGCACGGTCAGCCCTGGAGCTTCTTCGCGTTGGCGACCACGTCCTCCACCCCGCCGGCCATGAAGAACGCCTGCTCGGGGAGGTGGTCGAACTCGCCGGCACAGATCCGCTCGAAGGAGCTGATCGTCTCCTCGAGCTTCACGTACTTGCCGGGGATGCCGGTGAACTGCTCGGCCACGTGGAAGGGCTGCGACATGAACCGCTGCAGGCGGCGGGCGCGGCCGACCACCTGCTTGTCCTCCTCGGAGAGCTCGTCCATGCCGAGGATGGCGATGATGTCCTGGAGCTCCTTGTAGCGCTGCAGGATGCGCTGCGTGGTCGTGGCGGCGGCGTAGTGCCGGTCGCCGATGACCGCGGCGTCGAGGATGCGC
Source organism: Gemmatimonas sp. (assembly GCA_044352305.1). Taxonomy (GTDB): domain Bacteria; phylum Gemmatimonadota; class Gemmatimonadetes; order Gemmatimonadales; family Gemmatimonadaceae; genus Gemmatimonas. Next base: position 12,339 of record JBILED010000060.1, read on the forward strand.
GACGTGGAGTCGAGCGGGTCGACGGCGGGGTAGATGCCCAGCTCGGTGATCTTGCGGTTGAGCACGACCGTGGCGTCGAGGTGCGCGAACGCCGTGGCGGGCGCGGGGTCGGTGAGGTCGTCGGCGGGGACGTAGATGGCCTGCACCGACGTGATCGACCCGTTGCGGGTGGAGGTGATGCGCTCCTGCAGCTCGCCCATCTCGGTGGCCAGGGTGGGCTGGTAGCCCACGGCGCTGGGCATGCGCCCGAGGAGCGCGGAGACCTCCGAGCCGGCCTGCGTGAAGCGGAAGATGTTGTCGATGAACACCAGCACGTCCGCGTTCTCGACGTCGCGGAAGTACTCGGCCACGGTGAGCCCCGAGAGCCCCACGCGCATGCGCGCGCCCGGCGGCTCGTTCATCTGCCCGTAGATGAGCGCCACCTTGTCGATGACGCCGGACTCCTGCATCTCGAGGTAGAGGTCGTTCCCCTCGCGGGTGCGCTCGCCCACGCCGCAGAACACCGACTTGCCGCCGTGCCCCTTGGCGACGTTGTTGATGAGCTCCATGATGACGACGGTCTTGCCCACGCCGGCGCCGCCGAAGAGCCCGATCTTCCCGCCCTTCACGAAGGGGGCGATGAGGTCGATGACCTTGATCCCCGTCTCGAACACCTCGGTCTTGGGCTCGAGGCTGACGAAGTCGGGGCGCTTGCGGTGGATGGGCCACCGCAGGGCGTCGGCCGGGATGGGGGCGCCGTTGTCGACGGGCTCGCCCAGCACGTTGAGGATGCGCCCCAGGGCGGGGGCGCCCACGGGGACCGCGATGGCGGCGCCGGTGTCGGCCACGTCCATGCCGCGGGTGATCCCGTCGGTGGAGGACATGGCGACGGCGCGCACCTGGTTGCGGCCGATGTGCTGCTGCACCTCGGCGACGACGCGCACCGGCGTGCCGTCGGGGGCGGTCCCCTCGACGCGCACGGCGTTGAACAGCTCGGGGAGGTGGTCGGTCTCGAACGCCACGTCGATGACGGGCCCGATCACCTGGACGATCTTGCCGACGGCGGTCGGCGCGGCAG
>JBILED010000061.1:0-13311 GCA_044352305.1 Gemmatimonas sp.
AGCCGCGCACGATGAACCGCCCGTCGCCGTACGCCGCGCAGTACAGGTACGACGCGTTGTCGCTCCCCAGGTCGTTCCCGGCCATCACGATGCCGTACGGGTGCGGATGGCTGTTGAGCTTGGCGTACTCCCGCTCGGAGAAGGTGGCCTTCACCACGTAGTCCCCCTTCCCCACCATCTTGGGGTTCCAATAGGTGATGGCCGGGCCGGTGGTCACGTGCATCCCCTGCCCCATCGTCCACAGACGGGCGCTGTCCACCGTGAGCCCGGCGGCCGCCTCCTTGGCGTCCACCTTCCCCATCCACCCGGGGACCTGCACACCGCCCCCCTTCACGGCAATCGACTGGTCCTGCGCCTGCAGGGCGAGCGGGGCCATCACGATCGCGGCCGCGATCGCCCGGAGCATGGTGCGTGTCATCTGGCGGTCCTCAGGAGGTGGGAGTGTCGGCCGACGGCGCCGGCAGCTGCGGGACGCCCGAGCTGCCGCCCGCGTGAAGCAACCCGGCGGACGTGTACACCGCAAGCTTGTCGCGCGTGTCGATGATGTCGAGGTTGCGCATGGTCAGCTGCCCGATCCGGTCCAGCGGCGAGAAGTACTCCTGCCCCTTCTCCATGGTGAGCCGCTCGGGCTTGTAGGTGAGGTTGGGGCTGGTGGTGTCCATGATGCTGTAGTCGTTGCCCCGGCGCAGCTCCACCGTCACCTCGCCGGTGACCGCGCGCGCCACCCACCGCTGCGCCGACTCGCGCAGCATGAGCGCCTGCGGGTCCAGCCACCGCCCCTGGTACAGCAGCCGCCCCAGCTTCTTGCCGTTGAGCCGGTACTGCTCGATGGTGTCCTCGTTGTGGATCCCCGTCACCAGCCGCTCGTAGGCGATGTACAGCAGCGCCAGCCCGGGCGCCTCGTAGATCCCGCGGCTCTTGGCCTCGATGATGCGGTTCTCGATCTGGTCGCTCATCCCCAGCCCGTGCCGCCCGCCGATGGCGTTGGCCTCGGTGAACAGCGCCAGCGCGCTCTCGAAGGTGCGGCCGTTGAGCGCCACCGGCATCCCCTCCTCGAAGCGCACGGACACCGTCTCCTTCGCGATGGCGCAGTCGTCGCGCCAGAAGGGGACCCCCATGATGGGCTGGACGATGTGCATCCCCTTGTCGAGGAACTCCAGGTCCTTGGCCTCGTGCGTGGCCCCCAGGATGTTGGAGTCGGTGGAGTACGCCTTCTCCACGGACATCTTGTACTCGAACCCGGCCGCGATGAGGTACTCGGCCATCTCCGTGCGCCCCCCCAGCTCGTCGATGAAGCGCTGGTCCAGCCACGGCTTGTACACCTTGAGGGCCGGATTGGTGAGCAGCCCGTAGCGGTAGAACCGCTCGATGTCGTTCCCCTTGAAGGTGCTCCCGTCCCCCCAGATGTGGACGTCGTCCTCGCGCATCGCCGCCACCAGCATGGTGCCGGTGACCGCGCGCCCCAGCGGGGTGGTGTTGAAGTACGTCTGCCCCGCGGTGGTGATGTGGAACGCCCCGCACTGCAGCGCCGCCAGCCCCTCGGCCACCAGCTGCGCGCGGCACTCGATCAGCCGCGCCTTCTCGGCGCCGTACGCCAGCGCCTTGCGCGGGATGGCCTCGTAGTCCGCCTCGTCCGGCTGCCCCAGGTTGGCGGTGTAGGCAAAGGGCACGGCCCCCCGGGCGCGCATCCAGTGGAGCGCCGCGCTGGTGTCGAGGCCGCCGGAAAAGGCGATGCCGACGTGCTCGCCGGCGGGGAGGGACTGGAGGATCGTGGGCAACGGAGGGAGGGGCTGGAGTGAACCGGGAAAAATAACCCGTCCCGGGGGCCCGCCCCACCGGGGTGACCTGCCCGCCGCTACCCCCGCCGCGCCAGGATCGCCTCCAGGACCTCGATGTCCGCCAGGTCCTGGCTCCTGCCCGTACGCTTTGACTCGATCAACAGCGCCAAGGCCATGGTGGGCACCGCAACGCCGTCCAGCTCGAACACGGCAACCTGCTGCGCGGCCTGCGCCCATGTGACATTCCGCGCGCGCGTCAGCACATCGACGTTGGGGGTGTCCCCGATCATGGTGACACCGCGTCCAAGCAGCGCTTCGGGGGTGAGTTCGGAGGCCACCCCGAACGGCAGGGCCGAAAGCGCCTCGAGCACCCGCTCCGCATTGTCGGCCGTCGGCTCAATCAGGATGTCGATGTCGCGGGTGGTTCGCGATGATCCCCACAGCTGGGCGGCACTCCCGCCCACCACGAGATAGTGCGCGTTCGCGGCGTTCAGCAGGGCGCACACCCGCGCCACCCGCGACAGCCCCGGTGGGGTCACGGACCCTGCCGCAGCCGGCGCCATGCGGCAAACTCCTCGTAGCTCCCGAACCACCGGGGTTCCTCGATCCCGCCCCCCGGGCGCCCGATTGCCGCCACCGCGTCTGCCGCCTCTTCCGCCTCGCGCACCCGCTCCGCCGCCGTCATGGACAGGTCACGGTCCACCTGGATGAGGCGTGAGGCCCCCAGCCCCGGGTGGTCACCCCTCGCCACCGGCTGAGCCGCGGCCCCGGCCCCCGCCTCCACCTCGGCCGCGTAGCGCCGGATCGCCTCCGCCACGATCCAGCTGCGCGACCGGTCTTGCTGGGCTGCCAACCGGTCCGCCGCCGCGAGGTCCTTGGAGGGGAGCGTGATCGAAATGCGCGCGAATGGCATTGTCATACTGAATCATACTCAATATTACCGCCAGGAGTCAGCAAAGGTCCGCCCCGCGTGCGATCATCGGGGGTGCGTTGACCACCCCCTCCCCCGCCCCCCATGCGACGCCCCGCCCGCCTCCTCGCCCTCGCCGCCCTGGCGCTCCCCGCCGCCGCCCACGCCCAGACGCCGGCGCTCACTCTCTGGAAGGGGGGCCAGGCGGCCTACGGCATCTTCGTCCCCTCCGAGGCGCCGCGGGGACAGCCCGCGCGCCACACCGAGGCGGGGGCCCGCGCCCTGGGGGCCAGCACGCAGCTGGACTACCTCTTCCTCAACCTCGAGGGCGCCTATGACGCCGAGGCCGTGCGCGCCACCGTGGCCGGGCTGGCGGGGGGCGCGCGACGCCCCACGCTGCTGGTGCGCATCCCCACCATCGAGGCTGCCGGCGCCGACTCCACCCGCGCCCGCGTGAAGCAGGTGCTGGCGCTGGGCGCCGATGGCGTGGTCATCCCGCATGTGCGCGGCGCGCAGGAGGCGCGCCTGGCCGTGTCGTTCTTTGCCGACGCCGGCGCCCGGGTCTGGTCCCCCGCCACCCCCGCCGGCACCGTGGTGGCCATGCTCATGATCGAGGACCGCGGCGCGGTGGGCGAGCTGGAGGCCATCGCCGCCGTGCCGGGGTACAGCCTCCTCTCCTGCGGCATCGGCTCCCTCACCCGCGACATGGGGGGCGATGCCCCCGGCGCCGAGTCCGCCTGCCAGCGCGTGCGCGACGCCGGAGAGGCACGCGGCATGCCCAGCATGATGACCGTCAACCCCGCCACCATCGGCGACCGGATCGCCCGCGGCTACCGCGGCCTGCTGTTCGCGGGGACCGTAGAGAGCGCCGAGTCCGTCATTCGCGAGGTGCGGGGGCGGTAGCACCGGTCATCATCACGACATCCGCCGGACGATCCCATGGCCATCCTCAAGATCCTCGCCGGGCTCCTGCTCCTCGCCCTCGCCGCGGCGGCCGTGGCGGGGCGGCGCCTCCACGCCCGGGACGACGCGCAACGCCAGTCGGTCTGGGACGCCCTGGGGGCCCTCCGGGAACCAGCCCCCCCGCGCTTCGCCTCGGCCATGGTGGCCGACCTCCCGGAGGTGGCCCGGCGCTACCTCACCCGGGCCATCGCCGCCGGCACCCCCCTCCACCGCACCGTGGAGCTCGAGATGGCCGGCACCTTCATCCTCAACGGCAAGGCGATGCCCATGACCGCGCGGCAGCGGCTGGCGCCCCCCGCCCGCGGCTTCGTCTGGGACGCCGTCGTCGGCCAGGGGGCCATGCGCTTTGCGGGATCCGACGGCTACCACCGGGCCAACGGCCGGGAGACAAGCTGGACCAAGTTCTGGCTGGGGGGGGTGGTCCCGCTGGTACGCGTGGGGGACACCCCCGACCATGCCCGCGCCGCGGCCACCCGCGTGCTGCTGGAATCCCTCTGGGCCCCCGCCACACTGCTCCCCCAATTCGGCGCGCGATGGGTGCAGACCGGGCCGCATGAGGCGGAGGTGCACGCAGCCGACGCCCCGGGGCTGCCGCCGCTGCGGCTCACCCTCTCCGCGGAGGGGGACCCGGTCGAGATGTGGGCGATGCGCTGGTCGGACGCCAACCCCGACAAGCGCTACCGCCTCCAGCCGTTCGGCGGCCAAGTGCTGGAGACTCGGGTGGTGCAGGGGTTCCGGGTCCCCACCCGGGTGGAGCTTGGGAACGGCTGGGGCACCCCCGCCTACGCCCCGTTCTTCCTCGCCACGGTCGGCACTGTGCGATTCTGACGGCGGCGCGTCACCCCACGGTGCCCCGCCAGCGGTCCCCACGCCTCCCGCGGCGTCACGATGGGGATCGGCGCGTCCGACGCCACCGCCAGCAGGTCCTCGCCGAATGGCACCTCGTGTTCCGTGAGCAAGCGCCGCATGAGGTCAGCGCACAGGCCGGACGCCGCGAACGCGCTGCCCAGCACGTGCGTGTCAGGGAACACGCTCACGACGCGTCGCGAGACGGCTCCTCATCGGTGAGGAGCCCCCGCCGCAGCCGATCGAACCGGAGCAGGGACAGCTGCCGGCGCAGCGCGTCGCGGACCACCTCGCTCCGGTTCTGTCCGAGCTGCCGGCTGTGGCGGTCCAGCTCGCGCTCCATCTTCCCACCACGGCGGATGGTGACCGTGGCGGACGTCGTGCGCGACCATGCACCAACGTGCTACCCGACGCGACCCGACCCGCCTGGACGGACTCCTTCCGCTGCCAGCCGCTCCAGCAGCCGCACGATCGCCCCGCTCACGTCCTGCACCGGCCCCTCCGCCGGGTGGTGGTACGCCAGCAGCGACGGCCCGGCGTTGATCTCCACCACCGCGTACCGCCCGGCCTCCGGCGGAACCGCCGGGTCGGCAATCATCACATCTGCCGCCGCCACCAGCACCCCGGGGATCGCCTGGAAGGCCCGCGTCATCGCTGCCACATACCCCGGGTGCAGCCGCTCGCGCCGCGCCAGGCTGTCGGCGCCGCGCGTGCCGTTGGAGTGCCAGCTCAGCCACACCATGGCCCCCGGCGCCGGCACGCCATCCAGCGTGAGCCCCTGCCAGGCCAGCACGCGCGCCACCTCAGCCCCTTCCAGCACCGGGGGCGTCGGCCCGACCTCCGTCCGCTCCCGCCGCCGGGCATTCCGCTCCCGCAGCAACGCCCGCACCGTCCGCTCTCCGTCCCCCACCACGCTAGCCGGACGCCCCACCTTGATCCCCACGATCTCCGGCGCCACCCAGAAGAACCGCCAGGCCTCACCGGCCACATGCTCCTCCACCACGAACGCCTCGGCAAACCGCGCCACCGTGGAGCACGCCCCCGCCACCTCCTCTACGGTGCACAACCCCGGCAGCACGAGCCATCCATTGGCTGACATGTCGTGCTTCACGCATAACGATCCGGCACACCCCGCCGCGTAGCGGAGCGCAGCAGACAGTTCCTCCCGCCGGAACCGCCGCCCCGTCGGCACCGGCACCCCGGCAGCGGCCAGCGCCGCCTTGGTGTCGTACTTGGAGTACAGCACCCACGCGGCTTTCCCGTTCACCGGATCGCCAATGCCACTCGCCGCCCTGGCCCACCACAACAGTTGGGCGTAGTAGTGAACCACTGCCCCGCCAATAGCCAGCCGCAACACGGTGTCCCCCGCAGCACCCCCGTCAGGCACCCCCAGCGACTCCGCCGGGAGCGCGTCGGTGGCGTACCCCGCCGCCGCTGCGGCGTCGCGCAGCAACAGCTGGTGCGGATTCAACCCCGCGAAGGCGCGTGCCACGCGCGACGACTCGCCCGGGAGCGCCGGCACCCCCGACGAGTCATCCGGCACCGCGACATCCCCTGCAGCCGGCCCGTGCGCGAACGCCAGGAGCGCACTGTCCAACCGCTCCGGGCTCACCTGCGCCGCCATGAGCGCCAGTGCCTCCAGCGCGCGAGTCCGGCGCGCCCCTTCGATTGGCGAAATGACCGGGGTGGGCGGCGCGAACCCCGCGGTCACGCCACGGGATGCTCAGGCGACGCGGCCACCGGGTGGTCTGCGTGGGTCACCAACCCGCGAGCCTGTAGCGCTTCCACGAACACCGCCACATCCCGCTGGCATTCGTGCGACGACACCGCAAAGCGCGCGCACAGCCGCCGGGTGAGCTCCTCGAGTGTGGACGGCTGCGCCAGCTGCTCCCACACCACCGTCCCCACCCCGTTCAGCGCGTGAAAGCAGCCAGCCTCGGTGTTGAGCACCATGACGCCGTCGTGCAGCGGGGCGTCGAAGGCTGCCGGAGCTCGGCGATACCGCACCGGTTGGGGGGCCAGCACGTCAGGCGCATGGCGCGATGGGCTCTCCCTCGGCATCAGGGGGAGCAATCAGCAGGGCGTGAATATCCAGGTCGGCACGGACGGCCCGCTCGCCCCTCAGGAACAGGGATTGATGGCATCGCCCGGTACGCAGCCCCCGCCATCCTGCATCAGGAACATCACCGGTAGCCCGGCCGGATTCCGCACCATCCCGGGAGCATCCGTCACCGTGGGGCGCGACCATACCTCGCGCCCCACCTCGCGCACCTCCTCGTGGGCGTCAGCGTCGTCCAGCAGCGGCTCCGTCACCACGGGTTCGGGGCAGTCCATGTCCATCCTGGGGATCGAGGAGACGTCATCACCGATACACATGCCTGGATCGGTATATTATCCGCGACCGGAACGTTATCCGCGCTTCCCAACGCCAGCAAGAAATCCCCGACCCCCACACCACCGGGCCCTGATCCACCGCTACCGCATTTCGGGGCTCACCGTCGGCTCGACAGTCCCCCTGCCTGGTGTCCGCCCACTCGCCGCCACCACCGACGGCCCGGACGACGTCACCGCGGAGGTGGCCCCGGTCCCCCCCTGGGACGCCACCCCCGACACCCCCTGGACGTTGACGGGGGACACCTTCCGTCTGGCCGTCCCCAACGTGGGACGTTTCGCCGCCATCGGCGGTACCCGGCTCCTTTTGGACCCGGACCCCGGCGTGCCACTCCCCGCCGCGGTCACCTACCTGCTGGGCACCACCCTGGCCGCGCTCCTGTACCAGCGCGGGGGGATGGCGCTCCACGGCGCCGCCGTGGCGCTGGACGGGCGCGCCCACCTGCTGCTGGGCCCCAGCGGACGCGGCAAGTCCACCCTGTCGGCAGCGCTCTGCACCCTGGGGTGCGCCCTGCTGTGCGACGACGTGGCCCGCGTGGAGCCGGCGGACGGCGGCTGGACGGTGTTCGCCGACCACCGCCGCACCAAGCTGCACGACGCCACCATTGAAGCGCTGGGGCTGCAGCACGCCGCCGGCGACCAAGTGGGCGATGCCTCCGGGAAGCGCTTCGTCACCCTGCCGCGCGCCCACGCCGACGCGCTCCCCCTGGGGGGCATCATCACGCTGGCGGTCGACCCCACGGTCAGCGAGCCCACCCTGGCCCCGCTGGACCCGCTGACCTCGGCTACCCTGCTGCTCCGGCGCATCTACCGCGGCCAGCTCCACCGCGCCCTCATCCCGGGCGCGCGTCTCGCGCAGTGGACCACCGCGCTGGCGCGCACCCCCGGGGTGCAGCGCCTGGTCCGCCCGCTCACGCCGGGCCCGCTGGCCACGGACGCGCAGGCACGGGACACCGTGCACGCCACCGCGGCGCTGGTGCGCCGCGCCATGACCCTGGCGTGAGCGCCGCACACCACACCCCCGCATTCCGGCTGCTGGCCGCCTGCGCCAACTGGCCACCCTCCTCGGCGCGCACCACGGCCGTGGCCAGGGCGGCCGCCCATCCGGCGCTGGCGTGGGCGCAGCTGCCGGCGCTGGCCGAGCGGCATCGGATGGCGGGGCTGGTGATGCATGCGCTGGCGTCGGCCGAGGTGCGCCCCCCCGACCCGGTGCACCGGCAGCTGGCGGCCATGGCGCAGCGCGACGCCGTGGGGAACCTGGCCCTGCTGGGGGACGCGGTAGTGCTGCTGCGCACCCTGTCCGCTGCGGGGATCGCGGCGCGCGTCCTCAAGGGCCCGGCGCTGGTGCTGCACCTGTACGGCACCCCCACCCTGCGACAGTGCAACGACCTGGACCTGCTGGTGGACGACCCCCAGCTGGAACGCGCCGCGGCGCTGTGCGCGTCGCTGGGGTATGCGCGCCTGCACCCCCACCCCGCGCTCCCCGACGTGCTGCTCCCGCTGTGGCGGCGCTGGCACAAGGACCTGGTGTTCCGCCACGCCAATGGGCGGCTGGTGGAGCTGCATGCGCGCCCCGCCAACTGCCCAGACACCGCGCAGCGCCTGGCACTGCCCTCGGGGTTTGGCGAGGTGCCACTGGGTGGGGGCGCCGCCCTTCCCACCGTGCTGGGGGAGGCGCTGTACGCCTATCTCTGCTGGCATGGCGCGCAGAGCGCCTGGTCGCGCCTCAAGTGGCTGGCCGACGTGGCGGCGCTCACGGCGGGGCGCACCGACGCCGAGCTGGTGGCGCTACACGATGCCGCCCGGGCGCGGGGGGCGGGGCGGGCGTCGGGGGTGGCGCTGCTCCTGCTGGCCACCCTCATGGAGCGTCCGCTTCCGCCGGCGCTGCGCGATCGCCTGGGGCGCGCGCCCGTGCTGCGCGCGCTGGTGCGCCTGTCGCTGCGGGTCATGGGCGACCCGCGCGAGGTGACCGCCGTCCCATGGCGATCGGTGTCGCTGTTCCTGGCGCGCCTGGCCATGGCGCCCGGCTGGGGCGCCCGGTGGCATGAGGCGGTGCACGTGAGCGTGGAGTGGTCGCTGGTGGAGCGATCGCCAACCGTGCAGCGGCTGCTGCGGTGGGGCGTGCAGCGGTGGCCGGAAACGCAGGGGGGTGCCCTGCTCGCGCTGGGCACCCCCCTGTTCCTGCTGGCCAAGTTGGCGCGGAAGCTCTCCGCCACCCGGGCACCGCGCGCGCCGGCCGCCTCGACATAGCCCTCGGCGGCGGCGGCGGCTCACATCCGCGTGGGGTCCTTCCCCTCGCGCTTGTTCCGCGCAATCTCCGGCACCCCCGCCGCCTTGAGCATCGCATTGAGCTTGGGGAGCTCCGTGGCGATCACCCGCTCCAGCTTGGCGATCTCGCCGTCCAGCTTCCCCCCCAGCACGGTGTACACGTCGTACGCCTGCTTCGGCGGACGCCGCTCGCCGCTCAGGATGAACCCCATCAGCCCCCCCAGCTGGTCGTTCAGCCGGATGGGGAAATTCAGCGGGTCCTGCCCGCTCTGGTTCTTCGTCTGGTACAGCGAGTCCTCCGACACCGACAGCGTGGCGGCAAACTTCTGCGCCGCGGGCGCAAAGGCGGCCACCGCGGCCATCTTCGCGGTGCGGTCCTCCAGGTCGCGCTTGAGGTTGCGCACCTCGATCACCCCCTCGTTGGCCTGGGTGATCCGGTCGCGCACCTGCAGCGCCAAGCGCACCTGCTCCTGCAGGTCGGCCGCGGTGGCCGCGCTGCGCGGGTCGGGGAGCAGCGCAAACTCCTTGGCCACCGGCGCCGCGTTCCCCACGGTCATCACCACCTTGTAGCGCCCGGGCGCCATCGCCGGCCCGGCGCCGCTCCCGGCCCACGTGATCATCCCGCGGAAGGTCACCGCGTTGTCATGCCGCATGGGCATGGTGAAGCGGTTCACCCCCTTCCGGTTCCCCGGCTTGGCCGCGGGCATGCCGCCAAAGCGCCCGCCCCCGGGGCCACCCGCCGCTGGCGCCGGCGTGCTGTCGCTGCTGGCCGCGCGCGCCACCCGCTTGCCGGTGGCGTCGAACAGCTCGAAGGTCACCACCTGCGAGTCCGCCGGCAGCCGGTACGTGAAGGTGGGCGACGCCTGTCCGTTGAGGCGGTACACCGGCACCGGCTGGTAAAGGAACGGCGCCGCCGAGGCCGCCGCCGCGTCCTTGGCCCACCGCAGCGGCGTGAGGTTCTCCAGCACCCAGAACGCGCGGCCGTGCGTGGCAATGGCCAGGTCGTCGTCGCGCAGCATCATGTCGTGCACCGGCACCGGCGGCAGGTTGCGCTGCAGGCTCTCCCACTGCGCGCCGCTGTTGTACGACACCCACACGCCGCGCTCGGTGGCCGCGTACACCATTCCCGGGCGGTGCAGGTCCTCGCGGATGGCGCGCGTGAACTGGTCGGCCGGGATCCCCTCGGTGATCTTCGTCCACGTCACGCCGTAGTCGGTGGTGCGGTACAGGTACGGCGTGAAGTCGTCCATCTGGTAGCGGTTCCCCGCGGCCCACGCGGTCCCCGCCGCATGCGGCGATGCCTCGATGATGCTCCACCGCATCCACTCGGGGAGCCCCTTGGGGGTCACGTTCTTCCACGTGAGGCCGTTGTCGCGCGACAGGTGAATGAGCCCGTCATCGCTCCCCGTCCAGATGACCCCCTTCACCCGCGGCGACTCGGCCAGCGTGAACACCGTCCCGTAGTACTCCACGCTGGTCTGGTCCTTGGTGATCGGACCGCCGCTGGGGCCCAGCGTGCGCGGATCGTTGCGCGTGAGGTCGCGCGAAATGGGAGTCCAGCTCATCCCGCCGTTGGTGCTGCGGAAGACGACGTTGGAGCCCACGTAGATGGTGTTGGGATCGTGCGGCGAATGCACGATGGGATACGTCCACTGGAAGCGGTACTTGGAGTCCAGCGCGTCGTGCCCCATGGGGTTGAGCGGCCACGGGTCCAGCGCCAGGCTCTTGCCGGTGCGCCGGTTGAGCATGTCCATGCTGCCGCCGTAGTTGGCGCCGAAGGTGATGTCCGGGTCGCGCGGATCGCTGGACACGTACCCCGACTCGCCGCCCGCCACGCCGTAGAAGGTGCTGAAGGGCGACGCCGGCGCCGCGGGCGCCCCGCCCCCGCCCATCATCGCCATCATCCCCATCCGCCCACCAGGCGCCTCGGCGCGCACGGGGCCGCAGCTGCTGCCGGCGTCCTGCTTGGCGCCGCAGACATGGTAGGGGAAGTGGTTGGTGAGGTGCACGTGGTAGTACTGCCCCGTGGGCGCGGCCACGCGCGTGCTGGTGGTGCCGCCGTCCTTGGTGACGATCAGCCCGTTGTCGTGCGCCACCGCGATCCGCTTGGGATCGGTGGGATCGATCCAGATGTCGTGGTTGTCACCGCCGCCGAAGCCGCGCGTGAAGGTCTTGCCGCCGTCCTTGGACACCAGCGGGCTCACCTGCGGGCCGTACACCACGTTCGTGTCCCTGGGGTCGGCGTACAGCTTGCTGTAGTACCAGCTGCGCTGGCGCAGGTTGCGGTCGCCGGTCATGAACTGCCAGGTGGCGCCGGCGTCGTCGCTGCGGTACACGCCGCCGTTGGGCTCATGCTCCACGATCGCCCACAGCCGGCTGGGCTTGGCGGGCGACACCGTGATGCCGATGGCCCCCAGCGGCCCGCTCTGCGGCAGCCCCGGGTTGCGCGTGATCTCCGTCCACGTGTCGCCGCCGTCGGTGCTCTTGAAGATCCCGCTCCCCATGCCGCCGCTCACCAGCTGCCACGGCTTGCGCCCCGCCTGCCAGAAGGAGACGTAGATCACCTTGGGGTCGGACGGATCGAGGATCATGTCCGCCACGCCGGTGGAGTCGTTGCGGAAGAGGATGTTCTTCCACGTCTTCCCGCCGTCGGTGGTGCGGTACACGCCGCGTTCCTTGTTGGGGCCGAACACGTGCCCCAGCGCGCCCACGTACACGATGTCCGGGTTGTCCGGGTGGACGCGCACGCGCGCGATGTACTGCGTCTCCTTGAGCCCCATGTACTGCCACGTCTTGCCGGCATCGGTGCTCTTCCACACGCCGTCGCCGTGCGACACGTTGCCGCGAATGGGGGTCTCCCCACCGCCCACCCACACCACGTCGGGGTTGCTCTGCTGCACCGCGATGGAGCCGATGGTGCCGCCGAAGTACGCGTCGGTCACGGGGACGACCGTCTTGCCGCCGTCGGAGGTCTTCCAGACGCCGCCGCCGGTGGTGCCCATGTAGTACTCGTCGGGGCGGGCCGTGGAGCCGGCCACCGCGGTCATGCGCCCGGCCTGGTTGGGGCCGATGTTGCGCCAGCTCACGGAGAGGCCGGTGTCAGGCGCGGCGCCGCGGCCGCGCGGACCCTGCTGGGCCATGGGGCTCGCAGCGGGGAACAGGAGGGCCGCCGCAGCGGCCAGCAGGAAGGGGCGGGTGGTCAGCATGCCCCCAATTAATCGCGAAACGCGGGGGTTCGCCGCCCCGGCCGTCAGCCGATACGTCCCGCCGCGAACCAGAGCAGGGCGAACCCCGCCGCCGCCGCCAGCAGCGTCAGCAGTGCCTCCTTGAGCCGCCGAACCACCCGGTGGTTCATGGGACGGTCGGGAGCCGACCGCCGTGCCCTTTTCCGTTCGGGGGGTGTCATGCCCAAATCCAACCCGCGCGCGCTCCACCGTCAAGCGGCGACGCGGGGTGGCAGGGGGTGGTCAGGGGACGCGGGCGCGTTCCAGCACCCGGTACGCGGGCCCGTACGCCGCTTCGTAGCCCGCGGAGTGATGGACCGCCGGGAACCCCTCCCGCCGCCGTGCCGCCACATACGCCCCAAACCCCTCCACCCCCGCCAGCGCCCGTTCGGCGCAGGCAAACGCCGCGGCATCCCCGCGTGCCCTGTTGGCCGTGGCCACGAAGGCCGCCAGCAGCCGCATGGGGTCTCCTCCGCGCGCCATGTAGGGACGCAGGTGCACCCGCACGAACCGCCCGTCGGGAGGCAGCAGCTCCACCGCCGCGCCATCCCCCGCGCCGCGCCGCGTCCCCGCCATCACCTCGGCCACCTCGCGCACCATCCACGCGCGCACCGCCGCCGTGTCCCGCACCGCGTGCTCACTCCCCATGATCCCCTGATGGGCCAGCTTGTACAGGTCCTGCACCCCAGCCGCCGGATGCCGTGTCCGGTACTGCCCCACCGCCTCCCGCCACGCCCCCACGTCACATCCCAGCATCCCCACCACGAGCGCCACCGTCAGCACGATCCCCCCAGGTTCCCATGACCTCGTCCCTCTCCCTCGTCCCTATCGGTTCCCACCCCTGGCACCCGGAACGCTCCCCTCACCCCCTCCCCACCACCCCCCGCAGCACCGCCGCCATCGTCGGCAGCGCCGACTGCAGCGAATACCC
>JBILED010000247.1:0-3960 GCA_044352305.1 Gemmatimonas sp.
TCCCGACACGGCCAGCGCGTGCCCGGGGTGGGCGTCGGCGCGCGCCGCAAACAGGGGAGCCAAGGCCAACGATGTCGCCATGCCGCTCCGAAATGGGGTCCAGTCTCCTAAATTACCATCCATGAACGAGATGCGGAAGCCAACCGGGCGTGGGCGCTTCCGGACGCGCCTCTTCGCCGTCCTCCTGGCCTTCGCCGTCGTCCCCACCATCCTGGTCACCGTCTTCTGGGCCGGCGCCGCCAACCGCGCCCTGTCCATGGTGGCCGCCCGCTCCGCGTGGGAGCGCATTGCCGCCTCCGGCGACGCCGCCTTGGGGCGCGCGCGCGCCGCCGCCGCCCGCCCCCTCGATCCCGCCACCGAGCAGGCGGTCCGCCAGCACGAAGTGGAGCTGCGGCGCAGCGTCGAGCTGGCCCGCCGCGCCGACTTCGTCGCCAGCCGCTCCATCCGCCTGGTGTTGGTGGGGGCCATCCTCGTGGTCGCCGTGGTGGGGCTGCTCGCGCTGCGCGTGGCCGGCCACCTGAGCCGCCAGCTCAGCCGCCCCCTCGACGAGCTGGTGGGGTGGACCGCCCTCGTGCGTCAGGGGCGCCCGCTCCCTCCCGACGGCGCGGCGCGCGGCGCCCCGGAGTTCGCCCTGCTGCGCCGGAGCATGCGCGACATGGCTGACGGGCTGGAGGGCGCCCGGCGCCAGGCGCTGGACGCCGAGCGCGCCGAGGCCTTTCGCGAGTCGGCGCGCCGCTTCGCCCATGAACTCAAGAACCCGCTCACCCCCATCCGCTTCGCCGTCGCGCGCCTGCGCGCCGAGGCGCCCCCCGCCCTCCGCGAAACCATCGACGTCCTCGCCGAGGAGTCCGCCCGCCTGGACGCCATGGCGCGCAGCTTCGCGCAGTTCGGGCGCCTTCCCGATGCCCCCCCCACCGAGGTGGATCTCGAGGAGCTGGTCACGCGCGTGGCGCGCGCCACCGTCCCCGATTCCATGACGCTCACCGTGGCCCCGGGGGCGGTGCCGCTGGTGCGAGGCGACCACGAGGCGCTGGTGCGCGCGGTCACCAACGTGCTGCTCAACGCCGTCGAAGCGTGCGGGGGGACGGGGGCCATCACCGTGGGGCTGGCCCCCGACGCCGCCGGCCGCGTGGCGCTGTCCGTGACGGACAGCGGCCCCGGCATCCCGGCGGCTGTCACCGCACGGCTCTTTGATCCGTATGTCACCACCAAACCCGGCGGCACGGGGCTGGGGCTCGCCATCGCCCGGCAAACCGTGGAGGCGCACGGCGGCACCATCACTGCCGCCAGCGCGCCGGGTGCCGGCACCACCGTGACCATCCGCCTCCCCGTGGCCCCCCGTCAGGAGTCCCTCGCATGAGCACGCCCGCGAACCCGCAAGCCGCCGCCGACCGTTCGCCCTACCAGCAGGCCAAGGGGACCATCGCCGATGTGGTGGCCGGGGCCCGGGATGGGTGGCAGGAGGGGGCGCCCCCCACCTCGCCGCCGGAGCCGCCGGCTCCCTCTGCCCCCCCCGCCACACCGGCCGCGCCCGCCGGCACCGCCCCGGTCACCTTCACCACGGAGGGCGGGGAGAAGTTCGCCGTCAGCTGGAAGGACGGCACGCTGACGATCGCGCAGGGGACGGAGGTGCTCGCCATCCCCACGCAGGAGCTCATCCCGCAACGCGCCGTGGACATCACCGTCGCGCTCTGCTCCACGCTGGTGGTGCTGGTGCTGGGGACGCCGCTGCTCCGCTTCTGGCTGCGCCGCGCCGAGCGACGGCAGGCGCAGCAGCCGCTGGACGCGGCCGTGGCCGCGCGGCTGGACGCCGTGGAGCGCCACATCGACACGGTGGCGGTGGAGCTGGAGCGGGTGAGCGAGGGGCAGCGCTACTTCACGAAGCTGCTGGAGGCGCGCGAGGGCGCCGCCGTGCCGCCGCGTCAGGGCTGACGCGCGCATGCCCTCGGTCCTCATCGTCGACGACGAGCCGAACATCCGCCGCATGGTGGGCGCGCTGCTGCGCGCCGAGGGGTGGACGGTGCGCGACGCCGCCAGCGGCGCCGCCGGGCTGGCCGCCGCCGAGGGGGACGAGCCCGACGTGGCGCTGGTGGACCTCATGATGCCCGGGGAGCTGGACGGGCTGGCGCTGCTGGAGCGGCTGCGCGCCGCAGCCCCCGACCTGCCAGTGGTGATGATGAGCGGGCGCGCCGGGCTGGCCGACGCGGTGCGCGCCACGCGGCTGGGGGCCTTCACTTTCCTGGAGAAGCCGCTCACCCCCGAGGGGGTGCCGCTGGCGCTGGGCGCGGCCTTCGAGCTGCGGCAGGCGCGGCGCGCGGCGCGCGCCCTGCGCGAGGACCTGGGGCTGTCGGGGGAGCTGGTGGGCACCGCGCCGGCGCTGCAGGACGTCAAGGCGCGCATCGCGCGCGTGGGGCCCACCGAGGCGCGCGTCCTCATCACCGGCGAGTCGGGGACGGGGAAGGAGCTGGTGGCCGCCGCGCTGCACGCGGCCAGCCCGCGCCGCGACCGCCCGTATGTGCGCGTCAACTGCGCCGCCATTCCGCGCGACCTGGTGGAGAGCGAGATGTTCGGCCACGAGCGCGGCGCCTTCACCGGCGCCAGCGAGCGGCGGCTGGGGCGCTTCGAGCTGGCGCACACCGGCACGCTGTTCCTGGACGAGATCGGCGACCTGGGACTGGAGGCGCAGGCCAAGCTGCTGCGCGCCCTCGAGGGCGGGGAGATCGAGCGGGTGGGGGGCACCGGCCCCATCCCCGTGGACGTGCGCATCCTGGCCGCCACCAACCACGACCTCCCGCAGGCGGTGGCCGAGGGGCGCTTTCGCGAGGACCTGTACTTCCGCCTCAACGTCATCCCCGTCACGCTGCCGCCGCTGCGCGACCGGCTGGGGGACCTGCCGGCGCTGGTGCGGCACTTCACGGCGCGCCACCACGCGCGCACGGGGCAGCCGCTGGTGACGTGGGAGGACGAGGCGCTGGCCGCGCTGGCCCGGCACCGCTGGCCTGGAAACGTGCGCGAGCTGGCCAACGTGGTGGAGCGCATCGCCATCCTGCACGCGGGGCAGCGCGTGGGGGTGGCCGAGGTGGCCGAGGTGCTGCCGGGGAC
Source organism: Gemmatimonas sp. (assembly GCA_044352305.1). Taxonomy (GTDB): domain Bacteria; phylum Gemmatimonadota; class Gemmatimonadetes; order Gemmatimonadales; family Gemmatimonadaceae; genus Gemmatimonas. Next base: position 3,103 of record JBILED010000247.1, read on the forward strand.
GGCGCGCGAGGCGCCCTCCGCCGATGGCGGGGCGCTGGTGGCGGCCACGCTGGCGCGCGGCATCCCGCTGAGCGACGCGCTGGACGACTTCGAGCGGCAGCTGCTGCAGGCGGCGTTGGCGGGCGGAGGGGGCGTGAGCGACGCCGCCCGGCGCCTGCTCACCGATCGCGCCAACCTGTACCGTCGGATGCGCCGGCTGGGAATCACCCCGCCGGGGGAGGGGGGATGATCCAGGCACCAACCGTCGTCGCGGGCGCGGCGCGCGCCATCCGGGTGGGTGCGCTGGTGGCCGCGCGGGCGGCGGCGCTGGCGGTGGCGGTGGCGCTGGCCGCCCCGCACGCACCGCTGGCTGCGCAGGAACGCCTGCGCCCGCCGCCGGTGCGCCGCGAGCTCGCGGCGCCGGCCGACACGCGCGCGCAGGCCACGCTGGGGAGCGTGCCCCCGGAAGTGCTGGAGGCGGCGCTGGCCACCTGGAACGCCTGGGCCACGCGCCGCGTGGTGGGGGACACCGCGCTGGCCGCGCGCGACACGGTGCGCGGCGCGCTGGCGCTGCGCGACGGCACGCTGCGCCTGCTGGGCGTCGTGCTGGGGGAGGTGGTGGTGATCAACGGCGACGTGCAGCTGCTGGAGGGCGCCGCCGTGCGGGGGCGGCTGACGGTGCTGGGGGGGCGCGTGACCACCGGCGACCAGCCGGCGGTGGCGGGGGAGATCCGCGCGTGGCCGGCGCGCGTCCGGGTGGAGGCGTCGGGCGATTCACTGGTGCCGCTCCCCGAGGGGCTGGCGCGGTGGGCCCGGTGGTCGCGCGAGGTGGCGCCCGCCGGGGTGGGCTCCCCCCCGCGGGCGGCGGCCACCCGGGTG
>JBILED010000062.1:0-13302 GCA_044352305.1 Gemmatimonas sp.
AGGTGTCGATCATCTTGTACGACGGGCGCACGTCGAGCGCCCACCGGCGCGCGCGCGCGGCCGCCTCCTCCTCGCCGCGCAGCGCGCCCAGCTGCCGGTCGGAGAAGCCGAACCGCTTCATCCGCCGCATCGCCTCGGCGTCAACCGCCGGGAGCGCGGCGTACCACCGCTCCGCCTCCACCAGCTCGGCCAGCTGGTCGAGGAACCAGGGGTCGATGTGGGAGGCGGCGTGCAGCTCCGCCAGCGGGATCCCCATGGTCATGGCGCGCTTGAGCTGGAAGGGGCGCTCGGGGGTGGGGCGCCGCAGCGCCGCCAGCAGCTCCGCCCGCGTCCCCTCCACCAGCCGGTCGTCCTGCAGCCGCTCCCCCGCCACCCACCCGGCGCGCCCGGTCTCCAGCGCCCGCAGCGCCTTCTGGAACGCCTCCTTGAAGGTGCGCCCGATGGCCATCGACTCGCCCACCGACTTCATCTGCGTGGTGAGCCCCGGGTCGGCCGCGGCGAACTTCTCGAACGCGAAGCGCGGGCACTTCACGATCACGTAGTCCAGCACCGGCTCGAAGCTGGCCGGCGTGGTCTTGGTGATGTCGTTGGGCACCTCGTCCAGCGTGTACCCCACCGCCAGCTTGGCGCCGATGCGCGCGATGGGAAACCCGGTGGCCTTGGAGGCCAGCGCCGAGGAGCGCGAGACGCGCGGGTTCATCTCGATGACCACCAGCTCGCCGTTGCGCGGGTTCACGGCGAACTGGATGTTGCAGCCGCCGGCGTCCACGCCGATCTCGCGGATGATGGCGACGGCCGCGTCGCGCATCACCTGGTACTCCCGGTCGGTGAGCGTCATGGCGGGGGCCACCGTGATGGAATCGCCGGTGTGGACCCCCATCGGGTCGAAGTTCTCGATCGAGCAGACAATGACCACGTTGTCGGCGCAGTCGCGCATGACCTCCAGCTCGAACTCCTTCCACCCCACCAGCGACCGCTCGACGAGCACCGAGTGGACGGGCGAGAGGTCGAGGCCGCGCAGCACCATGGCGTCGAACTCCGCCGCGTCCTGCGCGATGCCGCCGCCGGTGCCCCCCAGCGTGAAGGAGGGGCGGATGATCGCCGGGAACCCGGTGCCGGCCACCGCCTCGCGCGCCTCCGCGAGCGACGTCACGGTGCGCCCCTCGGGGCAGCGGAGGCCGATCTTCCGCATCGCGTCGGCGAACAGCTTGCGGTCCTCGGCCACGCGGATGGCGCGCGCGTTGGCGCCGATGAGCTCGACGCCGTACTGCGCCAGCACGCCGCGCTCATGCAGCGCCAGCGCCACGTTGAGCGCGGTCTGCCCCCCCATGGTGGGGAGGACCGCGTCGGGGCGCTCGCGCGCGATGACCTTTTCGACGAATTCCGGCGTCACCGGCTCCACGTAGGTGCGGTCGGCGAACTCCGGGTCGGTCATGATGGTGGCCGGGTTGGAGTTCACGAGGATCACCTCGTAGCCCTCCTCGCGCAGCGCCTTGGTGGCCTGCGTCCCGGAATAGTCGAACTCGGCGGCCTGCCCGATCACGATCGGCCCGGAGCCGATGACGAGGATGCGGTGCAGGTCAGTGCGCTTCGGCATGAAGGAGGTCGTCGATGATGTCGTCGAGGGAGCGCCGGGGGCGCCAGCCGGTGGCGGCGCGCAGCTTGTCGGGCGCGCCCACCAGCCAGGGGATGTCGACCGGACGCACGAGCGCCGGGTCCTCGGTGGGGACCGCGCGGACGCCGGCGCGGGCCAGCACGCGCGCCACGACCTCCTCGACCGCCCACCCCGTCCCGCTCGCCACGTTGTACGCCTCGCCCGGCACCCCGTCCCGCGCGAGGGAAATATAAGCGGCCACGACATCGCCCACATGGAGGAAGTCGCGCACCGGCGTGCGGTTGCCGAGGAGGAGCGGGGTGTCGGGGGGGGCGCCCCGGAGTGCCAGCGCGCGCCGCACCAGCGCAGGGAGGAGGAAGCGCGGGTCCTGGCCGGGGCCGCTGTGGTTGAAGCCGCGGGCCATGATCACCGGCGGTCCACCGGCCCGCCACGCCTGCAGGGCGCACAGCTCCTGCGCCGCCTTGGTGGCGGCGTACACGGTGCGCGGGGCCTGGGGGGTCTCCTCCCGGAGGGGACCGGTGGCAGGGTCATGGCGCCCGTACTGCTCGCCACTGCCGATGATCAACACGCGCGGGAGCGTCTGCCCCGCGCGCGCCAGACGCCCGAGGTGGTGCAGGATGCGCGCGGTGGCGGTGACGTTGAGGTCCCAGGCGGCGGCAGGGTCCGCCGCGGCCGTGGGGAGGTGCGAGACGGCGGCGAGGTGGATGACCGTGTCGGCTTCGGCTGCGGCGAGGGCGCCGGCGACGTAGGCATCGTCGCGCAGGTCCCCCGCAGCCCAGGTGACGCCGGCGTCGGCGGCGTCCGACCGGTGCGGCGCCAGGGCGACGACGTCGCACCCTTCGGCGCGGAGCGCGCGCAACAGCCAGCCGCCCACGAAGCCGGAGGCCCCGGTGACCAGCACGCGCCGCACGTCACGCCCTCCCGGGGGCCGGGCCGTCCGCCCCGCTCACGCGCCGTGCGGGTACCGGGCCAGGTCGGCCTCCACCATCATCTGCACCAGCCCCTGGAACGAGACCCGCGGGGTCCAGCCCAGCTGTTCGCGCGCCTTGGCGGGATCGGCGACCAGGAGGTCCACCTCGGCGGGACGGAAGAAGCGTTCGTCCTGGACGACGTGGTTGCGGTAATCGAGTCCGACGCAGCCAAACGCGGCCTCGCAGAACTGCCGCACCGACCAGGTCTCGCCGGTGCCGATGACGAAATCGTCGGGGGCGTCCTGCTGGAGCATGCGCCACATCGCCTCGACGTAGTCGCCGGCAAAGCCCCAGTCGCGGCGCGCCTCGAGGTTGCCCAGGCGCAGCTCCTGCTGGAGGCCGCGCGCGATGCGGGCGACGCCGTCGGTGATCTTGCGCGTGACGAACTCGAGCCCGCGGCGCGGCGACTCGTGATTGAAGAGGATCCCGGAGACGGCGAAGAGGTTGAAGCTTTCGCGGTAGTTGACGGTGATCCAGTGGCCGTACACCTTGGCGACGCCATAGGGGGACCGCGGGTAGAACGGCGTCGTCTCGCGCTGGGGCGTCTCGACGACCAGCCCGAACTGCTCGCTGGAGGAGGCCTGGTAGAAGCGGGCGTCGGGGGCGGCCTTGCGGACTGCCTCGAGCATGCGGGTGACGCCGAGGGCGGTGAACTCGCCGGTCAGGACGGGCTGGGTCCAGGAGGTTTGGACAAAGCTCTGGGCGGCGAGGTTGTAGATCTCGTCGGGGCGGGTGGCCTGGACGACGTCGGTGAGCGACGTCTGGTCGAGGAGGTCGGCGGAGACGAGCTCGACGCGATCGACGAGGTGGGCGATCCGCTCGTAGGGGGTGGTGGAGGAGCGCCGGACGACGCCGACGACGCGATAGCCCTTGGCGAGGAGGAACTCGGCGAGGTAGGAGCCGTCCTGGCCGGTGATGCCGGTGATGAGCGCCGTCTTCACGGGAGGGTGGGGTTCGGGATCGATGTCGGGAACGCGGAGAGCGTCGGGGGCGCGGGGAGCGGATAGCACGAGGCGGGGAGCCCGGTGGTGCCAAGCTCCCCGCCCGGGCCGACCCGCACGGGGTCAGGCGACGGCGACCTGACCGCGGGGCGCGCGCTGGATCTTGCCGGCGGCGAGGCAGCGGGTGCAGGCCTTGACCTTGATGGTCTTGCCCTCGCGGAGGACGCGGACGACCTGGAGGTTGGGCTTCCAGGTGCGGCGGGTCTTGTTGTTGGCGTGCGACACGTTGTTGCCGAAGGCAACGCCCTTGTCACACACGTAGCAGCGATTGCGGGTGATGGCCATGGGTGCTCCGGTCAGCCGAGGATCAGTTCGATGCGCGCCATTTCCGCGCCATCGCCCTTGCGATGGCCGGTCTTGAGGATGCGCGTGTAGCCGCCGGGGCGGGTGGCGAAGGCCGGGCCAAGCTCCTGGAAGAGCTTGTCGGCGGCCTCGCGCTTCTGCACATGGCGGCCGGCGAGGCGGCGGGCGTGCAGGGTGCCGGTGCGGGCCTTGGTGATGAGCTTCTCCACAAAGGGGCGAAGCTCCTTGGCCTTGGCCTCGGTGGTTTCGATCGCCCCCTGCTCAATGAGCGAGGTGGCGAGGTTGCGGAGCAGGGCGAGCCGCTGCTCGCTCGTCCGCCGGAGCTGGCGGTTGGCCTTGCGATGGCGCATGGGGATTAGTCCTCGAAATCGTCGTCGGGGGCGTTCTCGGCGGCGCGGCTGGGGGGGGTGCCGTGGTCCAGGATGCGGACCCCTTCCACCCCTTCCTCGAAGCGCATGCCGAAGTTGAGCCCTTCCTTCTCCAGCAGGGCCGCGATCTCCTGGAGCGACTTCTTGCCGAAGTTCTTCACCTGGAGAATCTGGGCCTCGGTCTGGCGGACCAGGTCGCCGAGGGTGCGGATGTTGGAGTTCTTGAGGGAATTGACCGACCGGACGGAGAGCTCGAGGTCATCGATCGGGGTGCGGAAGAGGTCCGCGAGGCGGAGCGCGTCGGCGCTGGCGGCGTCACCGGAGACGCCCGGCTGGGCGCTGGCGGAGGAGCCGAAGCCGACGAAGTACTGGAAGTGCGTCTGCGCGAGGGCGGCGGCGTAGCTGACCGCCTCCTCGGGGGACATGGTGCCGTTGGTCTCGACCGTGAGGGAGAGGCGATCGTAGTCGGTGCGCTGGCCGACGCGGGTCTCCGCGACGGTGAAATTGGCGCGCCGGACCGGGTTGTAGACGGCGTCGATGCGGACGACGTCCACCGACAGGTGCTTCTCCATCGGGTGCTGGTCGCTCTCGATGTAGCCGCGCCCCTTGTTCACGTACAGTTCGATCGCGAGATCGCGGTCGCTGCTGAGCGTGAGCAGGTGGTGGCCCGGATCGACGATGCGCACGCCGCCGGCGGTCTGGATATCGGCGGCCGTGACGGCCCCCGGGCCCGACTTCTGGACGCGCAGGACGGCCTGCTCGACCTCGTCGGGGAGCGCGAGCGTGAGGGTCTTGAGGTTGCCGATGAACTGGTGGACATCCTCGACGACGCCCGGGATGGTCTGGTGCTCGTGCACCACGCCATCAATGCGGAACGCCCACACGGCGGAGCCGCGCAGCGACGACAGGAGCAGGCGCCGCATGGCGTTGCCCAGCGTGTGCCCGAAGCCGCGCTCCAGAGGCTGGAGGCGGAACTCGGCGACGTTGGGCGCGTCCTCGCGCCGGGTTGCCTCAACGAGTTGCGGGCGAACAAGCCCGGAGAGATCGATGGTGGCCATGGGATGGCGGACTGGATTGGGTCACACCGCAGCCGGACGGCCGCAGTGACGCGCTGCCCCGCCCCGAACGCGCGGCAGCCTCGCAAGGGAGTTCGGGTCCCGACCGGAACCCCGCTCGGCCCCGTGCCCCCCGGACGGGGCGGCACGGGGCGCGGCGGTCACTTCGAGTACAGCTCGACGACCAGCTGTTCCTGCGCCGCCAGCGGAATCGCCTGGCGCTGCGGCTTCTCCAGCACCCGCCCGCTGAACGACTCCCGGTCGACCGCGATCCACGACGGCGTGGTGCCGCGCGCCGCCTGCTCGAGCGCGCCCATCACCAGCCCCAGCTCGCGCGAGCTTTGCTTCACCCGCACCTCCTCCCCGGGACGCACCTGGTACGACGGCACGTCCACCAGCCCGCCGCGCACCTCGATGTGCCGGTGCCGGATCAGCTGCCGCGCGGCCTTCCGGCTGGGGGCAAACCCCATCCGGTACACCACGTTGTCCAGCCGGGTCTCCAGCGCCGCGAGCAGGTTGTGGCCGGTGATCCCCGGCGTCGACGACACCTTCTCGAACGTGTTGCGGAACTGCTTCTCGCTCACCCCGTAGATGCGCTTGATCTTCTGCTTCTCGCGCAGCTGCTTGGCGAACTCCGACATCTTCTTGCGCCGCGCCGTCGCCTGGCCGTGCTGGCCGGGGGCGTACGGGCGCCGCTCCACCGGGCACTTCTCGGTGAAGCACTTGGTGCCCTTGAGGAACAGCTTGGTGCCCTCGCGGCGGCACTGGCGGCAGCTCGGACCGGTGTACCGGGCCATGGCTCAAACCCTCCGACGCTTGGGGGGACGGCAGCCGTTGTGCGGGATCGGCGTCACGTCCCGGATGGACTTGACCTGCAGCCCCGCGGCCGCCAGCGCCTGGATGGCGGACTCGCGCCCGCTCCCAGGCCCCTGCACCCGCACATGCACCCGGCGCACGCCCAGCGTGAGCGCCTCGCGCGCGCACTGCTCCGACGCCACCGTGGCCGCGAACGGCGTGCTCTTCTTGGACCCCTTGAACCCGGCCTTGCCGGCCGAGCCCCACGCCACCGCGTTCCCGTGCGGGTCGGTGATCGTGATGGTCGTGTTGTTGAACGTGGCGCTGACGTGGGCGATCCCCTCCGCCTCCACGACGCGCTTGGTCTTCTTCGCGGTTGCCATGGCTTACTTGGTCACCTTCTTCTTGCCCGCGATGGCGCGGCGCGGCCCCTTCTTGGTGCGCGCGTTCGTGTGCGTGCGCTGCCCGCGCACGGGGAGGCCGCGGCGGTGCCGCGTGCCCCGGTAGGAGCCGATGTCCATCAGGCGCTTGATGTTCATCGCCACCTCGGTGCGCAGGGCGCCCTCGACGCGATGATTGCGCTCGATCTCCTGACGGAGCCGGTTGAGGTCGGCGTCGTTCAGGTCGCGCACGCGCTGCGCCGGGGACACCCCCGTCGCCGCCAGGATGCGCTGGGCCGTCTTGCGGCCGATGCCGAAAATGTACGTCAGGCCGATCTCAACCTTCTTCTCGCGCGGGAGATCGACGCCAGCGATGCGGGCCATGGTTGATCGCTCCTCAGCCCTGACGCTGCTTGTGCTTGGGATTGCGCTTGCAGATGATGCGCGTCACGCCCTGTCGCTTCACGACCTTGCAGTGCTCGCAAATCGGCTTCACGCTGCTGCGGACTTTCACGGGTCACCCCGGCGCCCTGGCGCCGACGGGGCCTCCCGCACCGGATTCCCGGCCGGCTGGGCCCCTCGCAACGGTTCTTCATCCGCCCCATCCGCGCGACGCCTCCCGCCTGGGAGAGCGCCCCGCCGATTCCGCGCACGGACGACTGGCTGGATGACTCGCCTCGTCGGCCAACAGCTCTGGCCTGACGGCGCGCGGGCACCAACCGGATGGCCAGCGGACTGGCCGGAAACAGGTCTAGCCTCGAATCCTAGCCGCCCCCGCCACCGCTGGCAAGGGAGCCCCCCGCCCGAGCCTCGCAGAGCCCCCGCCCGCCCCACCCTACGCCGTGGCCGCCCCCAACGCCGCCCGCACCGCCCCCAGCGCCGCCACCGGATCCGCCGCCCCCGTCACCGCGCGCCCCAGCACCAGCCACCGCGCACCGGCCGCGGCCGCGGCCGCCGGGGTCATCACCCGCTGCTGGTCGTGCGTGGCCCCACCGGCCAGGCGGATCCCCGGCACCAGCGTCCCCAGCCGGTCGCCATGGGCCACCCGTACCGCCGCCACCTCGTGCCCGGAGCACACCACCCCGGCCCCTCCGGCCCCCGCCACCACCCCGGCCAGCCGCACCACCTCGGCCTCCACCTCCACCGCGTCCCGCCCCCACGCCGAGGCCACCGCCCCCGCGTCCAGGCTGGTCAGGATCGTCACCCCCACAATCCCGCACCCTCCGCCGGGGGCCCCCTCCTCCGCACCGGCCACCGCCGCCGCCACCATCGCCGCGCCCCCGCTGGCATGCACCGTCAGCAGCGACGCCCCCAACCGCGCCACGCTCCGGGCCGCCCCATGCACCGTGGTCGGAATGTCGTGCAGCTTGAGATCCACGAACACCGCCTTGCCCGCGTCGCGCAGCCATTGCACCACCGACGGGCCCTCCGCGGCAAACAGCTCCAAGCCGACCTTGTAAAACCCGCACGCCTCCCCCAACTGGCGCACCACCCGTTCCGCGCCGGCGCGGTCGGGGACGTCCAACGCCACGATGGGGTGAATCCGGGAGGGCGCCGCGGGGAGCGGCGACAACGCCGCAGGGGGGAACGCGTCGGACATGGCTGGCAGCAGAGGAAGGGTCAGGTCAGGTCAGGTACCGGGCCAGCGGAGCGTGCCGCGGACGGTGGACCACGCGTCCACACCCTCCCGCTCAGCCCACCGGGTGAGGCCGCGGGCGATCCGGGCGGGGGCACGGGGATCGCGCAGCGCGGCGGTCCCCACCCCCACCAGCGATGCCCCCGCCAGCAGGTACTGCAGGGCATCGTCCGCCGAGCTGACTCCGCCGAGGCCAATCACCGGGATGTGGGGGAGCGCCTGGTGCACTCGCCACGTGGCCAGCACCCCCACCGGCAGGAGCGCCGGCCCGCTGACGCCCCCGCTCCCGAAGGAGAGCCGCGGGCGGCGTTGCGCCGTCTCGATGACCAGCCCGGGGAGGGTGTTCACCACCGTCACCCCGGTGGCGCCGTGGTCCACGGCCACCCGCGCCATGTCGGCGATCCCCGCACCGAGCGTGGGGGACAGTTTCACAAACAGCGGCCGCGCCGTGACTCGTCGGGCCGCCGCCACCAGCTCGGCCAGCACCACGGCGTCCGCCCCGAACTCCAGCCCGCCTGCCTTCACATTGGGGCAGCTCACGTTGAGTTCGAAGCCGTCCACCCCCGGCTCCGGGTCCAGGGTGGCCACGACCTGCTCGAACTCCTCCACGCGATTGCCCACCACGTTGACCAGCACCCGCGTCCCCGGATGATGCGCCGGCAGCCAGGGCAGACACTCCCGCCGCACCGCCTCCAGCCCGGGGTTGGCCAGCCCCACCGCGTTGACCATGCCGCCGGCGAACTCCCCCACGCGCAGCGCCGGGTTTCCGGCGCGGGGCAGCACGCTCACGGCCTTGGTGGCCAAGGCACCGACCGCGTCCAGGTCCAACACCTCCGCCACCTCCATCCCAAAGCCGGCGGTGCCGGACGCCAGCACCACCGGGTTCCGAAAGGCAAGGCCTGCCACGTGGCTGCGAGGGATGGGTGGCGCATCGGGCGCCGTGGCTGCGGAGCGGGGATCCATGGCGTCAGGGGAACCGGACATGGTGCGACGGGCGGGAGTGGTGACGGGGCCACCGGGGACGAGAGGTCATCGCCCCCCCTCGCCCATGGGATACCGGGTCAGGAATCGCAGCGTGCCCTCCGCGAGGGCCCCGGCGAGCGCGCGTTGGCGGGCAGGATCGGCGAGAAACGCCGCGTCCCCCGGGTGGGTCCCATACCCCAGTTCCACCAGCACCGCGGGCATGTAGGCCGCGCGGAGCACCCGAAACCCGGCCTGCTGCACGCCACGACTGGGGCCGGGGTGGACCTCCCGCAGCCCCCCGTGCAGGAGGGCCGCGAGGTCGGCGGAAGCACGCTGGTGGGCGTTCTGCTCCAGGTCACGCAGCACCAGGTCCAGCGCCCCCCCGTCACCCCCGTCCGTCGGGCCCTCGAAACGCACGGCCGCGTTCTCGCGCGATTCCAGGCGTCGCTGGTCGGCCGTCTGGGCCTCAGCCAGCACAAAGGTCTCGAACCCGCGAATGCCCCCGGGACTGCTCCACTCCGGGCTGGCGGCATTGACGTGCAACGAGATGAACAGGTCGCCGCGGGCCGCATTGGCCAGACGCCCACGCTCCAGCAGCGGGACCAGCGTGTCGAGCTCCCGCGTGAGGACCACCCGGACGCCGTGCGCCTCCAGCGCCTCGCGCAGGGCCAGGGCCACCGCCAGCGTCACCTGCTTCTCCATCAGCGTGTGCCCGTTGACGCGCATCCCGACCATGCCGGCGTCGCGCCCCCCATGCCCGGGATCGACCACCACGACCGGCTGCCGTCTGGCGGCGTGATCGGGGCGCCCCCGCTCCGCCGCACCTGCCCCTGCCGTGGCAGGCGGACGGAGCGGAATGCGCAGCAGTTCGCGCGCCGCGCCATCGAACGCCACCCCCACGCCAAGCGCCGGGAGCACCTCGATGGCCAGCGCCTCCGGCACGAACACCGTGTCCCCGCGCAGTTCCACCGCACCGGGGAGCGGCAGGGTATCCACGCCAGCCACGGCCATGGCACGCCCAACCTCGAGGTCCACCCCCAGGCTGTCCACCACCAGCCGCCATCCGGCGCCGTGGGCGCTCGACGGACGCAATTGCCCCTCGAGCGCCTCGGCCAGCGCCGCCAGCGGCACCAGGCGCGTGCCGTCGCCCCGTGCGGTCACGGGCACCTCCCGCCGGGCCTCGTCCACGCGCACCACCAACGGCGGTGGCACCAGAACGGGGGCCGCCACCGTGAGCTGCAGCAACGTGGCCAGCGGGAGCAGGACCGTCACGGGTGCTCAGCGCTGGCGCAGGGCGCGGGCGATCTCGCGCTGCGCGTCGCGGCGCTTGATGTCCTCACGCTTGTCGTGCTGCTGCTTGCCGCGCACCAGCGCGAGCCGCGTCTTCACCCGCCCCCCCTTGAAGTACAGGTCCAGCGGCACCAGCGTGAGCCCCTGCCGCTCGACGGCGCCGATGAGACGGCGGATCTCGCGCCGGTGCAGGAGGAGCTTCCGGGTGCGGGTGGGCTCATGGTTGTGCACGTTCCCCAGCCCGTAGTGGCCGACGTGCAGGTTGAGGAGGAACACCTCGCCGTCCTTGATGATGCCGAAGGCGTCGGTGAGGTTGGCGCGCCCCTCCCGGAGCGCCTTGACCTCGGTGCCGGTGAGGACGAGGCCGGCCTCCCAACTGTCGAGGATCTCGTAGTCGTGGCGCGCCCGCTTGTTCCGGGCGATCAGTTCCTGGGGCTCGGTGTCATCCGCCTTGGCCATACGTGGCAAAGCTAACAGGTCGGGGTGGCATTTCGGGCGCCCGGTGGCGTTGACTTCCTGCCCCCGCCCGCCCTATAATGGTCTTCCTTGCCGGAACGTGGTGGTTGTGACGCCGCCGACCGGGGAGGACCTGCCGGAGTGGTGGAATTGGTAGACGCGCTGCGTTCAGGGCGCAGTGTCCGCAAGGACGTGCCGGTTCGAGTCCGGCCTTCGGCACCTGAAGGGCATCCCTGAGCAGGATCCACAGCAGTCGAGGTTGCGATGCACCGCGGGCCCGTCGCCATTCTGGTGACGGGCCCGCGGTGCATGGCGGACGGGGGGCAGGTTGGCGGTCCCGGCGGGGTGGACCGTCAGCCCCGCGCGGCTGACGGGGGACGGTCCTCGGGGAGTTGGGCCACCCCGAACGCACGCCCCAGTTCGCCGTTGAGGCGCACCCGCTGACGCATGAGGAAGGCCGCGGCCACCTCCAGGGGCTCCGGCGCGTCGGGGACGCCAGCGGCAGCCAGCAGGACGCGCGCCAGGCGGCGGGCCACGGCATCCCCCGTCCCGCGCGCGCCGTGGGCCTCCAGGTACTGCCCCCGCCGGTCCGACCACCCGGCATCCGCCGAGGTGGCCCGCTCCAGAGCGTGCGTGACCTCGGCCACCGTCTGGTCATCCAGGGCGTCGCGTGACGCCACGATGAGCCCGACGGCGCGCACCGCCCACGTCACTTCCCGACGGGCGACGGCGGTCGGCACGCCCAGCGCCTCGATCCACGCCCACTCGGCATCCGGGAGCGGGAGTCCGAGGGCCCGGACGAAGTGCTCCGCCCGCTGGCGGGGACCGGGGCCGGCCGGCCGCGAGGACCAGAACGGGGGCACGCGCCCCTAGCCGGCGATGGCCGACACCTCGGCGGGACGGCCGACGGCGGAGGCCAGTTGCACCAGCCCCACGCGCCCGCGCACCGAGGCCTCGTCGGCCAGCAGGTCGCTCAGCTTGACCCCCTCGAGCACTTCATCGATGCGCTGCTGCAGGAGCAGCCAGACCGGCCGGATGCTGCAGTTCTCCGCCTCGGCGCACCGCGCCTCGTCGACCGGATGCGAGATGCAATGCAGGTCGAAGGTGGCATGCTCGGAGGCCTGGATCACGTCGCGCACCGAGATGGCCTGGGGCTCGCGGGCCAGCGCGTAACCGCCCCGGGCGCCGCGCGTGCTGTTGACGATCCCGGCGCGGCGCATGCGCAGCAGGATCTGCTCGACATAATCGCCGGGCAGGCGCTCCTGGCTGGCCACCTCCCGGCCGGTCACCGGGCCGCTCCCGGCCCGCCGGGCCAGGTGCAGCGCACAGATCAGTCCGTACTCCGCCCACGTGGTGATGCGCATCCCGTGAGTCTACGGGTCCCGGGGCGGAAGGACAAGCGCCGCCCGCCGGAGGCAGGGGAGGGGCGGGTTCCCGCTCCCCTGCCCCGGAGGTTCAGCCGCCGGCGACGGCGCCGTGCTTGCCGCTGGGGACGCCGATCTCCGTCATCTTCCGCAGGTCGAGCACCCCGTCCACCTCGTCGGCGGGGAGCACTTGCTCGCGCTTGACCAGCTCACGGATGAGGACCCCCTCCTTGACCGACCGCTTGGAGATCTCCGCCGCGGCCGCGTAGCCGATCTGGGGCATGAGGGCCGTGGCCAGCGCCGCCGACCGCTCCACCCAGTACTCGCACATCGCGGCGTTGGCCTGGATGCCCCGCACGCACCGCTCGGTGAGCGTGCCCATGGCCCCCGTGAGGATCTGCATGGACAGCAGGATGTTGTGCGCGATGACCGGCATCATCACGTTGAGCTCCAGCTGCCCGTGCTCGGCGGCGATGGCCACCGTGGTGTCGCAGCCGATGACCTGGAAGCACACCTGGTTGACCATCTCGGGGATGGACGGGTTGATCTTGCCAGGCATGATCGACGACCCCGGCTGCACGGCGGGGAGGATGATCTCGTCCAGCCCGGTGCGGGGCCCGGACACCATGAGGCGCAGGTCGCTGACGATCTTGGAGAGGTCGAGCGCCAGGCCGCGCAGCGACGCCGAGAAGGCCGCGGCGTCGCCCATGCTCTGCATGAGCTGGATGCGGTCGGCGCCCACGCGCAGCGACGCGATCCCGGTGATGGCCTTGAGGTGCGTGTTCATCAGCGCCGGGTACTGCGGCTCCACCGTGACCCCGGTGCCCACCGCCGACCCGCCGATCCCCAGGTCATTCAGGTAGTCCCCCGCCTCGGCGATGCGGCGCCGGCACCGCTCCAGCGTGCCCGCGTAGGCGGTGAACTCCTGCCCCAGGCGGATGGGCATGGCGTCCTGCAGGTGCGTGCGCCCCGCCTTCACGATGCCGTCGAACTCGCGCCCCTTGGCCGCCAGCGCGTCGCGCAGCGCCTCCACCGCCGCCAGCAGCCCCGGCAGCTGCCGCAGCGCCGCCAGGCGGATGTTGGTGGGGATGGTGTCGTTGGTGCT
>JBILED010000248.1:0-3956 GCA_044352305.1 Gemmatimonas sp.
CTTCGAGTCCGATCCGCGCCTCACCAACTTCCGGTGCCTGCGCAGCTGCAAGGGCGTGGCACCGGTCAAGGTCCCCACCCGCTGACCATGCGCGCACGGGGCGGAGTCCTTCATGGTGCGGCGCACCGGCGGTGGACCGTGGGCGTCGCCGGTGCCCTGCTCGCGGCACTTGGCGCATGCGCGCCTCGCGGCACGCGGGCGCCGCAGCCCTCTCCGCCGGCCGCCGCCGAGACGCCCCCCCCTGTGGCTCGGCCCGATAGCGCCAGGCCCCCAGCCGACAGCGTGAAGAAGGCCCCTGCCGACACGGCGCTGGCCGGAAAGCCTCCGGCCGACAGCGCCAAGGCCCCCGCGGACACCGTCAAGCCACCGCGGCGAAAGCCGCGCGCTGCCACCCGGGAGTGCATCCTCGACTTCGACGAGTCGCCCCCGGAGACGCGCCTGGTGTACAGCCGCGTCAGCGAGGACGTGGCCAACACCTTCATCGGCGGCGGATTCGTCGGCCACTGCCAGGGGGAGAACAACCGCCTGCGCGCCGACAGCGCCGAGCAGTTCCAGGCCGCCGGCGTGGTCAACTTGTACGGCAATGTGTCGTACGAGGAGCCCGGGAAGCTGCGGCTCACGGCCAACCATGCCACGTATTTCACCCGTGAAGGGCGCCTCTATGCCGACGGCAATGTGGTGACCACCCAGCTGCGCACCGGGAGCACGCTGACCTCCAACACGCTGGAGTACTATCGCGAGGTGCCGGGCGGGGCGCCGTCGCGCATGGTGGCACCGGGACGCCCCGTGGCTCGCCTGATCGAGCTGGATAGCGTCGGTCGCCCCTCGCCACCGGTGACGATCACCGCCAACACCCTCGAGCAGCGCGGCGATTCGGCCGCAGTCGCCTGGGGGGACGTGGTCATCAATCGCGAAACCATCGCCGGCTACGCCGACTCGGCCACCTTCGACAACGGCACCGAGCGGGCGCGACTCATCCGCGGGGCGCGCATCCGCAACCTCGACTCCACCCAGGCCTTCACCCTGACCGGCGACACGATCGACCTGTTCACGGCGCAGCGCCAGCTCACCCGCGTGGTGGCGCTGCACAAGGCGACGGCCGTCAGCGCCGACGTGCGACTCGAGTCCGAGCGGATCGACCTGCGCCTGGCGGCCCAACAATTGGAGGAGGCCTACGCCTCCGGCGAGGGGCGGTCGGTGGCGCGCACCGCCACGCAGGACGTGGACGCCGACTCGCTGCACATTCGGCTGCCGGGGCAGCGCGTGCGCGAACTGCGCGCCGTGGGCGGAGCCGCCGCGCGCGGCATGCCCGATACCACCCGGATGGTCACCGAGGACCCCGACCTGCTCCGAGGGGACAGCCTCTACGCCTGGTTCGACTCCACCAGCGCGCCGCCGGACAGCGCCGGACGACCGGCGGCGAAGGACACGGCCGGCGCCACCGTGCGGGAGATCCAGGCGATCGGTTCGGCCAGCTCCCTCTTCCAGATGGCCTCGCGCGAAGGGCGCACCAAGCCGCCCAGCATCACCTATACGCGCGGCCGGCGGATCACCGTGCAATTCGACAGCGGCGCGGTGCGGCGCGTGCGGGTGGACTCGGCGGCCTCCGGCCTGTTCCTCGAACCCGCGCCGGATTCGCTGGCTGACACGACGGGCGCCGGCACCCGCCCGCGTCCCGCCTCCAACGGGTCACGCCCACCGGCGCCACCGCGGCCGCCTGGTGGTGGCCGCGCCTCCCCGGTCTACCTGCGCCGAACCCCATGACCGACGAGCCCTCGTCCTCCGCTGCGCCCCCGGGCGTTCCCGATGCGCTCCGGTCGCTCGTCGACGAGCGCCTCGGCGCCGACCGCGCCGGCGTGCACGTGCTGGCCGCGGCGCTCGCCGTGGCCGATGCCGACGGCGACGTCCCGTTCCACCTGCTCGTCCATCGCTATCGCGAGTGGCATCCGGAGGTGGGGCAGGTACCGCTGGACGAGCTCCGCAGCCATGTGGCGGCAGTGCTGCCGCGACTGGCGGTTGCCCGGCTGCTGGTGCCGCTGGGTGACGGTGTGCCCACCCCGGAGTCGCACCTGCGGCTCGAGGGGGAGCTGGGCGGGCTTGAGGCTGCCATTCGGGCCGACCTCGCCGAGCAGCTGCGGCAGCAGGGCGCCGCGACGCCCCGGGGTGGGCCGCGCCCCGAAGCGGTCACCGCCGCCCCCGGCGCCGTGCTGGCCGCCTCGGGGCTGGTGAAGGTGTACCGCGGACGGCGCGTGGTGAACGACGTGGCCCTGCGGGTCGCCCAAGGGGAGATCGTGGGGCTGTTGGGCCCCAACGGGGCCGGCAAGACCACCACCTTCTACATGCTGGTCGGGCTCATTGCCCCCCAGGCGGGCACAATTGCGCTCGACGGACGGGACATCACCGCCATGCCCATGTACCAGCGGGCCCGGCAGGGGGTGGGGTACCTCGCGCAGGAACCGTCCGTGTTCCGAAAGCTCACCGTCGAGGAGAACATCCTCGCCATCCTCGAAACGCTGCCGCTCCCGGCCGCCGAGCGGGCCGCCCGCCTGGAGCTCCTGCTGGACGAGCTCGGCATCAAGCATCTGCGCAAGTCCCGCGCGTACCAGCTCTCCGGCGGGGAGCGGCGGCGCCTGGAAATCACGCGGGCTCTGGTCACCGAGCCGCGCTTCATGATGCTGGACGAGCCCTTCGCCGGCGTGGACCCCATTGCGGTGCACGACATCCAGACCATTGTGGCCGGACTCCGCCATCGTGGCATAGGCGTGCTCATCAGTGACCACAATGTCGAGCAGACCCTCGACATCGTCGACCGGGCCTACATCATGTTCGACGGCCAGGTGAAGGTCTCCGGTACAGTTCGTGAACTGGTCTTCGACGACACGGTCGCGGAGATCTACCTGGGCCCCACCCTGACGGCCCGGCTCCGCGCCCGCTTTGCCGAAAGCGACGAGGGGGGCGATACGCCATGAAGACCGGGCTGCAGCAACAGGCGGGGCTCCGCCAGGAACTGAAGGTCAATCCGCGCCTGTACCAGGCGATGGACCTCCTGTACATGCCCCTCCTGGACCTGCAGCAGCACCTCAAGCAGGAACTCCTCACCAACCCGTTCCTCGAGATGCTCGAGCCGGAGGAGGAGGGGGAGGCCGAGGGAGAGGAGGCCGCCGAGGCCGAGGACCTGACGGAGCCGGACGCCGTCGCGGAACCCGAGCCGGAGAAGTCGGGGGATGACGACGTGGACTGGGAGGCCGTGCTGCTGGACGGCTTCGAGACCGGCGGCATGCGGGAGGAGCACGAGGAGAAGGAGTGGTTCGAGCCGGTCACCGTGGACGCCCGGCATCTCTCCGACCATCTGGCCGACCAGCTGTCGCTGCTGGACCTGACGCCGCGCCAGGCGTTCCTGGCCGAGGAATTCATCGGCAACATCGCCGACGACGGGCGCCTGGCGTGCACCCTCGCCGAGATCCGGCACGGCGTCAACGAGGTGCTGGAGCGCGAAGCCGAGGCGCGCGGGTTCGATGGCCCCCTCCCGCTGTACGCGGCCGAGGAGGTCGAGGCGATGCTGGCTATCATCCAGGACCTCGACCCCCCCGGCGTGGGCGCGCGGGACCTGCGCGAGTGCCTCCTGCTGCAGCTGCGGGCCGCCGGCCGGGCCGACGGCCTCGCCTACCGGCTGGTTGCCGAGGCCTTCGACGAGCTCATCGGGCACCGCTGGAGCGAGCTCTCCAAGCGCTTCGGCATCAGCCCCCAGGCGGTGCAGGCCGCCGCCGACGAGGTGGCCAAGCTGGACCCCAAGCCCGGGCTCCGCTACGGCGGCGGGGGGGACGACTACATCATCCCCGACCTGGTGGTGGACAAGGTGGACGGGGCGTACCTGGTGTTCCTGAACGACACCAACCTCCCCCGCCTCCGCCTGTCGCGCTCCTATCAGGAGCTGGTGCGCGACAAGAAGCGCTTCG
>JBILED010000249.1:0-3948 GCA_044352305.1 Gemmatimonas sp.
CCGGACGCATCCGCGAGAACAGCCACCCGTACTCGGCGATCCTCTCGTCCAGCCCCACACCGTACCGCTCGGGGAAGGCACCTGCCCGGATCGCCGCCAGGACGTCGGGATCGCCAAGCGCCCGGCAAATCTCGTCGTCACGCCAGTCGAGGTAGCCGAGGCTCCAGGGCACGCGTCCACCGGCGTGGTAGGTGCGGATGCGCCCGGCGCGGGCCCGGGAAGCGTCGCGCTCCCTTGAGCGCTCCAGCCAGCGCCGCACCACGTCACGCACGGGGATGGCCCTCACCGCCGGCGGTCCCCGCCGCCTCGAGTTGCCGGACCACGCGCGCGGGGTTGCCCGCCACCAGCGTGAATGGAGGGACGTCACGCGTGACCACGGAGGCGGCGGCGACCACCGCCCCCTTACCGATGCGCACCCCTTTCAGCACGACGGCATTGAACCCAATCCACGCGTGATCCTCAATGACGACCGGGGCCGTGGCAACGCTTCCCTTGGTCGTTGGATGACCGGTGGTGATCAGGGTGCGGAACCCGTCGGCCCTCTCCAGATGCGAGAGTTCGTGCGAATCGGTGTCGGCGACGTTGACGTTGTGGGAGATCAGGACGTGATCGCCGATCTCGACACGCTCCCCCGAGTGGATGCGGCTGTCGGCGCCCACATAGCAGTATGAACCGATGGTGATCTCTCCGCCATGAGCGAAAATCAGGAGTTCGCCACGCACGCGGGTGTGCGGTCCGATGCGGATCCGCCCAGGGGCCCCGTGCAGATTGTGAACCCGGGCGCCCTTCAGAAACACGCTGCTGGGATGGGGCTGGCTGTCCCTGCGGCACGCTGCGGCCTGCTCGTCGCACAGCATCGCGTCCACGGCGCCGGGGGGGATGCACAGCCTGAAGAGGCGAAGGGCGACCCGCCGGAGCAGGCGAACCGGCAAGCTCGCGCCTCGGGACGGGCGGGCCGTCGTCATTCGCCGTGACGCACGAGGGACCTGCGGCACTTGGCCGATGCTGACGCAATCACGTCTGCCAGCGGCTCATCCATCTGCCGACCCGCCGGGCTAGACCTGCGGGCTCGCCGGAGCGGGCCAGCCACGACTTGATGACCCCATAGGCCTCCTGATGCACGCTGCACGACAGGGGCAGGGCCGGCGGCCCCTCGCTCTCGAGTCGGCCGTGCGCGAGATGCGTGCCGGACTTCGTGTGGGTAGCCAGCTGGTCAAACCCGATGTTGCGCACGAGTGAACCGCGGCTGTGCAACACGATGCCATCCTGTCGAAACACGCTCCACCACCATCGAATGGCCCAGGAATCGAGCGTCCCACGCTGCATCTGGTCCACAAGCATGTCCGAGTAGGGATGCGAGCCGTCAAGGTTGAACCGGTTCCGCAACGCCGCACTGACGCGCAAGTCCTGCCACCCTAGCGCGTGTGGATCAAACCTGTCCCACGCGCGCTTCCACGTGGCCCATCCCCAGCTGGTCGTGAATGGCAGGAAGAAGGCTTCCGGGATTGCTGCCGGGAACTCGATGGGAAACTGGTATCCGGACACCTGCATGACCTGCGGGGCATCGGCATAGGTCTCAAGGGCCTGGTTCATGAAGCGCAGAAACCCGGTTGACGTGACCAGGTCATCCTCGAGCACGATCACCTGACCATGCGCGCCCGCGACCTCCGTGACCCCGGCGATCACGCTGTTGGCAAGGCCGACATTGGCCTCCCGCTCGACGACGCGAATGGTCGCAAAGCCCCATGGCTCGCGCAGCACCGCGCGGACCTGCCGTATCCGGTCTAGGGTCTGCCCATCCGCGCCGGGCTTGGGTCCGTCTGCATACACGTGAAGGGTGGATTGCGCGGCCAGATGGTTCCGACTCAGCGCCTCCAGCGTCTTCCGCAGATGTTCCGGCCTGCTGTAGGCGAACAGTGCTATCGGGGCAGGCACTCAGAGTCGGGCAGCAAAGTTGTCGGTGATCAGCTGCGCCAAGGTACTGGGCATCGTCTGGAAGAACGCGCGACGATAGGATCGGATGACATGGTCCACGAATCGCGTTGGCGGCGTGAAGCCGGTTTTCGGCCGTTCCAGCACGTATGCGGGCAGTAGCGCGCCCAGACTGTCCTTCAAGAGCCCTTTGGGCCGTCCGCCCGGGAACTTCACCGACAGCGGCAACGTGTCCACGAAGTCGGTCAGTGCACGGTCGGCCAACGGGGACCGAACCTCGATTGAGTGCGCCATTGCCAGCTTGTCAGCGAGGAAATAGCAGTTGTTGGCCAGCCAGGGGCCGCTCATGAAGTGGTAGACCCGATCGAGGGCATTGGGCAGCCGCGAACGATACCAGTCGCCCTGCTGGAGCGGCGCCCTGGCCGCACCCGTGTGGGCCGCCAAGTCCTCGAGTTCCGCCATTGCCGGGAAGGCCCGTGGAGCCAGGCGGTCCAGGACGTACCGATCCCTGCCGCGCAGACGCGCCAACAGTTGGCCTGCTAGCAGGCGAACCGCGTGGCGCGCGGAAAGCACCGGGTTTCGCACCATCGCCGCTTCAAGCCACGCCAGCGCGCGTGCGTGGGCGTTGTGCTCAGGATAGCCGAAGAACAGTTCGTCGCCACCGTTTCCGCTGAGTAGCACGGTGAAGCCCCGCTCGCGGGCCTGCCGGTAGATCTCCCATTGCGCAAACATCGCGACATCGCCGTTGGGCTCGTCCAGTCTGGCCAGAATGGCATCCAGGCTGGTGGCGAAGTCCTCCTCCCGCAACTCCACATCGTGCCACGACAGCCCAAGGTCATCGCTCAGCCGCCGCGCGGCGGCCCGTTCGTCCACCGCATGGTGGCCGGCGTATCCGGCCGAGAGCACGTTGACCTCCCCGCGTAACGTGCGCGCGATGGCGGCCACCGCCGAGGAGTCGACGCCCGCGCTGAGCAAGACCGCCACGGGGACCTCACTGTGGAGCCGTGCCTCGACAGCAGCGACCAGCAAGCGGCCAACCTCCTCGCACGCCTCGCGATAGCTGCCGGAAAAGCTTGGGACTATGCGGCGCCGGTAATAGCGCGTGCACTGCGGCTGCGCGTGGTCCGGGGTGACCAGCATGAAGCAGGCGGGAGGCACTTTCCGAATCTCGGTCACCCACGTCGCCTCGAGATCGATCGCGTAGGAGTACTGCTGGACCTGGCGGAGCACCTCGTAATTCGGGGTGGCTTTGCGCAGGAACCTGGTCCGGATCGCCTCGAGTTCCGAGGAAAAGACCAGACCGTCCGGGGTCTGCGCGTAGTACAGAGGCTTCTTTCCGGGACGGTCTCGTGCCACGAGCAGGTGCCCAGAGCGGGCATCGTAGAGGCAGAAGGCGAACATGCCGTCCAGCGGCGCGCACAGCGCCGCCCCCTGCTCCTCGTAGAGGTGGACGATGACCTCGCAATCGGAATCCGTGGCAAACCGGTGGCCGCGTGCCTCGAGATCCTTTCGCAACGCCCGATAGTTGTAGATCTCCCCGTTGCACACCATGGCAACGGTCCGGTCCTCATTGAAGATCGGCTGGTGGCCGTTGGCAACACCGATGATGGAGAGGCGCACGTGCGCCAGTGCGACCCGGGTATCGTGCCAGACATCCTCCTAGTCGGGGCCCCGGTGGCGCATGTCCCGGTTGCACCGAGCCAGCGCCTCCAGATGCCGGTCCTCGATGCCTTGCCATGAGAAGAACGCCGTGAATCCGCACACGTGTGGGCGGTGCCCTAAGCGCCGCCGGGGTGCTGCTCACCCCGGAACCACTCGTACGTCTCCCGGATCCCCTCCGGCAGCCCAATCCTCGCGCTCCACCCCAGCGCCGCCAGCCGGCGCACGTCCAGCAGCTTGCGCGGGGTGCCGTCGGGCTTGCTGAGGTCGAACGCGATGGTCCCGGGGTACCCCACGATCTCCGCCACCAGGCGGGCCAGCTCCCCGATGGCCACGTCCTCCCCGCACCCCACGTTC
>JBILED010000250.1:0-3932 GCA_044352305.1 Gemmatimonas sp.
GGTACCGCCTCCACCACCGTGGCGGTCACCGTCTCCGCACTTCCGCCGGGGATCACCGCCGTGTCAGCCTCCCCCGCCGCCAGTGCGCTGGTCACCGGCGGCACACGCCAGTTGGTCCCCCTCCCCGCCCACCCCGTCAGCGCCCCCGCCGCCAGCTACAGCTATACCTCCAGCGCCCCCGCCGTGGCCACCGTGTCCGGCAGCGGGCTCATCACCGCCGTGGCCCCCGGGGCGGCCACCATCACCATCTCCGCCTCCACCGCCGCCACCGCCAGCTTTGCCGCCGCTTCCGTGACCACGACCGTGGCCATCACCGTCTCCGCCCCGGCTCCGGGCATCTCCTCGGTGACGGTCACCCCGGCGTCACTGTCCATCGGGGTGGGCTCCGTGCGATCGCTTACGCCCACCCCCACGCAACCCGTCGGCGCCCCGGCCCCTGGCTACAGCTACGCCACCAGCAATGGCGGGGTGGCCACCGTGTCGTCGGGCGGAGTGGTCACCGCCGTGGCGCAGGGGAGCGCCACCATCACCGTGACCGCCTTCACGGCAGCGGCCACCGGCTTCACCGCGGCGTCGGTCACCACCACGGTGCCCGTCACCGTCACCCCCCCGGTGGCCAACTTCCAGATCAGCAACGCCTACGTGGTGCAGGCGGTGCAGACCCCCGAGCGGAGCGCGGGGCTGGTGGCCGGTCGCGCGGGGCTGTTGCGCGTCTTCGTCACTTCGGCGCTGCCCAACAGCGCCACGCCCCCCGTGCGAGTGAGCGTGTTCAACGGCGCCACGCTGGTACGCACCGCCACCGTGACCGCCCCCGAGGGGTCGGTGCGCACCACCATCGCCCCCGAGGTGCTCACCTCCACCTGGAACCTGTCGCTCACGGCGGGGGAGGTGGTGGACGGGCTGCGCATCCTGGCGGAACTGGACCCGGCCAACACCCTGGCCGAGGCCGACCGCAGCGACAATAGCTGGCCGGTCGGCGGCACGCCGCACAGCTTCACCGTGACCAGCGTCCCCGCCTTCACGGTGCGCTTCATCCCCGTGACCATCGGCAGCAACACGGGGAACGTCTCCGCCGCCAATGCGGCGTCCTTCACCGACCTCGCACAGCGGCTGTTCCCCATGCCGTCGGTGAGCAGCAGCATCCGCGCGCCCTTCACCAGCAGCGTCACCACGCTGGAAGCGGACAGCCTGGGGAAGTGGACGACCATCCTGAGCGAAGTGCAGGCGCTGCGCGCCACCGACGGCGCCGCCGCCGGCACGTACTACTACGGCGTCCTCAAGACCACCTACCCCTCGGGGTATGCGGGGGTGGCGTATACCCCCGGGCGCACGGGGATCGGCTGGGACGTCGCGGGGAGCGCGCCAGCGGTGGCGGCGCATGAGTGGGGGCACAACTTCGGGCGCTTCCACGCCCCCTGCGACGTGGACGGCGAGGGCGGGTACCCCTACGGCGGCGGGGTGATCGGGCAGTACGGGTGGAATCCCTCCACCAACGCGGTGGTGCTCCCCACGGCCACCGACATCATGGGGTACTGCGACAACCAGTGGGTGAGCGACTACACCTGGAACGCCGTGCTGCAGCACCGCACCACCGCGGGGGCGCAGGCGCGGCGCGCGGCGGCGCGCGAACCCGGCGTGCTGGTATGGGGGCGCGTCGAGGGGGGGCGGGTGGTGCTGGAGCCGGCGTTTGCGGTGACGGCCCCCGCCACCGCGCCGGCCTCCGGGGGAACGCTACGGGTGGAGTTGCTGGACGAGACGGGGGCACCGCTGGCGGCGCAGGCGGTGCAACCGCTGGCGGTAGACCACGCCCCGGGGGAGCACTTTGCCGTGGTGGTGCCGCTGGGCGCCGCGCAGGCGGGGCGGCTGGCGGGGGTGCGCGTGCGCGACGTGCGCGTTCCCACCCGCAGTGCCACGCGCGCCGTGGCGCGCGACCCGGAGGGGAGGGAACGGCTGGCGGCCGCCGTGGCCGCGGACAGCGCCACCGCCGTGACCCAAGGAGGGCGCACCCGCGTGCGGTGGCTGGGGGGCGGCGTGGCCATGGCCCTGGTGCGGGACGCTGAAAGCGGGGAGATCCTGGCCTTCGTGCGCACCCCCGACCGGTCCATCAACACCGGTGCGCGGCGGGTGGAGGTCGTGTTCTCCGACGGCGTGCGATCGGCGGTCAGGCGCCCCTTCTGAAACCGGTCCCTCCGCTATTTTCCGCTGTCGGCGTTTCGCTCGTTCACCCGGACCTTTCCTGGCTTGCCATGACCTCCTTCGACGTCCTCATCCTTGGCGGCGGCCCCGCCGGTTACGTGTGTGCCCTTCGCTGCGCCCAGTTGGGGATGCAGGTGGCGGTGGTGGAACGCGAAGGGCTGGGGGGCACCTGCGTGCTGTGGGGGTGCATCCCCGCCAAGTCGCTGCTGGAGAGCGCGGGGCTGGCCACCAAGCTGGGGAAGGCGAAGGAGCATGGCATCACCATCGACGGGGTGACGCTGGACTTCGGCCCCGCCATGAAGCGGTCGCGCAGCGTGAGCGCGCAGAACTCCAAGGGGGTGGAGTTCCTCTTCAAGAAGCACAAGGTGCAGTGGATCCGCGGCACCGGCGTACTGGAAAAGGGCAAGCGCATCACCGTCACCGACGCCGAGGGGAAGAAGGCCACCTACGAGGCGAAGAAGGCCGTGGTGATTGCCACCGGGTCGCGCGTGCGCGGGCTGCCGCAGGTGGGGCTGGAGCTGGACCGGAAGGTGGTCCTCTCCAGCGACGAGGCGCTGGTGGCGGAATCGGCCCCCAAGCGGCTGGCGGTGGTGGGCGCCGGCGCCGTGGGGTGCGAGTTTGCCGACGTGTTCAACGCCTTCGGCTCGGAGGTGCACCTGGTGGAGGTGGCCCCCACCATCCTGCCGCTGGAGGACGCCGACTGCAGCGCCGAGCTGGCGCGGGCGTTCAAGAAGCGGAAGATCAACGTGCTGACCGGGTCGAAGATCACCGGCGCCAAGGTGACCGCCACGGGGGCCACGCTCACGGTGGAGAGCGGCGGCGCGACGCACACGCTGGAGGTGGACCGCGTGCTGGTGGCCGCGGGGCGCTCCGCCAACGTGGAGGGGATCGGGCTGGAGGCAGTGGGGATTGCCAAGGGCGCCCGCGGCTTCGTGCAGGTGAACGCCGCGTTCGAGACCAGCGTGCCGGGGTACTACGCCATTGGCGACGTGGCTGGCAACCAGATGCTGGCGCACAAGGGCTCGCGCGAGGGGCATGTGCTGGCCGACCTGCTGGGGGGGGAGCACCCGCACCCGGTGAACTACCAGAACATCCCCAGCTGCACCTACTGCCACCCCGAGGTGGCTTCCGTCGGCCTCACCGAGGCGGCGTGCAAGGAGCAGAAGCTGGAGTACGCCGTGGGCAAGTTCCCCTTCTCGGCCAACGGCCGCGCGCGCACCAGCGGCGAGACCGACGGCTTCGTGAAGATCATCCGCGGCAAGCAGCACGGGGAGATCCTGGGAGCGCACATCGTGGGGGCGCACGCCACCGAGATGATCCACGAGCTGGTGGTGGCGCGGGAGAACGAGTACACGGTGGAGGAGATCGACCTCGCGGTGCATGCGCACCCCACGCTGAGCGAGGCGATTGGCGAGGCGGTGCTGGACAGCCTGGGGAAGATGCTGCACGCCTAACTTCTGAGGGGCTGGTTCCCGGGTCCCGGTTGGAGTTGCCGATGGAGTCGGAGGGTGCGCGGATGGGGGTGGGGTCGCAGCAGCCGGGGGGCGAGGTCCCCCGGCTGTTTGTCGTGGAGCTGGGGGTGATGGACTACGACCTGGCGTGGCAGGCGCAGCAGCAGGCGCTATCCGGGGTGATCCGGGGGGAGATCCCGGGAGACGTGCTGCTGCTGGTGGAGCATCCGCCAGTGGTGACGCTGGGTCGCAGCAGCAAGCCCGGGCACCTGCTGATGTCGCCGG
>JBILED010000251.1:0-3925 GCA_044352305.1 Gemmatimonas sp.
ACCGATCAGCCATCGTCTAACCTACCCCGAGGGCGTGATCCCGGGCAAGCGCCACGACGGACTCGGCAACCTCTTGCGGCGAAAGGTTTTCCACATCAAGGCGGAGATCAGCGGTGCCGTACAGGGGGTGGCGCTGCTCCCACAAGGCCGCCAGGCGCGCCGCCGGATCGCTTCCCTGCAACAGGGGACGTACGACCGGGTCGCTGCGCACGCGCGCGAGCGCGGTGTCCGGGCTGACCTGCAGGTAAACCAGCACGCCAGGCGGACGGAGGCATGCCACCACGCCCGGGTTGGTGATCCACCCGCCCCCCGGGGCCAGCACCATCGGGGGGGCAAGGGCCAGCTCGTGGGTCAAGGAAATTTCCATATCTCGGAACGCTTGTTCACCGCGGGTGGCGAACAGGTCCGCCACCGCGTGCCCGCCGCGCGCCGCCAGCTCCCGATCGAAGTCCAGGAATGGCCGTTCCAGTGCCACCGCGACCAGCGGCCCCACCGTGGACTTCCCGGCCCCGGGGAGCCCCACCAGCACCAGATGGCCTGACGGAGTGTTCCGGTGGTGCCCCTCGTCCGGGCGCAACGGGGGCGTCACCCCGGAGGGGCCGGGGCATGGCGACCCAACCCCGCCAGATACCCCGCCAGGTTGCGCTGCAGCTCCTCCAGCGAATCCCCCCCGCACTTCTCCAGCAGCGCGTCCGCGACCACCAGGGCGGCCATCGCTTCGGCGATCACCCCCATGGCTGGCACGGCGGTCACGTCGCTTCGCTCTGCGGCGGCGGAGGCGGCCGCCCCGGTGGCCAGGTCGACGGTGGCCAGCGGGCGCATGAGCGTGGCGATGGGCTTCATGGCCACCCGGATCACCAGCGGCTCCCCGGTGGTCATCCCTCCCTCCGTTCCCCCGGCACGGTTGGTGCGGCGCGCCACATGGCCGGCCCGCACCCGTCCGGGGGCCGCCTCGATCTCGTCGTGCACCTCGGCGCCCGTGCGGGACGCACACCCGAAGCCCAACCCGATCTCCACCCCTTTCACTGCGGGGATGGACAGCATCGCCTGCCCCAGCCGTCCATCCAGCCGGCGGTCCCAGCTGACATGGGAGCCGAGCCCCACGGGGAGGCCGGTCACGACCACCTCGCAGACCCCCCCCAGGGTGTTCCCCTCGCGCTTGGCGGCATCGATCCGCGCGATCATGGCCGCCTCGGCCGCAGGGTCGAGGGTCCGCAGGGGCGACTGGTCGGCGACCGCGTTGAGGTCGGCGGGGAGGGTGGCCGGCGGGGTGGCCTCCACCCCGCCCAACTGCACCAGGTGGGAGCCCACGTGGATCTCCACCTGGCGCAGCAGCTGCCGGCATACGGCGCCGGCTGCCACGCGGGCGGTGGTTTCGCGGGCGGAGGCCCGCTCCAGAATGTCGCGGGCGTCGGTGCGATCGTACTTGAGGGCGCCGGTGAGGTCGGCGTGTCCGGGGCGGACGCGGGTGACCTGCCGCTTGCGCCCGCCGGCGTCGTCGTCGCGGGGGGCGGGGTCCATGATGGCTTCCCAATTGCCCCAGTCGCGGTTGGCCACCTGCAGCGCGACGGGGCCGCCCAGCGTCTCGCCCGCGCGCACGCCGCCCAGGATGGTGACGCGGTCGGTCTCGATCTGCATGCGACGCCCCCGGCCGTACCCCTGTTGGCGCCGGGCCAGGTCGTGGTCGACGTGGGCCGCCAGGAGCGGAACCCCGGCGGGGATCCCCTCCAGCACGGCGGTCAGGGCGGGGCCATGGGACTCCCCGGCGGTGGTCAACCGAAGCAGGCGCATGCGAGCGGGGCAAACGGGAGACGCCACCACGGGGACCGGGGCGGCGTCTTCCAACCTAGTCGTGGGCGCGGCGGGCGCGCATGGTGCGGCGCCCCGGCCGCTGCCGGGTCAGCTGCAGCTGCTGGAGAAGGTGTCGGGGAGCGCCACCACGGTGACCCCGCGCTGGGTGGCCCCCACCAGGACGATCTGGCCGTTGGGGCGGATGGTGGCGCGCACCGGGCCGACGATGGGATCGCGGATGGGCACCGCGGCGATGCGCCGGTAGCACCAGGTATCGAACACGTCGATCACGGGCTCGCTGGAGGCCACGAAGGCCAGGCGGGTGCGCAGCGGGGTGGAGGTCGGGCCGGTGTTGAAGGGGTGGAAGTCCAGCCCGCCGCGGCTGGAGCGGGACTGCAGGATCCCCTGCAGGCGGAGGGTGGGATCGAACAGGTAGGTGGAGTCGCCCTTCACCGCCGAGATCTCGCCGTCGAAGTTGATCCCCACCCCCTCCACGCGGGCAAAGGTGTTGGCGACGAAGTCGCTCACGTCCACCGCGCGGGAGATGCCGCGGTCGATGACGGGGAGCGGGGTGGTGGCATCCAGGCCGCGGGTGGCGTCGTAGGCCAGGGCCCGGCTCCCGCGGACGGGGCCGCCCTCGCCGAAGACGGCGCGGCGGAAGTTGCCGGAGCCGCGCACAAAGGTGGTGTCGCGGAAGGCGAGGGCGTCGATGCGCGCCACGATGGAGTAGTCGTAGAAGGTGCCGTCGGGGCGGAACACGCGCTGCCGGTAGGGGAGCAGCGTGGAGTCGGCGCCCACGCCGTTGGCGGCGAAGCGGATGATCTCCAGGGTGTCGGAGCGGCCGCTGGACTGCCCCATGGCGTGCTCGAAGAAGAAGTGCGAGGCGCGCCGCGAGAGGTTCTCCCAGCGGATGGTCCCCTGGTTGGGGAAGGGGACGCTCTGGCCGGGGGTGGGGGCGGTGGAGTACACCGCGACGACCTCCTCGCAGGGGGCGCCGGGGGTGATGGCGCCGGTGCAGGTGGTGGCGAGGTACTGGGGCCGGTCGCTGAAGTCGTAGACCGTGCGCTGGGTGATGAGCTGGTCGGAGGTCGACGACCGGACGGTGGTGACGCTGTAGACGATGATGTTGGGGAGCGGGTAGCGGTACACCTCGCGCCCGGTGGCGCCCTGCCGCAGGTCGACGTAGCTGAGGTTGGTGCCGCCCGAGTTGGCGACGAGCAGGGTGTCGCCCATGACGCCGTCGCGGTTGCGGGGCCAGGGGGCGAGTCCCCAGGGGCGGGAGCCGACGGAAATGGGGGTGCGGAAGGTGGAGTCGGCGAGGTTGTAGACCTCGAGCCAGTTGCGCTCGATGTTGGAGAGGTAGAGCCGGTCGGTGCGCGGCACGTAGATGGCGTCGGCGACGGTGCCGCCCGCCGGGAGGGGGACGCTGTAGCCGGCCACGACCTGGGCCGTGTCCAGGCGCACGCTTCCCGAGCCGAGGCGCGCGACATCGCGGCGGCCGTTGGCATTGCGGGCGAAGCCGGTGACGGTGACCGGGGTGGGAAAGGCGGTGACGGGAATGCGCACCTGGAAGGTGCGGACCAGGGTGGAGAAGGCCCCGCTGGAGCCGACGGAGTCGACGACGAGCAGCTGGCCCGCGAGGGTGCGGATCTCGTAGCCGAGGGTGGTGATGCCGACGGGGTCGGTGGCTTCGACGAAGACCGTGTCGGCCACCTCGATGCGGGTGGCCACGCCGGCGCGCACCACCGGGATGGTGTTGGCGTTGGAGGGGCTCTGGACCGCATAGGACACCGGGGCCCCGGCGACCCGCTGGTTGAGCGAGTCGGTGATGAAGGGGGTGACCTGGATGGTGGCGCCGCGGACGGAGTCCGGGATGACCAGCGTATCGAGCAGCGCGACGGAGTCGCGCAGCGGCGCGTTGAAGGTGACCGAGTCGCGGTGGCGGTAGGCGCCGGTGATGTCGTACCCCAGGGTGCGCACCTTGTAGCGGGCGCGCCCGGTGAGGGAGAGCACGAGCGACTTGCCGGAGACCACCGGGGAGCCGGCGGTGGGGGAGGTGATGGCGGCGAGCGGGGGCTCGAGGTTGCCGATGGCCAGCGCGACGCGCGAGGTGTCGGAGAGGTTGCCGGCGCCG
>JBILED010000252.1:0-3911 GCA_044352305.1 Gemmatimonas sp.
CCTGTTCGTGCACCTCACGCTGGTCCCCTACATCGCGGCGGCGGGGGAGGTCAAGACCAAGCCCACCCAGCACTCGGTGCGCGAGCTGATGGAGATCGGCATCCAGCCGGACTTCCTGATCTGCCGCAGCGAGCGCCCGCTGGCCGAGGACGTGAAGCGCAAGATCGCGCTCTTCTGCAACGTCGACTTCGGCGCGGTCATCGAGAGCGCCGATGTCCCCACCATCTACCAGATCCCGCTCGCCTTCGAGCAGCAGGGGTTCGCGGAGCGGGTGATGGAGCGGCTGCGCCTCTCGGCGCCCACCCCCGACCTCGGGCGGTGGCGCGCCATGGTGCAGCGGATCACCCACCCGCCGCACCGGGTCCGCATCTGCGTGGTGGGCAAGTACACGGACTACGTGGACAGCTACAAGAGCGTGCAGGAGGCGCTCATCCACGGCGGGATCGCCAATGATGTGGGCGTGGAGCTGGCGTGGACCTCCAGCGATCACTTCACGTCCCCAGAGCGCGCACGGGAGATCCTGGGCGGCTTCCACGGCCTGCTGGTCCCCGGCGGCTTCGGGGTGCGCGGGGTGGAGGGGATGGTCGAGGCGATCCGGGCGGCCCGCGAGTTGGGGATCCCCTTCTTCGGCATCTGCCTCGGGATGCAGGTGGCGATCATCGAGTTCGCGCGGCACGTGATGGGGCTGGCCGAGGGGCACTCCAGCGAGTTCGCCCCGGAGTGCGCCGATCCGGTGGTCGCCCTGCTGGAGTCGCAGCGGGAAGTGACGGACAAGGGCGGGACGATGCGGCTGGGCGCCTACCCCTGCCGCCTCCAGCCCGGGTCGCGCGCGGCCGCCCTCTACGGCCAGGCGGAGGTGAGCGAGCGGCACCGCCACCGCTATGAGGTGTCCAACCGGTATCGCGACGGCTTCGTGGAGCACGGCCTGCGCCTCAGCGGGCTGTCTCCGGACGGTTCGCTGGTGGAGATGATCGAGCTCCCCGCCCACCCCTGGTTCGTGGGCTGCCAGTTCCATCCGGAGCTGCAGTCGCGCCCCCTGCGTCCGCACCCGCTCTTCGCGGGCTTCGTGCAGGCGGCGGATGAGCGCCGGCGGGCGCAGCAGGGGGACGCGTGACGCCGAAGGGGGCGCTGCCGTGGGATCAGGAGCGCCTGTTCCTCATCGCGGGCCCATGCCAGCTGGAGGACGACGCGCTCAACCTGCGGGTGGCCGAGGCGCTGGCACGCGCGGCGGAGCTGCTCCCCGGAGGGATCATCTTCAAGGCCAGCTTCGACAAGGCGAATCGTTCCAACGTGGACGGGGTGCGGGGCCCGGGGCTTGAGGCCGGGTTGGCGGCGCTCGCCCGGGTGCGCGCGGCCACCGGGCTGCCGGTGCTGACGGACGTGCATGAGCCGGCGCAGTGTGCGGTGGCGGCCGAGGTGGTGGACGTGCTGCAGGTGCCGGCCTTCCTGTGCCGGCAGACGGACCTGCTGCTGGCCGCCGGTGCCACCGGACGGGCGGTGAACGTGAAGAAGGGGCAGTGGATGCACCCCGAGGGAATGCGCGGGGCGGTGCGCAAGGTCGAGGCGGGCGCGGCGCTGGCCGGGCGCCCCGCGGGGCCGTTGGCGGTCACCGAGCGGGGGTCGTTCTTCGGCTACGGCGACCTCGTGGTGGACATGCGGGCCTTCCCGCGCCTGGCCGCCGCGTGCGAGGTGCCGGTGATCTTCGACGGCACGCACGCGGTCCAGCGGCCGGGGCAGGGGGCGGGGGGCGCCAGCGGCGGGGCGCGCGAATTCATCCCGCCCCTCACGCTGGCGGCGGTGGCCGCGGGTGCCCATGGCCTGTTCCTGGAGACGCACCCCGCCCCCGATCAGGCCCCCAGCGACGGCCCGAACATGATCCCGCTCCACGAGCTGCCGGCGCTGCTGGCCCGCGCGGTGGATGTGTGGGACCGGGTGCGGCGACCGTGATCGATCCCGTGCTGGCGCGCCGCATCCGCATGGTGGGCCTCGACGTCGATGGGGTCCTCACCGACGGCGGCATCTATCTCGGTGCCGTCGAGGCGGCGGGGCAGGGGGCGCCCTTCGAGTTCAAGCGCTACGATATCCAGGACGGCCTGGGGATCCAGCTGCTGCGCGCCTGCGGCCTGCAGGTGGTGGTGATCACGGGGCGGGTGTCGGCCTCGGTGGCGCAGCGGGCGCGCGAGCTCAAGGTGGACGCCCTCGTGCAGGACCCCGAGGCGCGCAAGCTGCCCGCGCTGCGTCGGTTGGCGGCCGAACGCGGCGTCACCCTGGAGGAGGTGGCCTTCGTGGGCGACGACCTCCCCGACCTGGGCGTGCTGCGGGTGGTCGGATTGCCGGTGGCGGTGGGGAACGCTGTGGCCGAGGTGCGGGCCGCCTGCCGCGTGCAGCTGGCGGCCGGTGGCGGCCGCGGGGCGGTGCGGGAGTTTGCGGAGACGCTGCTGCGGGCGCGGGGCGAATGGGAGGCCGCGGTGGAGCGCTACGTGCGCGAGCGGTCCGCCGACCCCGCGGAGGCGGCCGCATGAGTGCCGCGCACATCATGGCCAACGGACGGCGCGTGCTGGCGCTGGAGGCCGAGGCGCTGCAGGCCACGGCCGAGGCGCTGGACGAAGGGTTCGCCCGGGCGGTGGCGCTGCTGCAGGCGTGCCGCGGGCGCGTGATCATCGCCGGGGTGGGCAAGTCGGGGCTGATCGGTCGCAAGATGGCGGCGACATTCACCAGCACCGGCACGCCGGCCACCTTCCTCCACCCGGTCGAGGGATTGCACGGCGACCTGGGGCTGGTGGGCCCGGATGATGTGGCCATTCTCCTCTCCAAGAGCGGCGAGAGCGAGGAACTGCTGGGGCTCCTGGAGGCGCTGGTGCGCCTCGGGGTGCGCCTCATCGCCATCACCGCCGACCCGGCGTCCCGGTTGGGACGCCACGCGGACGAGGTGCTGTCGCTCGGCCGACGCGAGGAGGCCTGCCCCCACGACCTGGCCCCCACCACCAGCACCACGGTGACGTTGGCGCTGGGCGATGCGCTGGCGGTGGCGCTGCTGCAGGAGAAGGGCTTTCGCGCCGAGGACTTCGCGCGCCTGCACCCGGGCGGCGCCCTCGGACGCCGGCTCCTCACCCGTGTGCGTGACGTCATGGAGGCGCACGCCCCGCCGATCCTGCCGCCCGAGGCCACCATGCGGGAGGCCGTGGTGACACTCGCCGAGCGGCGGGGGATCGGCATCGTGGCCCAGGAGGGGCGTATTCTGGGCGTGGTGACGGCGGGCGACCTGACGCGCCTGCTGGAGCGCGAGGCGGACATCCTGGGCGTGCCGGTGGCGCAGGTGATGACGCGCGCCCCCAAGGTGGCGCGCGACGAGGAGCTCGGGAGCGCCGTGGTGCGCCGCATGGAGCTGGCCGGCATCATGGCGATGCCGGTGCTCGATGCGCAGGATGCGCTGGTGGGCGTGGTGCACCTGCACGACCTGCTGCGGGCGGGGGTCGCATGACCACGCGCCGACTCCGGTGGCAGGGGTGGGTGCTGCTGGCGGCCGCCGTGCCCCTGCTGGCGGCGCGCTGCCCGGCCCGCACCGCCAAGCGCCCGTCGACCCGCGGCGCCAAGGTGGCGGCTCCGGTCATCCCCGATTCGGCCGATCAGCTGATCTTCGGGTTGCGCACGATCATGCAGGACCGCGGGGTGAACCGCGGCCTGCTCCTGGCCGACAGCGCGTTGGTGTACGAGGAGGGGACGCGCCTCGAGCTGCGGCGGGTCAATGTCACCTTCTTCACCGGCACCGGGGTCAAGGACGGGGTGCTGACCTCCCGCGAGGGCACCTACAACGCCCGGCTCTCCCGGCTGGACGCCCGGGGGGACGTGGT
Organism: Gemmatimonas sp.; assembly: GCA_044352305.1. Lineage (GTDB taxonomy): Bacteria > Gemmatimonadota > Gemmatimonadetes > Gemmatimonadales > Gemmatimonadaceae > Gemmatimonas. Next base: position 3,852 of record JBILED010000252.1, read on the forward strand.
CGTGCTGCGCGAGGACGGCAAGCGGCTCACCTCGCCCCAGCTGGTCTACGACCAGGCCCG
>JBILED010000063.1:0-13127 GCA_044352305.1 Gemmatimonas sp.
CCCTGGTCGGGGTCGAGGAGGCCGACGATGTGCTTGATGGCGACGGACTTCCCGGTGCCGGAGAAGCCGATGATGACCATGGTCTCCCCCTCGCGGACCTGGAGGGAGAAGCCGCGGAGCACTTCCTTGGGCCCGAAGGCCTTGTGGACGTCCTTGAGTTCGATCATGGCCCGTCGAAGATGGCGGGCGGCGGCGCGGCGCGCGAGGGGCGGCGGGCAGACGACCGCCGCCGCGGGGCGGGGCGCCCCGGGATCGGGGCGCCCGCAGGCCGGGAGGCGGAGGTCCGCCTAGGCGGCGAAGGAGGAGAGGGCGCGGCCGACGTCCCCCTCGCGGAGGCGCTTGAGGGCGCGGTCGCGGAGCTGGCGGACGCGCTCGCGGGTGACGCCGAGCATGGAGCCGATCTCCTCGAGGGTGTGCTCGCGCCCGCCCTCGAGCCCGAAGTAGAGCTTGAGGACCTTGGCGTCGCGCTGCGGCAGGGTGCCGAGGGCCTGCTCGATCTCGTCGGTGAGGAAGCGGTTCATGGCCTCCTCCTCGGTGTCGGGCATCTCGTCGGCGACGAAGCGCTCGATGAGGGAGCGGTCGCCGTCGGGGTCCATGGGGGCGTCGAGGCGGACATCGCCGGTGTTGAGGGCGGCGAGCGACTGGACGACGTCCACCGAGAGCCCGGTGACCTGCGAGAGCTCCTCGGGGGAGGGTTCGCGGCGGAGCTTCTGCCGGAGGAGCTCGGAGGCCTTGATGATGCGGGAGAGGTCGGCGGTGCGGTTGAGGGGGACGCGGACGGTGCGCCCCTGGCGCGCGAGCGACGACAGGATGGCCTGGCGGATCCACCAGACGGCGTAGGAGATGAACTTGACCCCCTGGTCGGGGTCGAACTTCCGCGCCGCGGTGAGGAGGCCGACGTTCCCCTCGCCGATGAGGTCGATGAGGGGGAGGCCGCGGTTCTGGTACTTCTTGGCGACGGAGATGACGAAGCGCAGGTTGCGCTTGACGAGCTCCTGGAGGGCGTCCTGGTCGCCGGCGCGGATCTTCTTGGCGAGGTCGATCTCCTCGGCGGCCTTGAGGAGGGGGTAGGTGCTGACCTCGTAGAGGTACTGGTCGAGGATGTCGCGCTCCGGCTCGGAGGGGGCGATCCCCGCCGGGGCGGCACGACGGCGCTTCCGCTTGACTTCGGTGGTCATATGCTCGAGCTCAGGCGCAGATATTGAGCGAAGAAGACGGACGACAGAGGGGGTGGCGCGAACAGGCGAAGCACGGTGCTGCGGGGCGAGGCCCGAGAGTGACCGGAGGCGTCCGGGCGCGCGGCGAGAGGCCCAGGGCGGGTGGCCCAGCGGGCCGGGTGCGGCGCGGCGTAACCGGTAACGCGTTCCGGGTGGAGCCCTTGCGGGTGGAGCCCTCCAAGATACGAGGTGAAAGGGTTGGCGCCAGTCTCGGTTCCCGCGCAGTGTGGGGGCACAGCTTGACGCAGGACATACACCCCGCTATCATCTGCGGTTCCTGACGCCCTCGCGCCGGGACTTCGGACAGGATCCCGAGGCCGCCAGCGCGAGGGTGTCGCGCCCGGGGGCGTAGCTCAGTTGGGAGAGCGCTTGAATGGCATTCAAGAGGTCAGGGGTTCGATTCCCCTCGCCTCCATCCCGGGACGGTTCGTGTGGCAGGGTGGGTGTGGTGGCTCACGGTCAGGCGGACGGACCGGTGGCTGGCGGGTGTCGCTGTGGCGGCTCCTCCGGCCCCGTGCGGGAATAGCTCAGTTGGTAGAGCACAACCTTGCCAAGGTTGGGGTCGCGGGTTCGAGTCCCGTTTCCCGCTCCTCGTAGGTGCAGGTGCAGGCTGCTGGCGCGGGACGATGTCTGGGTCGTTAGCTCAGTTGGTTAGAGCGCCACGTTGACATCGTGGAGGTCACAAGTTCGAGTCTTGTACGACCCATGCGGGACCCAGCAGGGCGGGACGGAGGCCGGCACGGCTCCGGCGGGGCGGCTCCGGCCGGTGAAGGTGCAAGCGCCTGTAGCTCAATTGGATAGAGCATCTGACTACGGATCAGAAGGTTGGAGGTTCGAGTCCTTCCAGGCGCGTGACGGGTCGGTGAAGTGGTGGTTCGGAGTCGCACGGGGCGTAGCTTAGCCCGGTAGAGCGCCTGCTTCGGGAGCAGGAGGTCGCTGGTTCAAATCCAGTCGCCCCGACTGGGACGGTCATTCGGGAAGCCCGCCGGCAAGCAGTTTGCCGGCGGGCTTCGTGCGTCCCCCCCGGCCGGCCAGCCCTCCCCTACTTCCCGAACCGCAGCCGCACCACGCTCCGGTCCCCCACGAACAGCCGCGCCTCCTGCCCGGTTAGCGCGCTGGTCCCCCGCATCGCCGGGTCCCCCAGCGCCTGCACGTACCACCCGGCCGCCGGCGCCCCCGGCAGATCCTGCAGCCGCTGCGGCACCCGCGGAACAGGCACCGGCGCCGTCATGTCCGGCAGATACGTGATGTAGTTCCCCTCGGCGTCGAAGGCGCGCGCCCCCGACACGTTGTTCAGCAGCAGCACGAAGGCGCCCAGGTGGGTGTTCCACGACAGCGACGGCCCCCAGAAGCCGCCCCCCAGGGGGTCCTGCCACGACCGCGCCGGCGGCAGGATGGGAGTGGCCTGCCCCAGCGGCTCAGGGGCCCACTGCTGCCCCACGCGCGGGCCCGGCGCGCCCTGCAGCCCCGGGCCGGTCCACCCCCCATTGTGCCAGCGGAGCGCCTTGCTGCGCCCGTCTGGCGCGAGCGGCGCGTCCAGGTCGGCCAGCGCCAAGCGCGCCAGCTGGATCCCCTGCGTGGACGGGTCGGCGCCCGAATAGTCGGTGAAGGCGATGACCGCGTACGCGCTGTCGGGCCCCACGGCCATGCTGGGGTCCCCCACCCCGCCGGCGAAGAAGCGGATGGGGAGGTTGCAGTGGACGGGGAAGCTGCCGTCGCTGAGGATGAGCCCCAGGTTGCGCCAGCGCAGCCCGTCGTCGTCGGAGCGGGCCAGGCCGATGTGCGGCACCGAGAGGTACGGGCGCTCGAAGGGGGCGCCGCAGCGCACGTAGGGCCCCTCCTCCAGGTGATACAGCCCGAAGAGCGCGCCGTCGGCGGGGCGGCGGTAGACCGACTCGATCCACCGCATGGGGGTCGCGGTGGGATCGACCGCGCTGTTGATGTCGCGCACGTACCACCGACTGGCGCTGTCCCAGGCGAAAGCCGGATGGTCGTCGGCGAAGCGCGCCAGCGTGAACGCCTGCGCGGTGGCCGCGTCGCGCCCCCCCACGCTGCGCCACGCATGCTGGTTGGAGACGATCTGGTAGAACGTCTCGCCGATCCAGAACGACGGGCGGTTGCAGTCGCTCCCCACCGGGCTCTCGATGCGCAGCGCGGGGGCGGGGACCAGGGTGAGCGCGGGGAGGGTGAACGGCGGGCGCGCCGGCTCGGGGGTGGCGCAGGCGGACGCGCCCAGAAGCGCGGCGGCCAGACGCGCCGCGATGCGGCCGGCGCTCACGTCGCCTTGCCCATCGCGTCGCGCATCGCCTCCGCCGTGAGCGTCTCCCCCAGCCGCTCCAACCCGTCGGCCGCCCCCTCCCGGTCGCGCGTCTCGCGGTTCTGCCCCAGCTTCCACTTCCCCTCCAGCCGCGTGATACGCACCTCGATCCCGACGATGGCGTCCAGCATCTGCGCCAGGTAGTCGCGCGGGGCGTCGGTCATCTTCCACGGCCGCGGCTGCGCGCTGCGCCGCTCATGGTGGTGCGTGAGGCGCCCCACCACGCCGCGCAGGAACGGCTCGTCGTGGCGCAGATGCAGCGTGCCGTGCACGTGCACCGCCTGGTAGTTCCACGTGGGGACGTGGCGGTGCGTCTCCGGCTTGCTGGGGTACCAGTTGGGGGAGATGTACGCGTTGGCGGCGCGGAAGATCACCAGCACCGGGGCGCCGTCGGGCACCTCCTGCCAGAGCGCGTTGGCGCGCGCCACGTGGGCCAGCAGCGTGCCATGCGGCGCCGGCGCCGCGTCCAGCAGGAAGGGGAGGTGGTTGGCGTCGAGCCCGCCGGGGCCGGTGTGCACCAGGGCGCCCAGCGGGTGCTCGGTGATGACGCGGTGCAGCTCCTCGACGCGCGACTCGGCGAAGTGGGCGGGCGTGTACATGAGCTAGCGGTTGGCCTCGGAGAGGGCGAGGGTGCGCGAGGCGCGCATGCCCCGGGTCGTGGGGATGCGCTCCGTCCGTCGGGCCCGGGGTAATCTACCTGGGGCTGCACCTCCACCCAGCGCGCGGCGACGACTGCCCCGTCATCCCGCTGCCCCGAGGCGGTACCGGCGCCCGTGTGCGCCGGGTGCCACGGGGGCGCGTCGCGTGCGAGAGGAGAGGAAACCCGACACGACGGTCCGTCGTCCTCGGGATGCCCCGGGCCGCCGTGGCGGCGCGTCCCTTCCGAACAACGCCCTCTGGTCCGCGGTGACGATCGCGGGCCCGCACCTCCCTGCCATGCCCATCCCCGCGGTCCGTGTCCTCACCACCTTTCGGCAGCGGCTGCGCTCTCCCGCCCCCCCCCGAGGGGGAAGGGTCCGGCGTGGGCTGGCCGCGCGTGCGCTGCTCTTGTGCGCGTGCGCCCTGGCCGGATGCACCCCGCAGGCGCGGCGCGAGCGGGCCGTGAACGCCGTGCGTCGTTCGCTGCGCACCGCGGTGTACGCCGCGGACCAGCACAGGGTGGCTACCGGCAGCTATGCCAACTTCATGGCGCCCCCCGGGTTCGCGGGGGTCACGATTGTCGTCAGCGACATCTCGGCGCTTGGCTTTCAGGCCCGCGCCACGCACCACCGATACGACCGCAGCGACCTCGAGTGCCGGGTGGGGATCGGACCGGCGACCCCCGTGGGGCTCGTCGAAGGGGAACCCGGGGGGCCCCTGTGCCGGTGAAGGGCGGCTAAGCGCCATTCAACCGGCTTCCGCGGGGAACCACCAACCATCGCGCGGCCAGCGCCGGCGGGTCCCGGTCCGTCGTGCCCTCCTACCGGAACCCGAACAGCGGCGGGAACAGCACCGCCACCACCGCCGCCCACGCGCCGTACACGGGCAGGTAGGCCACCTGCCACCGCTCCAGCGCCGCCACGGGCCCACGCCCGCGGAGGAAGCGCACCGACAGCGCCGCCGACCAGGCGAGGTTGACCAGGAGCACCAGGTTGAGCCCCAGCGCGGCGGTACGGTTGGGGGTGAACCCCAGCGCGTCGATCCGCGCGGTCATCGTCCCCAGCGCCACCACGTCGGCGGCCAGGGCGGCCAGCAGCAGCACCAGCTGCACGCCGTCAAACACGGAGCGGGGCGCCCGCGGGTCGCGCGCCGACGTGGCGTACAGCAGCAGCGCCAGCACCAGGACGAGCACCAGGTCGAAGGCGATGAGCAGGTCGCGGTCGGCGCGGAACCCCTGCCCGCTCCACGCCAGCGCCCCCAGGAACACCAGCAGCGCCACCGCGAACAGCGGCGTGAAGAGGCGCGTGAGCACCGGCGCCATGTTCTCGATGACGCTCTGCTTGGCCTCCACCAGCCACGCCGACACGATCATGGCCCCCGCGGCGCCGCAGGGGGCAATCCACGACTCGAGCACCGGCTCGAGGTTGATCCCGATGGCCTGGAAGATGGCCACCGAGGTGCCCATGAGCGCGCCGCCCCCCAGCGCGATGAGGACGAAATAGATGAACTGCTCGCCGGTGTGCCGCACGAAGTCCATGCGCCCCGCCCCCTCGCGCCACCGCCCGCCGGCGTAGGCCACGCCCACCAGCAGCCAGAGGGCGATGGGGAGGTGCATGGCCTGCAGCGTGAGCGTGTCGGCGCGCGCCGAGAGCGGATAGACGTTGGCCACCACCAGCGCCGCGACCAAGGCCAGCGCCAGCCCGCGCACGGTCCCCGCCGCCAGCCGCCGCTTCCACGCGAAGAACGCGGCCAGCGGCGGGAGCACGAAGAACGCGAGGTTGCGCGCGTAGAAGACGTCGTCGGTGTCGGGGTTGACCCCGAACAGCTCGGGAAGCTTGACCAGTGCGGCAGCCAGCGCGGCACAGCCGAAGGCCACCAGCGCCTCGGTGCGCGTGCGCCGCGCGCCCTCCGCCCCCTCGGCACCGTCGTCGGGGAAGGCCACCAGCTGCTTCCACAGCCGCTCGGAGTGTTCCCGGGCGAACTCGCGCGACAGGGCGTCGATGGCGCCCAGCCGCTTGACCGCCACCAGGAACGCCTCGTCGGCGGCCAGCCCGCCGTCCATGAGCCCGGCCACCTGCTCGCGCAGGTGGTCCTCCAGCTCGGCGATGTCCACCGGGTGGATGGCCTGCCGATGACGGAGGAACTCGCGCCAGCGGGCCAGCTGCGCCTCCAGCGGCGCGTCGAACGACGGGGGGGCGGACGGATCGCGCGGCGCCGTGCCGCCAGGGGTGGGCGTGGTCATGCGTCAGGCTCCTAGGGGACGCGGCGCCTGCGGCGCCGGAAGCAGGTCGGGGATGGCAGCCGTCAGCTGGTGCCAGGCGCTGCGCAGCGCGGCATCCACCGCCTGCCACTGGCGGCGTTCCTCGTCCAGCTGCGCGCGCCCGGCGGTGGTGAGGCGGTAGTACTTGCGCTGGCGCCCCGTGGGGGCCGCCTCCCAGCGCGCCTCCACGTGCCCCTGCCGCTCCAGGCGGTGCAGCACCGGGTACAGCATGCCGTCGGTCCAGCTGAGCAGGCCGCCGGAGAGCTCGCGCACCCGCTGGAGGATGGCGTAGCCGTAGCTGTCCCCTTCGCTCAGGATGGCGAGCACCAGGGGGGTGGAGGAGGCGGCGACGAGGTCCTTGCCGATGTCCATGCGGCGGGGGTTAGGGGCAACACGTACCTTGGAGCGTTTTGCATAGCAGCTCAAGGCATAGAAGCACGATACCTTGAACATCTAGGTACCGCAACCCCCCGATTTTCCCGCCGCACCTGTGGCGACCCGCCCCCATCGCGGCGTAACGTGGTGGGATCCCCCCAGCGCGGGGGGATCCCCCCTTCCCCCGGTCCCGACTCCCTGATGCGTCGCTCCCCTGCCCTGGTGGCCGCCGCGGCCGCCGCCATCGCCACGCTCTGCTCCGCCCCGGCCAGCGCCCAGCCGGCCCCGTCCAGCGAACTGCTGAAGCTGATCGAGGCCAAGCTCCCCGCCGTGATGCCCAAGGTGGTGGCGTGGCGCCGCGACCTGCACCAGCACCCCGAGCTGAGCTTCGAGGAGAAGCGCACGTCGGCGCTGGTGGCCGCGCACCTCAAGGCGCTGGGGATGGAGGTGCAGGCCCCGATCGGGAAGACCGGCGTGGTGGGGATCCTGCGCGGCGGCAAGCCGGGGCCCGTGGTGGCGCTGCGCGCCGACATGGACGGCCTCCCCGTGACCGAACTGGTGGACCTCCCCTTCAAGAGCACCGTGCGCACGCAGTGGCAGGGGCAGGAGGTGGGGGTGATGCACGCCTGCGGCCATGACAACCACGTGGCCATCCTCATGGGGGCCGCCGAGGTGCTGGCGGGGATGAAGGCGCAGCTCCCCGGCACCATCAAGTTCCTCTTCCAGCCCGCCGAGGAGGGGCTGGGGGGGGCGCAGGCGATGGTGGATGATGGCGCGCTGCAGAACCCGGCGCCGAACGCCGTGTTCGGGCTGCACGTCTGGCCCACGCGGGTGGGCTCCATCGGGGTCCGTCAGGGGCCCATCATGGCCGCCGCGGGGAACTTCAAGATCATCATCAAGGGGAAGCAGACGCACGGGTCACAGCCGTGGTCGGGGGTGGACCCCATCGTGGTGGCGTCGCAGGTGGTGCTGGGGCTGCAGACGATCGCCAGCCGGCAGGTGAACGTGGCCTACCTCCCCAGCGTCCTCACCGTGGGGCAGATCACCGGGGGGAACCGCAGCAACATCATCCCCGACAGCGTGGTGATGGTGGGGACGCTGCGCACCTTTGACGACGCGATGCGCGCGGACATCGCGATGCGCATCCGGCGCACCGCCGAGGACATCGCGCGCTCGGCGGGGGCGACGGCGATCGTGGAGGTGGACAAGGGGGGGCTGGTGACGGCCAACGACACCTCGCTCACCGACCGGATGCTTCCCACGCTGCGGCGCGCGGCGGGGGAGAACGGCGTGCAGTTCATCAACCCCGTGATGGGCTCGGAGGACTTCCCGGTGTTCACGCAGAAGATCCCGGGGATCTTCTTCTTCCTGGGGGTGACGCCCAAGGACCGCGACCCGAACACGGTGCCGGTGAACCACTCGCCGCTGTTCTTCGCCGACGAAGGGGCGCTGATCACCGGGGTGCGCGCGATGGCGGGGCTGGCGGTGGACTACCTCACGCTGCCGACGGGGAAGAAGGCGGGGAACTGAGCGAACGCGTCGCTCAGAACAGCCACTGCACCCCGGCGCGTCCGACGAGGACGTTGCCGGGGGCCAGGTCGGCCAGGTCGGTGCCGCCGCGCGCGTAGCGCAGCCGGCGGATCACGGTGGCGCCGCCGTCGGCGGTGAGCTGCAGCTTCCCCCCCTGCGGGGCCCAGCGCAGCTGCGGGCCGATGGTGGCGTTGGCCAGTCCGAGCGCGTCCGCACCGGCCAGCAGGCGGTTGGCGCCGGCCACCGCGTACTGCGCACCCACGAGCCCTGCGCCCACCCCCAGATCCAGCCCCTTGCGGGGCATCCACCAGAGGTCGGCGCGCGCCGGCAGCAGCGCGTCCAGCAGCAGCCGCCGCCGCGGGCGCGCCACCACGTGGACCACCGGGATGGGGAGCACGCGCCCGAAGTTGGAGCCGTACGACAGCCCCACCCCCACGGTGGTGCGCGGCGACAGGATGCGATCCACGAACAGCGCCCCCTCGGTGCGCCACTGGGCGCCCACGTCGCCCAGGTCGCCGTAGAGCCCGGGGCGCAGCACGGTCACCAGCGTGTGGCGGTCGTCGAGCGTGCGCAGCAGCCAGAGGTCGGCGGCGGCCACGTGCAGGTCGGTGGTCGCGCCCGCGGCCGAGCCGGCTGGAGTGGGGAGCGTCGCCCGCACGCCGCGATACTGGGCGCCCAGGAGGAGCATGGTGTTGCCGCCGTGCAGCAGCACCCGGTGCGCCGCCTGCAGCTGCAGCGATTGCTGCGTGAACTCGGCGGGGGCGGTGGTGCGCGCCGGGGCGCTGATCCCGGTGCCGCCGAAGGCGTCCACGCGGACCACCAGCCGCTCGCGTTGCGCCATCGCCGGCGCGGGGAGCGCCAGCAGGACCTGAATGGCCGCCACCGGCAGGCGCAGCCGGGGCGCGGGGCGGGGCGAGACGTCGAGAGAGCGTGGCATGGCGGGCGCTCGCTTGCGTGACCGGGGGGGAAGGGGCGAAACTGGACGCTCAATCCTGAACGAAACTGTCGGCAAACGCAACGCGCCCTGGCGCCCCACCACCGCCCTGCCCATGCCGCCCACTGCCCGCCTCCCCCTGCTGTCCCGCCGCCCGTTCCGCGCGAGGGGCGCGCTGCTGGCGCTCCTGATCCCCACGGCGGGTGCTGGCGCGCAGTCCGATGTGCCCGCGCACGTGGATTCGCTGCTGGCCGCGCGCCAGCTGGCGCCCGCCGTGGCCGCCGTGGAAGCGGCCCACAAGGCGGCGCCGCGCGATTTCGCGCTGCTGTGGCGGCTGTCGCGGGTGCGGGTGCTGCAGGGGGACGCGGCGCCGGCGCAGAGCAAGGCGCAGGACCGCTTCTACCGCGAGGCGCTCGACCTGGCCGAGCGGGCGATCAAGGCCGACGGGACGGCCCCGGACGGGTACCTGCGGCGCGCCGCCGCCGCGGGGAAGGTGGCGCTCTTCTCGGGGGTGCTGGACGCCGCCGACTACGTCACGCAGGCCCGCGAGGATGCGGAGAAGGTGATCGGCATGCGCGGCGTCCCGGCGGCCACGCTGGCCTCGGCGCACTATATCCTGGGACGCACGCACCTCAAGCTCACCGAGACGCCGCGCCCGCTGCGGATGCCGCTGGGGCTGGGGTTCGGCAACTTGGCGGACGCGCTGGCCAACCTGCGGCGCGCCGCCGAGCTGCGCCCGGGGTTCGTCATGTTCGAGCTGGAGTACGGGCGCGCCCTGGCGGCGCATGACCGCATCGCCGAGGCGCGCGCGCGGCTGCAGGGGATCGCCGCGCTGGCGGAGCAGGAACTGGGAGACGACACGCGAAAGCGCGAGGCTGCCGACCTGCTGAAGACGCTCAAGCCGTAGCGGCGGGGGGCGGCGCGGGTGCGTTGCCTTCGGGCATGGCCGGCGCCATGAGGTAGAACATCACGCCCTGCGGCGACACCACGCCGGCGATGCGCCCCACGCCGGGGATGTCGTGCGCGTCGAGGACGACGGTGCCCCCGGCGTGGCGGACGCGGTCCACCGCGGCGTCCACATGGGCCACGTGCATGTACACGCCCCAGAAGGCAGGCGGGTTATCCATGGCGGGGGTCACCGGCATGATGCCGCCGATCCCCTCGCCGTTGCACGAAAGCACCGTGTACGGCGGATCGCCCACGGGGTGCGCGGCGGCGGTCCAGCCGAAGAGCTCGTGATAGAACGCCACCGCCCGCGGCACGTCGCGGCTGAGCAGCTCGAACCAGAAGGGCGCGCCCTCGGCCATGGGATCGTGCTGCGCCGCACCCCCCTGCCCGGCCTGCCACAGGTCGATCCCCGCCCCCTCGGGGTCGGCACCGTCCACCATGATCCCCAATCCCACGGGGATGGGCTCGGAGGCGCGTCCCCCCAACGCGCGCATGCGCGCCGCCATGGCCGCCGCGTCGTCGACGCGCACCATCACGCCGATGCCGGGGTGGTGCGTGGTGCCGTCGCCGGTGACGTTGGGGAAGACGCCGCCGGCGGGCTTGCCGTCGACCAGCACCAGCCACCCCATGCCGGGGATCTCACTGAAGGTCCACCCCAGCACGTGCGCGTAGAACGCCTTGTCAGCGTCGGGGTCGGGGGTGACGACGTTGATCCAGCAGAAGTGGCCGGCGGGGCGTTCCATGGGACGAGGGGGTGGGTGGAGGCTGATGGGCCGCGCTCCGCGGCAGGCACGAGGATGTGTCAGCGCGCGGCGGGCGAGGTGGACGGGTCGGGTGCGGGGGGACCATCCGGGAGCGGCACCCGCTCCCACGCGTTGAGGCGACGGACATCGATGGCAATGCGCCCGTCGTGGCTGACGGGCAGGTACATGTTGGCAAAGCGCGCGCCCCACACCACCTCCTCGGCGCGATAGGAGGTGCGGGTGTAGACCGCCTGCTGCACGGTGTCGTCAATGCCGGAGCAGAGCACGAGGAACTCCACCTGCTGGGCCCGCATGGCCGCCTCGTCCATCCCCCACAGCGGGCTGGACTCGGTGATGGGGTGCACCACCGTCCATGCCAACGGGAGGAGGTCCACCGACTCCCGCTCCAGCGCGAGGCGCGCGAAACGGCGCCCCATCCCCTGCCCGGTGCCGTCGCGCGCGCTGAACATGACGCGCGCGTGGAGGTCGATCATCTCGTTCTGCCGCGTGTTGACGAGGCGGGACATCGCGGCACGCCCCCCCTGGTACGGGGCGATGACCATGTCCCGGCTGAAGCGGAGCGCGGCCGAGGGTCGCGCGAAGCGGGCGAAGACGAAGCCGGTGGCCAGCGCCTGCAGCACGATGGAGACGAACGACTCCACCACGACCAGGACGTGCGCGGCCACCCCCACCGGGGAGATCTCTCCGTAGCCGATGGTGGCGAAGGTCTCCACGCTGAAGAAGAAGGCCCGCCAGAACGCGCCGCCCAGCGTGCCTGCTGGCGCGCCGCCGAGGGCATCGGGCCCGCATGCCAGGTACAGGAGGGCGAAGCCCAGGTTGACCGCGAGGTACGCCGTGGCCACGCTGACCAGAAAGCGCGGCCAGCTGCTGGACAGCGCCAAGTGGTAGAACTGCTGCGATTCCCGTCGCCCGAGTCCGCGGCGCGCGGAGGTGAACGTGCCGTCGCGGTTGAGGAGGCGGGTCCCACTGGCACTGGCGACGACCGAGCCGAACCCCAGGTCGCCGGGGTCGCCAGGCGGGGGGGACGCGGGGGGCCGCCCGGGCGCGCCGTCCCCGCCCCCGCTCAGCAGCTCTTGCACTTGTGGTTGTTCTTCACCCCGAGCTTCTCCAGCAGCGCGATGGTCTCCAGGAAGGGGGGCACGCGCTGCACGGGTCCGTTGGCCATGTCCACCGTGGTCTGCCCGGTGCGCGCCACCGCATGCGGGTCGGCGCCCCTGCCCAGCAGGTAGGTGATCATGGCGTTGTCGCCGCGCGTGGCGGCGTTGTGCAGCGGGGTGTAGCCCTTGAAGTCGCGCGCGTTCACGTCGGCCTTGAGCTCCTCCACCAGGTAGCGCAGGGCGGGGAGCCAGCCGTCGGGGGCGTGGCGGTGCGCATTGGCGGCAAATCCCTCGCCGTATCCCGCGCCGGTGGCGGCGTGAATGGGGGAGACCCCGGGCCCCCCGTCGGGGACCGGGGGGAGCCCGGAGGGATCGGTCACCGCCCCCTCGCTGTCGGGCTCCTCGGCGCCGGGGTTGCGCCCCTTGGGCTTGTAGGTGGGGAGCGACGGGTCGGCGCCGTGGCGCACCAGCAGCTTCATGGCGTCCAGGTCGGTGGCATACGCGGCGCGCCAGAAGGGGGTGGCGCCCGCGGTGTTCACCGACAGCTGGTCGAAGTTGTACGACATGTACCAGAGGTGCTTGGAGAGCCGCGCGTTGACGTCGGCGCCCTTGGCGATGAGCGCCTCCATGAGCTCCAGGTAGCCGATGCGCGACTGCTGCTGGGCCACGGGGTTGGGGTAGGCGGCCTTGGGGGCCCACACCACGTTGACCACGGCGTACAGCGGGGTGGCGTTGGCCTCGCTGGCCAGGCGCGGGTTGGCGCCGCGGTCGAGGAGCGCCTTGGCGAGGTCCAAGTGGCCGTTGATGGTGGCCATGAGCAGCGGCGTGGTCCTGTCGCCGGCGCTGGCGTGATTGAGGTCGGCGCCGGCGGCGAGGAGCGCCTCCACGGCGGCCACGCGGCCGTCACGGGCGGCGAAGAGGAGCGCGGTGAGCCCCCCCTTGTTGCCGACAAGGTCGCCGTAGGTGGGGCCGCGCTCGCGACGATCGCCGGCAGTGGGGGTGACCCGGGTGTCGGAGTTGCCGGAGGGAGGGGGTGAGGTTGGGGT
>JBILED010000254.1:0-3878 GCA_044352305.1 Gemmatimonas sp.
CCGTCGCAAGGATGAGGTGCCGCGGCGCTCGCTCTGGGCGCGCGTCAAGGACCTCGTGCGCACCGATCTCACGGTGCTGTTCACCGGGGTGGACGAGGGATCGCTGGAGGCCCTCGAGTCCCTCCTCATCGAGGGGGATTTCGGCGTTCCCACCTCGCTGGCGCTCGTGGCGGAGGTGGAGCGCCGCGCCCGGCGCGGCGAGGTGCGCACCGAGGCCGAGTTCCGTGCCGCGCTGGCCGAGGGCATCGAGGCGGCGCTGCGGCGGGGCCACGCCGACCCGGCGCTGCGGATGGCCGACGCCGCGCCCACGGTGCTTCTCGTCATCGGGGTGAATGGGGCGGGGAAGACCACCTTCATCGGCAAGCTGGCGGCGCGCCTGCGGGGCGAGGGGAAGCGGGTGCTGGTGGGGGCCGCCGACACCTTTCGCGCCGGCGCCATCGATCAGCTGCGGGTGTGGGCCGAGCGCAGTGGGGCCGACTTCGTCGGGGGCGCAGCGGGGGGCGATCCGGCCGCCGTGGCCTTCGATGCCGTGGAAGCGGGGGTGACGCGCGGGTGCGATGTGGTGATCGTGGACACCGCCGGTCGCCTGCACACCAGCGACGACCTCATGGCGGAGCTGCGCAAGGTCCACCGGGTCATCGGCAAGCGCCTGCCGGGCGCCCCGCACGAGGTGCTCCTGGTCCTCGACGGCACCATCGGCCAGAACGCGCTGGCGCAGGCCCGCACCTTCGCGGCCGCCGTGCCGGTCACCGGCGTGGTGGTGACCAAGCTGGACGGCACCGCCAAGGGGGGCATCGTGGTGGCGGTGCACGAGGCGCTCGATGTGCCGGTGAAGTTCGTGGGGGTCGGCGAGCAGGTCGGCGATCTGGAGTCCTTCGACGCCGCCCTCTTCGCCCGGGAGCTGGTGGAGGCGTGACCGCCGCGGGGCGCGGCACCCCCGACCCGCGTCGGCGCCCCCCGGCGCGCCCGGCGCCGCGCCTCACCCTCGACACCCCGGTCACCTACCTCAAGGGCGTCGGGCCGGTGCGCGCCCAACTGCTGGCGCGCCTGGGCATCACCATGGCGGGCGACCTGCTGCGGCACGTCCCGCACCGCTACGAGGACGCTTCCACGGTCACCCCCATCAGTCAGGTGGCCGTGGGCACCGATGTCACCGTCCTGGGGCGGGTCATCGCGGCCGGCGTGCTCCCCACGCGAAAGGGGCTGCGGGTGTTCCAGGTGGTGCTGCAGGACGGCACCGGCATGGTGGAAGCGGCGTGGCCCGGCCAGCCGTACCTGGAGCGCACCATCACCAAGGGAGACTGGCTGCTGTGCACCGGGCCCGTGCGCTTCTTCCACGGCCGGCGATTGCAGCCGCGGGAATTCGTCAACCTGGGCCCCGAGGAAGAGGGCACCGGCGGGGGGCGCGTGCTGGCCATCTATCCGGCCACCGAGGGGCTCTCCGCGCGCGTCCTGCGCGGCATGGTGCTGCAGCACCTGGACGCGCTGCTCCCCTTGGTGGAGGAGGTCCTCCCCGCGGCCGTACTGGAGGAGGCGGGGGTGCCGCCGCTGCCGCAGGCGCTCCGCATGGTGCACCGCCCCGGCACCGTGCGCGAGGCCGAGGCGGGGCGCGCCCGGCTGGCCTTCGAGGAGCTGCTGGCGCTGCAGCTGCTGCACCGCCGTGCCAACCACCTGGCGCGCGCCGCCCGCGGCGGCACCGCCTTCGTCAACCACCGCCGGCTCACCACCCGCCTCCGTGAGGTGCTCCCGTATGCGCTCACGGGGGCGCAGCGGCGCGCCGTTCGCGAGATCGTGGCCGACATGGCCAGCCCGCGACGCATGCACCGCCTGCTGCAAGGGGACGTCGGGGCGGGCAAGACGGTGGTGGGGCTCTTTGCCGCCCTGCTGGCGCTGGAGAACGGCGCGCAGGTGGCGTTCATGGCCCCCACCGAACTGCTGGCGGAGCAGCATGCGCAGGGACTGGGACGGCTCCTCGCGCCCCTGGGGATCAGCCCCCTGCTGGTCACCGGCCGGCTGCCGGCCGCCGAGCGACGGCTGGCCCGCACGCGCCTGGCGTCGCACGAACCGGTGCTGGCCGTGGGGACGCACGCGCTGCTGCAAGAGGGGGTGGAGTTTGCGGCGCTGGGGCTTGTGATCATCGATGAGCAGCACCGGTTCGGGGTGGAGCAGCGCGCCGCGCTGGGGGCCAAGGGCGCGCACCCCGACGTGCTGCTCATGAGCGCCACCCCCATCCCGCGGTCGCTGGCGTTGACGCTGTACGGTGACCTCGACGTCACGGTGCTGGACGAGCGGCCCCCGGGGCGCCAGCCCGTCACCACCGTGCACCGTCCCGAAACGGCACGGCCGCGGGTGTTCGAGTTCGTCCAGGGGCAGGTGGCGGCGGGCCGTCAGGGCTACGTGGTGTACCCGCTCATCGAGGCGTCGGACAAGTTGGCGCTGCGGGCGGCCACGGATATGGTGGAGGCGCTGGCCGCGGGACCGCTGGCCGGCATCCGCCTGGCCCTGCTCCACGGCCGACTCCCCGCCGAGGAACGCGATGCCATCATGGCGCGCTTCCGCGACGGCGCGCTGGACGTCCTGGTGGCCACCACCGTCATCGAGGTGGGGATCGACGTGCCCAACGCGTCGGTGATGGTGATCGAACATCCGGAGCGCTTCGGGCTGTCGCAGCTGCACCAGCTGCGCGGACGCGTGGGGCGCGGGGCCGCACAGTCCTATTGTGTCCTGCTGGGGGACACCGCCCCGGAGGCGGCCGAGCGGCTTGCGCTGTTCTGCGGCACCGAGGACGGCTTTGCCATCGCGCAGGCCGACCTGCAGCTGCGCGGGATGGGGGACCTCTTCGGGGCTCGGCAGCACGGGGTACCGGCCTTTCGCGTGGCCGACCCGGTGCGTGACGAGGCGCTGCACGCCCGCGCGCAGGCGATTGCCGAGCGGATGCTGCGGGAGGATCCCACCCTCGAGGCGCCGGTCCACCGGGCGCTGCGCCAGCAGCTGACCGTGTCCCACGCGCGCGCGCTGGAGCTGTTCCGGGTGGGATGATCCCCCCTCGGCAGGGGCGGGGGCCTCGTGGACCGGTCCGGGGGGACGGTGTAGCTTGGGGGCATGCGTTCGGACCGGATGCCGACGCCCCTCTTGCCCCCCCGTCCATGAACCGCTCCACCACCCGCATCGCCGACCTCCGCCATCACGTGGGCGCCACCGTCACCGTGCGCGCCTGGGTCACCCACCTGCGCTCCAAGGGCAAGCTGGGCTTTGCCGTGGTGCGCGACGGCACGGGAATCATGCAGGGGGTGGTGGTGAAGGCCGAGGTCTCCGAGGAGGACTGGGCGGCCTTCGGGACCTTCTCGCAGGAGTGCAGCGTGGCGCTCACGGGGGAGGTGCGCGCCGACGCGCGCGCCCCCGGCGGCTTCGAGATGGGGGTGAAGGCGCTCGCACTCATCGGGGCCAGCCCGCTGGACTATCCCATCCAGCCCAAGGAGCATGGCATCGACTTCCTGCTCGACCATCGGCACCTCTGGCTGCGCAGCCAGCGGCAGGGGGCCATCCTGCGCATCCGCTCGGAGCTGGAGCTGGCGGTGCACGACTTCTTCGCCGCGCGCGACTTCGTGCGCTGCGACACTCCCATCCTCACCGCCGCCATCGGCGAGCGGGCCGGCCTGTTCGGCACCGAGTACTTCGAGGAGGGGACCGCCTACCTGGCGCAGACCGGGCAGCTGTACGGCGAGGCGCTGGCCGCCGCGATGGGGCGCATCTACACCTTCGGCCCCACCTTCCGCGCCGAGAAGTCCAAGACGCGCCGCCACCTCACCGAGTTCTGGATGATCGAACCGGAGATGGCGTGGTACGACCAGGACGACAACATGGACCTGCAGGAGGAC
>JBILED010000255.1:0-3852 GCA_044352305.1 Gemmatimonas sp.
GCACGCTCGCCGAAGGCGAGCGCGTGGAGTTCGACATCGTGCAGGGGCAGAAGGGCCCCGCGGCCGAGATGGTGGTGAAGATCCGCGGCTGAGCCGCGACACCCGCCAACGCGAAGGCCCCCCGGCAGCTGCCGGGGGGCCTTCGTGCTGTGCGGGAAGGCACACCGCCCCATCCGTAGCGCGTCCGGTGCGCCCACCTGCCGCCGTCCGCCGGTCTACCGGTAATCGCGCCCCGCCACGAACTGCTCCCCCCCACCCAGCGCCAGCGGGAGGAAGCGGGCCCCCCGCACGTTCACCACCCCCTGCTCCACCTGCAGCACCCCGCGCACCAGCAGCAGCGGCGTGCCGGAGATGAGCTCCCGCTGCCGCTCGAAGCGCGCCGGCGTGACGACGACGTTCACCATGCCGGTCTCGTCCTCGAGCGTGAGGAAGACGAACCCCTTGGCGGTGCCGGGGCGCTGCCGGCAGATGACCAGCCCGGCCACGGCCACCGCCTCGCCATCACGCCCCGCCGCACAGAGGTCGGCCGCCGTGCGCACCCCGTTGGGGGCCAGCAGCGCCCGCGCATGCGCCATGGGATGGCCGGCGAGCGAGAGCCCGGTCATGCGGTAATCCGCGGCGGTGAGCTCCACCGGGGCCAGCGCGGGGACCGCCGCCGGGGGCGCCGCCGGTGCCGCTGCCGGCGCCAGCGGACGCGCCTCGCGCAGCGCCCCCAGCACCGCCCACCAGGCGGCCCGCCGCCGCCGCGCCGACGGCTCGTGCGCAAACCACGCGTCCAACGCCCCCGCCTCCGCCAACGCCTGCCACGCCCGCCGATCAAGCGCCACGCGGCGCACCGCATCCTCCACCCCGGCAAACGGCCCCTCGGCCAGCGCCGCCTCCAGCGCCCGCCGCGCCGCCGCCCCCAGCCCCTTCACCAACCGCACCCCCAACCGCACGGCCACGGGTGGCCCCGCCACGGGTGGCCCCGCCACCGGCGCGCCTCCGCCCCGGCGCCACCGCACGGTGCCGTCGTGCGGCACCAGCACGCGCCCGTCGGCCAGCTCCAGCACATGGTCCCATGCCGAACAGGACAGGTCCACGGGACGCACCACCACGCCGTGCCGCTGCGCATCGGCCACCAGCGTCCCGGGCGCGTAAAACCCCATGGGCTGCGCGTTCAGGATGGCCGCGAGATACTCGGCCGGGTAATAGTGCCGCAGCCACGCGGTGGCGTACACGATGAGCGCAAAGCTGGCCGCATGGCTCTCGGGGAAGCCGTAGTCGGCAAAGGCCTGGATCTGGTTGTGGATGCGGCGCCCCACCTCCTCGGGGATCCCATGCCGCGCCATCCCCGCAATGAGCGCCTCGCCGATGGCGGTCATCTGCTCGCGCGAGCGCTTGCTCCCCATGGCGCGCCGCAGCTGGTCGGCCTGCGCCGGCGTGAACCCCGCCGCGGTGATGGCCACCTGCATCCCCTGCTCCTGGAAGAGCGGCACGCCGAGGGTGCGCCGCAGCACGGGCTCCAGCGACGGGTGCGGATACGTGACCGGCTCCAGCCCGGCGCGCCGCCGCAGGTAGGGATGCACCATCTCCCCCTGGATGGGCCCCGGCCGGATGAGCGCCACCTCCACGACGAGGTCGTAGAAGCAGCGTGGCTTGAGCCGCGGCAGCGTGTTCATCTGCGCGCGGCTCTCCACCTGGAACACCCCCACGGTGTCGGCGCGGGAGAGCGCGTCGTACACGGCGCTGTCGGTCATGTCGAGGCGCCCGAGGTCGATGTCCACCCCCCGCGCATGCCGCAGGTACAGCAGGCAGTCCTGCACGACGGTGAGCATCCCCAGCCCGAGCAGGTCGATCTTCACCAGCCCCACGGGATCGAGGTCGTCCTTCTCCCACTGGATGACGGTGCGCCCGGGCATGGACGCGGGCTCCACGGGGACCACCCCGCCCAGCGGCTCGGCGGTGAGCACGAAGCCCCCCACATGGATGGAGCGGTGCCGCGGCAGGTCGTGCATCCCGGCCACGAGGGCGGGGAGCGCCGCCACCCGCGGGTCGGCCGGGTCCAACCCGGCCGCCGCCAGCGCCCCCTCCCCCCGCAGCTGCTCGGCGGTGTGCCGCGCCGAGTGACGCCCCGCCTGCGCGGCCAGCGCATCGGCCGCGGCGGCCCCCACCCCCAGCGCCCGCGCCGCGTCGCGCACCGCGCTGCGCCCGCGCCAGGTGATCTGCTCGCACACCATGGCCGCATGGTCGCGCCCGTAGCGGTTGTACACGTACTGCAGCACGCGCTCACGGTCGCGGTGCGCGAAGTCGATGTCGATGTCCGGCGGCTCGGCCCGCCCCTCGCTGAGGAACCGCTCGAAGAGGAGCCCCATCCGGATGGGATCGACGGCGGTGATCCCCAGGCAGTAGCAGACGGCGGAGTTGGCGGCGGAGCCGCGCCCCTGACAGAGGATCCCCTCGCGCCGCGCAAAGCGGACGATGTCCCACACGATAAGGAAGTAGCCGGCGAGCCCGAGCCGCCCGATCATCGCCAGCTCGTGCGCCAGCTGCGCGTCGTGCCGCGCGGTGCGCGCGTCCCCCCACCGCTCGTGCGCCCCCTGCTCCACGAGTCGCGCGAGATACTCCTGCGCCCCCACCCCGGGGGGCAACGGGAAGGCGGGGAGCGCCGGACGCAGCTGCGCCAGGCGGAAGGCGCACCGCTCCGCCACGGCCAGCGTGGCCCGCACCCCCTCCTCGGCACCGCGCCACCGCCGCCACACCAGCGCCGGCGGCTTGAGCGCCCACTCGGCGCTGGGACGCAGCCGCGTCCCCATGGCGTCCACCGTCCCCCCGTGCCGCAACGCCACCAGCACGTCGTGCACCGGGCGCTGCGCCGGCTCGGCGTAGTGCACGTTGTTGGTGACGACCCACGGCACCCCCAGCCGCGCGGCCAGCGGCCGCAGCCGCCGCACCAGCGCCCGCTCCGCCGGCAGCCGATGATCCCAGCACTCCACCACGAGCCGGTCGCCGAAGACGTCGCGCAACTCCACGGCCGCCGTCCACGCCTCGTCGTCACGCCCCTCGGCAAGCAGCTGCGGCACCCACCCGCGCGGACAGCCGGTGAGCGCGACGACCCCCTCGGCATGCCGCGTGACCAGCGCCCACGGCACCGCGGGCTCGCCACGGGGCGCATCCATGCGCGCGCGCGTGACGAGGGTGGCGATGTTGCGGTACCCGACGGCCGACTCGGCCAGCAGCACGAGATGCGTACGCCGCTCGGCGCCCGGCACGCCGAGGTGCGGCATGCGCACGGTGAGCTCGACGCCCAGGATGCCGCCGAGGTGCGCCTCGGCGGCCGCCACCCCGAAGCGGACGACGCCCCCCAGGTCATCATGGTCGGTGAGGGCGAGGGCGGGATACCCGAGCTGCACGGCTCGCGCCACCAGCGCCTCGGGGAGCGCGGCGCCATCGAGGAGGGAGAGCGCGGAGTGACAGTGCAGCTCGACGTACGACGGGGACGAGGGGGGCGCGGCAGGCATGGCCCGCGAAATCTACCCGAAGAAAGACCGAAAAGCGCGAGCCGGGATTGCCGCCGTGCACGCGGTTAGGTTGCAGCCATGCCCCCGGCCGTTGCCACCCATCCGCTGCTTCCCGCCAGCACCCTCCCGCCCGATGCGCAGGGGGTGCTGGAAGCGGCGGACGGGATGCGGGCGGAGGCGCTGGACGCGGTGCCGTACGGGCTGATCCAGCTGGATGCCACGGGGCGGATCCTGGCGTACAACGCCACCGAAGCCCGGTTGGCCTCGGTGCCGCAAGCCACGGCGCTGGGGAAGGCGTTTTTCACGGAAGTGGCCCCCTGCTGCAAGGTGCCCGCCTTCCACGGCCGCTTTG
>JBILED010000065.1:0-12993 GCA_044352305.1 Gemmatimonas sp.
GCCGCCGCGGCGGCGATGGCGGCGTTGGTGGCCCACACGCTGATCACCTGCTTGGTCTTGGTGGCCTTGCTCTTGCCGCGGATGCGCTGGTTGAGCATGAGGTGCAGCGGCCCCAGCAGCAGCAGCGTGAGGGGGTGCCGCACGAACCGGTAGTGCCGCTGCTTCCCCGGCGACAGCGCCCGGTACTCGGCCACCGTGAGGGTGGGGACGTCGCCATGGCCGCGACGGTCCAGGTCCCCCGACGAGGCGTGGTGCAGCGCATGGTCGCGGCGCCACTGCGTGAACGGGGTGACGGTGAGCACCCCGGTGACGAAGCCCAGCGCGTCGTTCAGGCGGGGCCACGGCAGGAACGAGCCGTGGGCGCAGTCGTGCATGATGATGAAGGTGCGCACCAGGAGGCCGGCGGCCACGGGGACCAGGAGGGCGGTCGCCCAGGGGGCGCTGCCGAGCAGCTGGTACATGACCCAGAACACCACCCCCAGCGGCACGAGGGTGTTGGCCACCTGCCAGAGGGCACGGCGCACGTCGGGGCCCGTGAAGCGGGACACCACGGCGGTCCATTCCTCGCGGGGAATCTCCAGCACGCGGGGTGCTGGGGTGGCCATCTCGGTCATGCCGGACTCCTCGTCGTCGGGGGGCGGGGCAGCCGCGTAGGGCGAATGCCTGACGTGTGTCGTGCGTACTATGGACAACAACGCAGGGGACGGAAAGGTCCCGGAGGGGTGATGCGGCACACCGGGGTGGGGGGGCGACGGCTGGGGGTGGTGCGCTGGTGGGCGGTAGGGGCCGCCCTCGGCGCGGCGCTGCTGGCGCCTGTGCCCGTCCACGGGGACCCCTCGCCGCCGCCCGGGGGCGGGGTGGTGCTGCTGGTGGTGGCGCACCCCGACGACTGGCAGCTGTTCCTGGGGGAGGCGGTGGTGGAGGCGCTCCGGCGGGGGGAGCGGGTGGTGGCCGTGGTGGCCAGCGCCGGGGGGGACGACCGTCCCCAGGCGTTCTGGCGCGCGCGCGAGGCGGGGGCGGTGGCCTCCATGGGGGCGGCGTTGGCGCTGGCCACGGAGGGGGCCGCCCTCCACCCCTCTGGGCCGCCACCCGTGACGCGCTGTCGCGCGGTGTCGGTCACCGGTCCGCGGGCGTCGGGGGGCCCCCGCGCGTTCGCGGCCGCGCCCACCCTGTGCGAGGCGCCCGGGGGGCGCATGGCCACCGTGTTCCTGCGCCTCCCCGACGGGCGGGGGGACGGGAGCGGCTTTGCGCCCACCGGGCACCAATCGCTGAGCCGGCTGGAGCGGGGGCGGCTTGCGCGGCTCGTCGCGGTGGACGGACGGAGCGTGTACCCGTCCACGGGTACCGTGGGGGACGCCGTGGTGGGGGTGCTGGAGACGCTTGGGGTGTCGGTGGCCCCCCGGGTTGTGGGGGGGCGGTCGCGGGTGGTTCGGGTGTGGACCCATGACCCCGAGGTGCGTTTCAACCCGCTGGACCATGCCGACCACCGGGTGGTGGGGCGGGTGGCGCTGGCGGTGGCGGGGCGGCTGGGGGCGCCGGCCACGGTATATGCCGGCTACAGCAATGTGAAGCGCCCCGACAACCTCCGGGCCGAGCAGGCGGCGTGGAAGTCGTGGCTGTTTGTGGCGTACGACCGGGCGATGCTGGCGGCGAACGGGCGGTGGAGCGCGTACGCCGAGAACGCGTGGGCGCACGCGGCGTACCTGGGGCGGAGCTACGGGCGGGTGTGGCCGATTATTCCGTAGTTCGTTATCTCCAGCATCCGCATCAACGACCAGTACCGGATCTGTTTCCGGTGGGAGGACGGCCATGCCGACGACGTCGAAGTCACGGACTACCACTAGCGGTGGGGGGGCGCCGGCGCTGGTCCAGCGGCGGCTTCCGACTCATCGGCCGCCCACGCATCCTGGCGAGATGCTGCTGGAGGAGTTCCTCAAGCCGCTGGGGATCTCGCAGTCCGCGTTCGCCATCCAGCTGGGGGTCTCGTTTCCGCGACTCAACGAGGTGATCAACGCCAAGCGGGGGGTCACCCCGGACACGGCGCTTCGGTTGGCGCAGGTGACGGGGATGAGCGCCGACTTCTGGCTGGGGCTCCAGCAGGACTGGGACCTGTGGCATGCGCTGCGGTCGAAGGCGGCCGAGCAGATCGCGCAGCTCAAGCCACTTCCCCGGGCGGGGTGCGGCGGCGCGTTCGCGCCGCGAGGCGGTGGGCGCCGCGGGGACGCGCCGCTCCTTCAGCATGGTCATCCAGGCGTCCGAGCGGCGCATGACGCCATCCCAGCCGCAGCCGATGCAGAAGCTGCGGCGGAAGCGGGCCCCCAGCACGCGCCACACCCCTTGCCGTTCCAGCGCGTAGGTCTCCGCGTTGCACACCGGGCAGGCGTCCCCTTCGGGGAGGATGGCGGTGAAGATCTCCGTGGCCATCCAGATGACGGCGATGCGGATGCCGGTGAAGACCGCGATGAAGATGGCCGCGTCGGTCCAGGTCCAGGTGCCGGGCATGGGGGGCGCGGGGGGCGGTGTGGGGGAGGGCAGGGGCTCGGGTGACGTGCGGGGGCGCCGCGCAATGTAGCGGGGGGCGTGCCGTCATCCGTCTCCTGTTCATTGACAAGGGGGATTCCGGGGCGCAAGCTGGACGCGAGCTGTATACCAAGACGTATACGCCGACGGCGCCACCCCCCTCCTTACGCCGACATGCCACGCTCCCCTCGCCGCGCGCTGGCCCACCTCGCCATCACGGCCCTCCTGGTCGCCCCCCTCCGCGCCCAGCAGCCCACCACCCCCGCCTTCGACCTCATCCTCCAGGGTGGGCGCATCGTCGACGGCACCGGCGCCCCCTCCTACCAGGCCGACCTGGCCATCGCCAACGGCCGCATCGCCGCCATCGGTCGCCTCAACCCCGCCCGCGCCAAGCGCGTCATCAACGTGGCCGGCCAGGTCGTCGCCCCCGGCTTCATCGACATGATGGGGCAGAGCGGCGAGATGTTCATCGACCGCGGCGGCGACGCGGCCATCAACCTCCTCACCCAAGGGGTCACCACCATCCAGGCCGGTGAGGGGGGCTCCTCCGCCCCGCTGGAGGGTGGCGCCGCGCAGCTCCGCGGCTGGCGCACCATGCGCGAGTACTTCCGCAAGCTGGAAGCCGCCGGCATGCCCCTCAACGTGGCGCAGAACGTGGGGCACACGCAGCTGCGCCGCCTGGTCATCGGCGACTCCGCGCGGCAGGCCACCCCCGCCGAGCTGGACCGCATGCGCGCCTACGTGGACGAGGCCATGCAGGCCGGCGCCATTGGCCTCTCCACCTCGCTCATCTATCCCCCGGCCATCTTCGCCAGCGAGGCGGAGATCGCCGCGCTGGCCGCCGTCGCCGGACGCCACGGCGGGCGCTACTACACGCACATGCGCAACGAGGGGGACCGCCTCATCGAGGCGATCGACGAGGCGCTGCGCATCGGCGCCGCCGCCAACACCCCCGTGCACATCTACCATCTCAAGACCGCGGGGCAGGGGAACTGGGGGAAGATGGACCTGGCCATCGCGCGCATCCGCGCCGCGCGCGCGGCGGGGCAGGACGTGGCGGTGGACGTGTATCCCTACATCAACAACGGGCTGGGGATCCGCGCGATGCTCCACCCCCGCAACGCCGAGCGCGGGCAGCGCGCGCTGCTGGAATCACTCAAGGACCCCGCCGTCCGCGCGCGCATGCGCGCCGAGATGGAAACGGAGAGCGGGTGGGAGAACTGGTACGCGCACGCCGGCAAGGACTGGAACCGCGTCGTGCTGGGGAACATCCAGCACGACGACTACAAGGCGCACAACGGACTGTCGGTGCAGGCCATCGCCGAGCGCACGGGGAAGGACGCGTGGACGGTGTTCTTTGACATCGCGCAGCGCGAGGCCTTTGCCATGCCGCAGTCCATGAGCGAGGCCAACAAGATCAAGGCGATGCGCGAGCCGTTCACGTCGTTCGACACCGACGTGGGCCCCGCCGGCGGCTCGTCGGTGGCGTCGCACCCGCGCGCGTGGGGGGCGTTCCCGCGCATCTTCGCCCGCTACGTGCGCGAGTTGGGCGTCCTCACGCTGGAAGAGGCGGTCCACAAGGCCTCGGCGGTGGCGGCCAACGAGATCGGCGCGTACGACCGCGGGCGCCTGTCGCCCGGGCTGGCCGCCGACATCGTGGTGTTCGACCCGCTGCGCATCCGCGACCGCGCCACCTTCGCCGAGCCCGCGCTGGCCAGCGAGGGGATCAGCCATGTGCTGGTGAACGGCACCGTGGTGCTGGAGCAGGGGACGTACACCGGCGCCAAGCCCGGCACCGTGCTGCGCGGCCCGGGGTGGGACGGCAACAAGTAGCGGCGCACCCCACACCAATCACCCGAGACCTTCCGCATGCAAACTGCGCAGCTGTCCTGGCGCCACCTGGGGGTTGTCCTGGCCCTTGCCGCGCTGGGGTGCGCCGAGGAGCCCACTTACGACGTGGTGCTGGCCAACGGCCGCGTGATGGACCCCGCGTCGGGCATCGACTCGTTGTTGCACGTGGGGATCCGCGGCGACAGCATCGCCGTGCTCTCCGCCACGCCACTCACGGGGCGCGAGGTGGTGGATGTGACCGGGCTGGTGGTGGCGCCGGGGTTCATCGACCTGCACGCGCACGGCCAGACTCCGGGGGACATGGGGATCCAGGCGGAGGATGGCGTGACCACCGCGCTGGACATGGAGACGGGGTCGTATCCCGTGAAGGGGTGGTACGACGGGATGGCGGGGAAGGCGCCCCTCAATTTCGGCGTGACCGTGGGGCATCGCCCGGCGCGCTACCATGTGTTCCACGACTCCGTGGAGCTGTACCACCTCCCGGTGAACGCCGCGGCGCTGAAGCCGCTGGGGCCACTCCCCGCCGGAGCCAACGCGCCGGCCGATGCGGCGCAACTCACCGCCCTCGAGGGAGCCATCCGGCGCGGGCTGGACGAGGGGGGGCTAGGGGTGGGCTTCGGCATCAACTACTCGCCCGGGGCCACCACCGAGGAGATCGAGCGGATGTTTCGCGTGGCCGCGGAACGCAAGGCTACGGCGTTCGTGCACACGCGGGCGTTCGGGATCGGGGCCATCCGCGAGGTAATCGACGCGGCGCGCGCCACCGGGGCCTCGCTGCACGTGGTGCACATCGGCTCCTCGTCGTTGGGGGACCTGCCGCAGGCGCTGGCGCTGGTGGACTCCGTGCGCGCAGCCGGGATGGACGTGACCACCGAGGTGTACCCCTACACCGCGGGGTCCACGCGGCTGGAGTCGGCGATGTTCAACCCGGGGTGGCAGCGAAACCTCCCGGTGGAGTACGGCGACCTCGCGTGGCCGCTCACCGGCGAGCGGCTGACCCAGGAGAGCTTTGCGCGCTACCGCAAACAAGGGGGGTGGGTGGTGATCCACATGATGAAGGAGGAGAACGTGGCCCGTGCCATTGCGCACCCCGGCGTGATGATTGCCAGCGACGGCGTACCCTACGTGAACGGCACCGGCCACCCGCGCGGGGCAGGGACCTACGCGCGGGTGCTGGGACGCTCGGTGCGCGAGCAGCGCGCACTGCCGCTGATGGACGCGTTGGCCCGGATGACCATCCTGCCGGCGCAGCGGCTGGAGCGCTTTGCGCCGGTGATGCGGCGCAAGGGGCGCGTGTCTCCCGGCGCCCACGCCGACCTCACTGTGTTCGACCCGGCCACCGTGGCGGACCACGCCACCTTTGACGAGCCGGCCAAGCGATCATCAGGGATCACCTACGTGCTGGTGAATGGCACCTTTGTGGTGCGCGGCGACACGCTGGTCCCCGGGGCGCTCCCCGGGCGCGCAGTGAAGTCGGGGGTGGTCCAGTGATGCGCGCGCCGGTGACCCGGGACGGGGCGTCACGCACGACGCTGCGGACACTCCCGCTGGCGCTGCTTTCATCGCTGCTGCTGACCGCCGAGCCGAGCGCCGCGCAGCGCCCCGCGCCCCAGGGGGCTGCATCGACATCCGCCTCCTTTGCCCGCGCGCGCGCGCGCATCCAGCGCGCGCTGGTGGAGGAGGGGGTGCCCTCCATCGCCGTCGCGGTGGCCAAGGGGGGAAAGATCGTCTGGGAAGAAGGGTTCGGGTGGGCCAACCGCGAGGCGCGCACGCCCGCCTCGGCGCACACCATGTACTCGCTGGCCTCCATCTCCAAGCCGATCACCGCCACCGGGCTGATGGTGCTGGTGCAGCGCGGGCTCGTGTCGCTGGACCGCCCCATCAACGACTACCTGGGGAAGGCCAAGGTGGACGGGCGCGCCTTTGACGCGAACGCCGCCACCGTGCGCCGCGTGGCCAACCACACCGCGGGGCTGCCGCTGCACTTCCAGTTCTTCTATGCCGACGAGCCGTACCGCCGTCCCGCGATGGACGAGACCATCCGGCGCTACGCCAACTTGGTGACGCCCCCCGGCGAGCGGTGGCACTACTCCAACCTGGGGTACGGGCTGCTGGACTACCTCATCGAGCGGGTGTCGGGGCAGTCGTACGCCGACTACATGCGCGAGACCGTGTTTGCGCCGTTGGGGCTCACGCGCATGGCGGTGCACATCCCGCCGGGGCAGGAGGCGCACACCGCGGTGCGCTACGCCCCCGACGGCACGCCGCTGCCGTTCTACGACTTCGACCACCCCGGCGGCTCGGCGGTGTTTGCCAGCGCGCACGACCTGCTGCGCTTCGGGATGTTCCACCTCAAGGACCATCTCCCCGACCAGCGCGCCGTGCTGAGCGACGCCACCATCGACGAGATGGCGCGCCCTACCGCGGAGATCCCCACCAACGGCCAGTACGGGGTGGGGTGGCAGCGGTACACGTCGCCCAAGGGCGGGGTGATGGTGACGCACAGCGGCGGGATGGACGGGGTGAGCACGCGGCTCACGCTGGTGCCCGCGGGGGACGCGGCGGTGGTGGTGCTGAGCAACGCCGCGGCCAACGCCACCGTGCTGCAGGTGCAGGGGGAGCTGCTGGCCGAGCTGTTCCCGCAGTGGTTTGACGTGCCCGTTCCGGCGGTGCCGGCGGCGGCGGCGCCCGTAGCCGGGAGCCCCGTGTTCACCCCCATGCCGCCGGTGGCGGGGGAATGGGCGGGGACCATCGACACGCACCTGGGCCCGCGCACGCTGCGGCTGAGCGTGCGCCCCGACGGCGCGGCGTACGCGCGGGTGGACGCGCAGCCGTGGGCGCTGGTGAATGACGCGCGCCTGGAGGACGGCTTCCTGCGCGGCAGCGTGACGGCCAGCGTGGGGAACCCCGACGCCGAGCGGATGCCGTACGACCTGCAGCTGGAGCTCAAGCTGCGGGGGGAGGGGAAGAACGCCGTCTTGAATGGCGGCGTGGTGGCGCGGTCACGCGTGACGCGCCAGCGAATCGGCCATGCGCTCACGCACTGGGCGCAGCTCACGCGCCGTGGTGAGCAGTAGGCACGGACCTCGTTCGATCATCGCTCCATCCTCGTCGGATCCCATTCACTCCACCGCCCATGTTGCGCCATTCCCCCGTGCTCTCCGCGTCGCTTGCCGTCCTTGGACTTTCGGTTGTGGCGTCGGCGCAGCCGGCGGCCACCCCGCTCAAGGCGGGCGCCACCGTCAGCGGTCGCCTGGCCGCCGGCGACACCGCGCGCTTTGCGCTCACCCTGCGCGACAGCGTCTTCCTGTTGGGGAGCGTGACGCAACCCGACGAGCCGCTGGTGGTGCGGCTGGTGGCGGGCGGGCAGATGCGCGGACGCTTTGAGGGGCCGGGGAAGGGACCGCTGCGCTTTGCCGCCTTCGCCGGCGACACGGGGACCATGCTGGTGGAGGTCACCGCCCCCTCGCGTCGCGCGGCCGGCTATGCGCTCACGCTCCTGAAGCAGGAGCCGCCGGCCCGCGATCCCGCGCGCCGCGCCGACCAGCTGCTGGCCCGCTACGACGCGCCGGGGGTGCCGGGGGGCGAGGTGCGCGTGTGGCGCGACGGCAAGGTGCTCTACTCCAAGGGGTTCGGGATGGCCGACCTGCGTCACGGCATTCCCTACCGCCCCACGACGCCCACCAACCTGGGGTCCACCTCCAAGCAGTTCACCGCCTTTGCCGTGCTGCTTGAGGCCGAGCGCGGGAAGCTCTCGCTGGACGACGACATCCGGAAGCACGTGCCGGAGCTGCCGTACCTGGGGGACACCGTGCGCGTGCGGCACCTGCTCAACCACCAGTCGGGGCTGCGGGAGTTCCTCAACCTGCTGGCCATGTCCGACCGGATCATCTATGAGGACCTGATCGACCGCTCGGAGATCATCCGGATCGTGCAGCGGCAGCCGCGGCTGCAGAACAAGCCCGGGGCGGAATGGAACTACAACAACACCGCCTTCGGGCTGGCGGCGCTCATCGTGGAGCGCACCTCGGGGAAGTCCTTCCCGGCGTTCCTGCGCGACGAGGTGTTCGTGCCGCTTGGGATGACGCGCTCCACGGCGCGCGCCGACCGGGCCACGATCATCCCCAACGCGGCTATGGGGTACATGGCGCGCCCCACGGGGTACGCCGAGGCGGGTGACCTGAGCGGCGCGCTGGGGGCGGGCGGGATCTACTCCACCGTGGAGGACCTGCAGCGGTGGGTGGAGAACATGCTGTCGCCGGCGCCGCGCGTGGGATCGCGCGCGATCTTCGAGACCATGACCACCAACAACCGACTCACCGACGGCACGCTCTCGGGGTACGGCATGGGGCTGTCCGTGGGGGAGCAGCGCGGACTGCGCCGCATCCAGCATGGCGGCGCCGACGTGGCGCACCGCTCGATGCTGTCGATGTACCCCACCATCAACGCCGGCGTGTCGGTGCAGAGCAACTTCGCCGGCTTCAACTCGGCGGTGGCCAACGACATCGCCTACGCGTTCTTCGCCGACGCGATGACCGGTGCGCCGGCCCCCGCCCCCACGCCCCCCGCCACGCGCCCCGGGGCGCCCCTGGCTGCGGCGGCGCTCAAGGCCTTTGCCGGCCAGTACTGGAGCGAGGAGCTGGAGAGCGCCATGACCATCGTGCAGCGGGGGGACACGCTGCTGCTGCGGCAGCGGCGTCATGAGGACGCGGTGCTCACCCCGCAGGCCGCCGCCGACACGTTCGAGGGGCGCACGCTGACCCTCAGCTTCGAGCGTGACCGGAACGGGGCGGTGATCGGGTTCTATGCGGCCAACGGCCGCACGCGGGACGTGCGTTTTGCGCGCATGCGGTAGATCTTGAGGGTTCCCGCCACGTCGCGCGCCTGTTCCCTCACCCGGAATGCGCGCGACGTGCGCTCCCCTGGCCGCCCCGCGCTCTCGATCGATGCGATTCCCGACCTCCCTGCTGGCCCTCGCCGTTGCGCTGCCGCTGGCCGCGCAGCCCCCCAAGAGCTACCCCTCCAGCTGGGACCCGGCGCTCATGCAGCGCGCCGACGTGAAGGCCGCCATGGCCCACCTGGAGCAGCAGTTCCCCACGCAGGTGGAGGAGTGGATCGCGCTCACCGAGATCCCGGCCAAGTCGGGGCAGGAGCAGCAGCGCGGCGCCTACGTGAAGGCGGTGTTCGAGAAGGAAGGGCTGACCGACATCCGTGTGGACTCCATCGGCAACGTGACCGGGGTGCGGAAGGGGACCGGTGGCGGCCCCACCATCGTGATTGCCGCGCACATGGACGTGGTGTTCGCCAACGACATCAGCCGGAAGGTCCGCCGCAGCGGCGACACGCTCTTTGCCCCCGGGGTGGGTGACAACACCTCCAATGTGGCCAACATGCTGGCCACGCTGCGCACCATGAATGCGGTGAAGTTCCGCCACAAGGGGGACATCGTCTTCGTGGGCTCCACGCAGGAGGAGCTGGGGCTCAAGGGCTTCACCTGGTGGCTGGACCACAACCCGCGCCCCGACCTGCTCATCGTCCCCGATGGCTCGTATGGCAGCGTGGCGTACGGCGCGCTGGGGATCTACTGGACCAAGTACGTCTTCACCAGCCCCGGGGCGCACACGCTGGCGTCGCGCGGCACCCCCACGCCGGTGCGCGCGGTGGCCGAGGCCATCGACAAGCTGTATCAGCTGCAGTTTCCGGCGCTCCCCGATGGGGCGGTGATGAACATCGGGCAGGTGCACGGCGGGGCCATCTTCAACGCGGTGCCGCAGGAGCTGTACTTCACCGTGGACCTGCGCAGCCCCGACCCGGTGCTGCTGGATTCGCTGGACCGGACCATCACGCGCATCACGCGCGAGGTGGCGGAGCGGCAGAAGGTGGGGCTGCGCGTGGAGGTGGACCAGAAGAACCAGGCCGGGGGGACCGCCAAGCAGCTGGAGGGGGCGCGTGCGCATCCGCTGGTGCAGACGGCCGTGGACATCAACCGCTTCCTGGGGATGACGCCGGGGATGCCCGGCGCCGAGGAGGCGGTGGCCACCGGCGCCACCGACGCCAATCCCGGCGTGGTGCGCAAGATCCCGGCGATTGCCATCGGCGGGTCCAAGTCCAGCGGGGCGCACCAGCTGAGCGAGTTCGCGCTGGCGTCCACCGCGCTGCCGTCCACCAAGCTGCTGTACCTGCTGACGGCCACGTTTACCGACGGCATCCGGATCGTGCCGCCGGCGAAGATCATCCCCTGAGCGACGCTGCGCTGTCCCCTACTGTGGTGGCGCGCCGCCGCTCGGCGGGGCGCACCACGGTGCGGTAGATCGTCACCGACCCGACGGCGCACAGCGCCTGCAGCACCGTGAGGGAGTGCGCGGTGCGCCCGTCGAAGAACGTGGACACCAGCGCGGCCACGCTGGCGCCGGTCACCATCTGGCCGGCGCTCATGATCGCGCTGGCCACGCCGGCCACTTCGGCCACGGGCTCCAGCGCGCCCTGCACCACGTTGGGGCGCACGATGCCGTGCCCGATGAAGCCGAGCACCGCCAGCGGCACCAGGGCGCCCACCCGGATGGCCCCGGTGAAGGAGAGCACCAGCATCACCAGCGCGGCGCCCACGATCAGCGTCATGCCGCCACCAATGAGCCGCTGGTGCGAGACGCCCTTCCGGATGAGCCGCGCATTGGTGAGGGCGCCCGTCATGAGCCCCAGGGAGGAGCAGGCGAATAGCGCGCCGTAGCTCCGGGTGGACACCCCCAGCACGCTGATGAGCACCAGCGACGACCCCGAGACGTAGGCGAACAGCGCCCCGAAGTTGAGGGCGACCATCCCCATGAGCCCCACCGTGAGCGGTTCCCGCACCACGCGCCTGTAGCCGGCGGCCACCCGGGCCAGATGGTCGCGGACGCGCGAGGCATCCCTCCGCTCGGGGGCCAGCGATTCGTCCAGCGCCCACCATGCCGTCAGCGTGAGGAGTGCGGCGCCCGCGGCCAGCACGCCGTAGATGGCGCGCCATCCGCCGATGGCGGCCACCCCCGCGCCTACCGTGGGGGCGATCACCGGGGCGACGCCGGCCGCGAGGTTCACGTACGACTGGCGCACGCGCGCCTCGGCGCCGCTGAACAGGTCGCGCAGCATGGCCACCAGCACCACAAACCCCGTCCCGGCGCCCGCGCCCATGAGCCAGCGCCAGAGCAGCAGGGCACCCAGCGACCCCGACCAGGTGGCGAGCACACCGCCCACCATGTACAGCGTGGTGCCGGCGAGGAGGACCGGGCGCCGCCCCAGGTGATCGGAAAGGGGTCCTGACACCAGCGGGGCCACCGCGAAGCCGACCATGAAGGTGCTGATGGTGAGCGCCGCGCGCCCCACCGGCGCGCCGAAGGTGGCGGCGGTGTCGGCGAGCACCGGCAGGCTCATGTCGGTGGCGAACGCCGAGAGCGTGGCCAGCGCGGCCACCAGCAGGGTGAACCAGGGGGAGGCTGGGGGGAGCCGCCGGGCGGGTGCGGTCATCCCGTGGAATCTGCGCGGGTCGGGGAGGATCCGCCTGTTTTCACCCCCGGCGACGCCCCCGCCTCACCCCCGCTTCGGCAGCTTCCGCGGATCGAACACGGGAATGCGGCCCAGTCCCATCCGGGTCCACGCTGCCACCACACCGCAATCGCGTGTGGACAGGTACTCCGCCGGCAGGTTGAGGGGCCTGGGGTACACCTCGATGGCCGCCACCTCGTCGCGCGACACGTACTCGTCGAGCGTCATGGTTGCCACACCCCCGATGTCCAACGGGAAGCCGTCCACGAAGACCGTGGCTCGGCACCGGTTGCCCCGGAAGTCGCGCATCAGGACGTGCTGGCCGAACCCCTGGCTGTTCATGCGCACCTCCACCCCGGCGATCCCCACGAGCGCGTCGCTGAGGTAGGTGCTGGTGCGCTCCCGCACCATGGTGCCGTCCATGAAGGTGCCCACGCCTCGGCGCCAGCGTCGCTCGATGGCCACCACCTCGGGGGGGAGCGGGCGCCCGGCCACCACGCGCACGGTGTCCAGGGCGACGGTGCGCTTGGGGAGCACGATGGCCAGCTCCAGCGACGCCCCTTCGCTGAGGCGCAAGGACTTGCGGGACGGCTCGTAGCCGATGGCGCGGGCCTCCACGGTCTGCGTGCCCGCAACGGCGTCGGGGATGGTGAAGGTGCCGGCCTCTCCGGTGCGCACCATGGTGCCGCTCCCCAGCACCCGCACCATGGCGCCGGCCAGCGGGGTGCCGGCGGCGGTGGTCACGCGCCCTCGCACCCCCGCGCGGCCGGCGCGCGGGGCGCGCATCGCCGACCCAGGCGCGGCATTGGCGGCCGAATCGACGGCCACGGCGAACCCCGCCCCCACCGCGAAATCCTGCACCCGGTAGCCGTCCGCGGGGATCTCCACTTCGATGATCCCCGTGCTGTCGGCGCCGCGAGAGGCCTGGGCCGTGACGGTGCTCCCCTTGGGGGCGCCGCACAGCACGTAGCGTCCGCTCGCGTCGGTGCGCGCCACGCGGCGCATCGCCTCGCGGGCCATGCTCTTCTTCGCGAAGAGCCACTCCGGCCATTCCACCACCACCGTCGCCAGCCCCATGGGGGCGTTGGTGACGGCGTCACGCAC
>JBILED010000259.1:0-3811 GCA_044352305.1 Gemmatimonas sp.
CGGCCAGCGCCCGGACCTCCTGCGCCACCACCGCGAAGCCGCGCCCCGCGCTCCCGGCGCGCGCCGCCTCGATGGAGGCGTTGAGCGCCAGCAGGTTGGTCTGGTTGGCGATCTCCGAGATCACGCCCACGAAGTCGTCGATGGCCGCCGTGGCCTCGCGCAGGCGCATCATCTCCTGCCGCGACGCCGCCACCACCTCGCGGGCCCCCAGCAGCGAGTCGACCGCCACCTGCACCTGCTCGCGCGTGTGGTTGGTGGTGGCGCGGATCTCGCGCCCCACGCGGTCGGCCGCCTCGGCCGCGCTGGAGATCGTGGCGCCGGCCTCGGCCAGCTCCAGCACCGTGCCGCTGGCCGCGTGCAGCGCGCTGAGCTGCCCGCCGGCGCCCTGCGAGATGCCGGCCACGGCGTCGGTCACGTGCTGCGACGACGCGGCCGCGGAGGCCGAGGAGGCGGTGAGCTCGGTGGCGGCGTAGGCCACCCGGTCCGCCTCCGCCTGCACCTGCACGAGGAGGGCGCGCAGCCGCTCGCGCGCCTGCTCGGTGGATTCGATGAGCGAGGCATACTCCGCCGCCACCTCATGGGCCGCGCGCTCCCCGTCGGGGACGCGCAGGTCGCCGGCGCCGATGGCCGTCATCTCCTGCCGCAGGCGGGCCAGCGGCTCGGTGACCGCGCGGAACGTCGAGAGCCCGAAGACGGCGGCCACCCCGAACGCGACGGCCACCACGGCGGCCAGGAGCGCCTCGGCGCGCCCGAGCGTCACCTGCATGCGGTCGAGCGACTCCGCCGCGTCCAGGCGTGCCGCGGTGCGCACCGCCTGCAGCTCCGCCTCGATGGCGCCGATGTCCCGGCCGGTGAGCTGCATCACCCGCTGGGCGTCGGTGTCGCGCCCCACGCTCTGCCACGCGTGCATGGTGGCGATGCGGACCTCCAGCCCCGCCTGCAGCTCCCCGATCGCCTCGTAGCGCTCCCGCTCGGCGGGGGTGAGCATGTCCTGCGCGATGGCGTCCTGGCGCAGTTGCTCCGACTGCGAGCCGAGCGCGAGGTACTGCCGCTCGTCGACTTCCGAGCGGCTGTTGAGGTAGCGCAGCCCGGCGACCAGCTGGCGGAGCACGGCGGTGCCGGCGCGCTCGGTGCGCTCGGCCCGTTCGGCCATGGCCCGGACCGTGCGGTCGGTCTCGACGTTGCTGCGGCTGAGGCCGAGCCAGCCGAGGAGCCCGGCCCCCAGCAGAAGCAGGTTGGAGATCCCGAAGCCGATGATGAGGCGGCTGCGGATGGTGCGGAGCGGCTGCCAGCGGCGCTGGCGGCCGCTCTGGCGGGCGGCCTTGCGCGCCACCGGCCCCGGGGGGGTGCCGGCGGTCACTCGGCGGGGGCTCCGCCGCGGGCCTGCGTCACCGAGACGGTGCGGCCGCGGATGTCGTGGTTGTAGCGGAAGGCGATGAGCCCCAGGGCC
Source organism: Gemmatimonas sp. (assembly GCA_044352305.1). Taxonomy (GTDB): domain Bacteria; phylum Gemmatimonadota; class Gemmatimonadetes; order Gemmatimonadales; family Gemmatimonadaceae; genus Gemmatimonas. Next base: position 1,451 of record JBILED010000259.1, read on the forward strand.
CCCTGCACCGAGGGGGCGCCGTTGCCGGTCCCTTCCAACGCCTCGCGCAGCTGGGGGCGCGTGCCCCCGCCGCGCTGCACCGCCCGGCCGATGACCAGCGCGGCGTCGTAGGCCAGCGCCGCGGCCATGGTCGGGGCGCGCCCGCGGCGGGCCCGATAGCGCTGCGTAAAGGTGCGGGCCTCGGCGCTCGCGCCGCCCTGCACCGTCAGGTAGCGGACCCCGTCGGCGCCGGGCTGCCCGTCGGCGAGGGCGACGTCGGGGCTGCCCACCAGGGGGAGGTCCAGGCCAATGGCGGTCAGCGCCCCCTTGAGGGCGAGGAGGTCGTCGCCGGCGCCCGCGAAGAGGACCGCCTCGGGGGCCAACTTGGCCAGCAGGCGGGCGTAGGCCTCCCACTCGGTGATCCCGGCCAGGTACGGACGGCGCGCCAGGACCACCCCGCCGCTGCGCGCGAAGGCGTCGGCAAAGGTGGCGCTCCAGTCGCGGCCGACCGGATCGTTGCGGTAGACCACCACCGTGCGGCGGGCGGGGAGGGAGTCGCGCATCCAGCGGGCCGCGAAGCGGGCGACGTCCTTGTCGTTGGGGGTGACGCGGAAGAACCAGGGGTTGACGCCGCTGAGGCGCGAGGCGGCGGCGGCCGGGGAGACGAGGGGGAGGGCGCGCGCCTCCCCGCCGACGGAGTCGGCATAGATGCCGAGGGTTTCCTGCACCGCCCCGTTGTCGGCGCCCCCGACGACGCCCAGCACCTCGGCGTCGTCGACGAATTGCCGGGCGAGGCGCGCGTTGCTGAGGGAGCCGGGGCGCGGCACGCGGACGGTGAAGCGCCGTCCCTTCCCCTCATTGAGGCGATCGACCGCGAGCTGGACGCCATCGACGACCTCCTGATAGCGGGGGTCGGCGGGGAGCACCCCGACGGCGATGGCGGCGGGGAGGTCGGCGGCGGGGGCGCTGGCGGCCTCGGGGTTGCGGGCGCAGGCGGCGCCGGCGGCGGAGAGGGCTGCGGCCAGCGCCAGGGCGCGCGCGGCGCCCGGGCCCCCCGCGCCCTTGGGGCGGGGACGGGGGGCGCGCGGCCGGCCGGGAGGCTGGCGGCAGGGGGAGCAGGGCCGTTCCATCACGCGGGGGACGATTGAGCGGGGGATCCGGAAACGCGGGGCGGTAGGCGGGCGGCTGGTGGACCGAGTGGTCCGAGTTGGCGCGGCGGATTTTCGAGTGAAAAACCAATGAAAATGGTGTTTGTCAGTTACTTCGGCATCTTGGGGCCTGAGGTGGCGGACTTCGGGTCCGATGTTCCTTGCGGGGCGTGGAAACGCCGGTTTAGGTTGGCATCGTTGGCATCCCACAGCCCGTTCCCCTGCCGTCGGCACGTGGCCGGCGGGGCAGGGTTCTTCCTCCTCCTCCAGGAACCGGCATGGCTGGTACGTACCGCCCGCGGCGGCTCGCCGCCGTCGCGCTGCTGGGCGCCGTGGCCCTCGGGGTCGCGGCCTGCGGCGGCGACTATCCGAACACCACGTTCGCGCACACGACCGACTTCAACACGGCGATCGACCGCCTCTTCGACACGCTCCTCTTCTGGGGAACGCTGGTGTTCGTGGCGGTGGAGGCGGCGCTCGTGTACACCATCTTCCGCTATCGGCGCAAGCCGGGGGGCGGGACGCCGGCGCAGGTGCACGGCAACACGACGCTGGAGATCACGTGGACGGTGATTCCGGCGGTGATCCTGCTGTTCATCGCGATCCCGACGGTGAAGACGATCTTCCAGACGCAGGCGAAGGCGGCGCCGGACGCCCTGCAGGTGGAGGTGATCGGGCACCAGTGGTGGTGGGAGTTCCGCTACCCGCAGTACGGGATCACGACGGCGAACGAGCTGTACCTGCCCACGGGGCGGACGGTGAACTTCCAGCTGAAGACGGTGGACGTGCTCCACTCGTTCTGGATCCCGTCGCTGGGGGGGAAGCGGGACCTGATCTCGAACCGGACGAACTACCTCTGGTTCACGCCGGACAGCACGATGCCCTCGGCGGCGTGGAACGGCTTCTGCGCGGAGTTCTGCGGGCCGTCGCACGGCAACATGCGCTTCCGCGCCTTCACGGTGACGCCGGCGGAGTTCACGCAATGGACGGCGCACCAGAAGCAGGCGGCGCTGTTCCCGGCGCCCGCGCCGGCCGCGCCCGCGCTGGCCGCCGCGGCGGTGGTGCCGGTTCCCGGGGGGGCGCCCGCCGACTCGGCCGCGCCGGCGCCGGTGCCGGTGTACGCGTTCCCGGCGGAGCGGCTGGCGGCGGAATTCCCGCACGTCATCCCCGGCACGCCGCTGCCGGCGGGGCTGGCCTTCGACGAGGGGCTGCTGGCGGGCGGGGCCGCCGCGCG
>JBILED010000066.1:0-12923 GCA_044352305.1 Gemmatimonas sp.
TCGGGGTTCGCGCCGCGCGATCAAGGTGGTCCTCATGGACCAGCGTCGCCTGGCCGGGGTGGGGAACATCTACGCCAACGAGGCGCTGTGGCACGCCGGAATCGATCCATCGCGGGAGGCGGGGGGGCTGACGGTGGCCGAGTGCGACGCCCTGCGGGAGGCGTTGCAGCGGGTGTTGCGGGCGTCGGTGGCGGCGCGGGGGACCAGTTTTCGTGACTACCGGGATGCCCGTGGCCAGCGCGGGGGGTATGTGGACGCCCTGGCCGCCTACGGACGCGGGGGGCTTCCCTGCCGCCGGTGTGCGCGCCCCCTGGCCGCCACCCAAGCCCTCGACGGACGCGCCACCGTCTTTTGCCCCGCCTGCCAGCGGTAGCCCTGGGGGACCGGTTGCGCGGGGGCACCGGCGCCCCCCGGTGCGGTTGGCGGGCGCGCCCCCGGCCCGGGCGCCGCGGAAGCGCCTGCCACCGCTGGCCACCCAGCTGGACCTCGCCATGGCCGCCCCCGAGGGGGATGTGGAGGCGCTGCGGGCCCGGGTGGCCCCCACGCTGCGCAACGTCCCCGGCGTGTATCTCATGCGGGGCGCGCACGGCGAGGTGCTGTACGTGGGAAAAAGCACCCAGCTGCGCACGCGCGTGCTGTCGTACTTCCGCCTCCCGTGGCCCACCCACCGGCTGGCGCGCCTGCTGCGCGAGGTGGTGCACATCGAGGTCGAGGAGGCGCCCAGCGAGTTCGCCGCGCTGCTGCGCGAAGTGCGCCTCATCCGCGCCCATCTCCCGCGCTACAACATCCGCTCCGCACGTCCGCTGGACCGGTGGTGGGTCATCACGCTGGGGGGCGGCGTGGCCCCACGGCTGCGCATCCAGCGCGCCAGCGCGGCGCTGCGGGGTACCGCCCCCGCCCAGGTCATCGGCCCCTTCTCCAGCCGGCGGCCGCTGGTGGAGGCGCTCCGGGTGCTCAACGATGCGCTGGGGCTGCGCGACTGCGGCGATCGCATCCCCATGGTGCTGCGCGAGGTGGCGGAGCTGTTCGATGCGGACGAACCGGCGTTGCAGCGCACCCCTGGCTGCCACCGGTACGAGACCCGGCGCTGCCTGGGGCCGTGCGTGGGGGCCGCCTCCGCCCACGAATACCGGACGCAGTTGGCGCGAGCACGGGCCGTGCTGGAGGGACGGGATGACGCGCCACAGCGGCGCCTGGTGCGCGAGATGGCGGTGGCCAGCGCCTCCCTCAGTTACGAGCGGGCGGGGTGGCTGCGCGACCGGCTGGCGGCGCTGCAGGGGCTGGAGGCGCAGTTGGCCCGGGTGCGCGAGGCGCTGGCGCGCCCCAGCTTCGTCTTTGCGGTCCCGGGGCGCGACGGCGACGATGCCCTGTACCTGGTGCGGCACGGGCGGGTGGTGGGCGAGGCCCGTTGCCGCGATCCGCTGTCCGTGCAGGCACTCCAGGCCCAGGCCCAGGCGTCCGCCTCGGTGGCCGTCCCGTCGGCGGCGGCGGTGGCCCAGCTGGACGAACTGCTGCTGGTGGAATCGTGGTTTCGCCTGCACCCCGATGCGGGAGGGTGGACCGCCCCCACAGTGGAGGAGGCGCTGGCGCGCTTCACCCAGGCCGGGGCACCGGAACGCTAGCACGCACCATCCGAGGCCCGCGCGCCCGTTGCCCGCGCGGTGCGTGCCTCGTCCCCCCCCACGGGAACGGCCCGCCGGGCACGGCCCCGCGGTGCCGCGCGCGCCCTGCCTTGTCCCCCCTCACGTCCCTGATGTCCACCCCCGCCTTCGCCTCGTCGCCGCGCCCAGGGTTTGTGCCCGCCCTCGACGGGGTGCGCGGGCTCGCCGTGCTGGTGGTCATCATCCACAACAGCGGCTGGGTGGCCGCCGAGAGCACGCAGCCGCTGGTCAAGCTGTTCAGCGCCGTGGCGGCGATGGGGTGGACCGGCGTGGAGTTGTTCTTCGCCCTCTCCGGCTACCTCATTACCGGCATCCTGCTGGACACCCGCGGGCGCGCCGGCTACTTCCGCAGCTTCTTCGTGCGGCGCGCACTGCGGATCTTCCCGCTGTACTACGCCCTGCTGGCCGTGACGGTGTTCGTGGCCGCTCCGCTGGCGTGGGACCCCGCGTGGACCGCCGAGGTGCGCGCGCACCACTGGCCGCATTGGGTGTATCTGCAGAACTGGACCGAGCCGTTCCAGGTGGCCATGCACGGGTTCACCCACCTGTGGTCGCTGGCCGTGGAGGAGCAGTTCTACCTCGTGTGGCCGCTGGCCGCGTGGTGGCTGGGCGCGCGACCGCTGGCGCTGCTGTCGGCGGCGCTGGTGCTGTCGGCCCCATTCATCCGGGCCGGGCTCCTGGCGGCGGGGCTCCCCACGCTGGCGGCCTACATGTTCACCGTGTCGCGGTGGGACGCGCTGGCGGTGGGCGCGCTGCTGGCGGCCCTGCTGCGCGACCCCGCGGGGCGGGCGCTGGTCACGCGGTGGGCGCCGCGGGCGACCATGGTGGTGGCCGTCGCCCTCGCGCTGCTGGTGGTGCGGCAGCGCGGCTTCCACTCGGAGGAGTGGCCCGTGCTGGTGGTGGGGCAGAGCCTCGTGTCGCTCCTGGCCGCCGGCCTGCTGGCCGCGGTGGTGGCTGACGCCCCGGTGCGCCAGGCGTGGCTGGAGCGGGCGCTCTCCGCAGGGTGGCTGCGCGACCTGGGACGCTACAGCTACGCCATGTACCTGTTCCACTTCCCGCTGCACCACGCGCTCAAGCCCGTGCTCACCCCGTGGATCACCGCCACCGACGATGTGTGGCGGCTGGCGCGGGTGCTCACGCACGTGGGGACCGTGCTCGTGCTGACCTATCTCGCCGCACGGCTGTCGTGGCGCGTGCTGGAAGCACCGCTGCTGGCGCTCAAGGACCGGTGGGCGCCGTCACCCGTCCACAGCGACCAGGCGGCCGTCGGCGGCCGTGAGGACGCCCTCGTCGGCCTGTTCCCCGCCCTCCCCAGGGAGCCTGACGTCGAGGGCGCCCCAGAGCGCCTCCCGCATCCAGGCGCGGGAGAAGCTGTGGTCGCAGTCGGCCACGTGCGTCACTGAGAGCGCGCCGCGCCGCGTCAGGCGCCCCAACGCGCGCCCGGCCCCGCGACGCAGCAACGCCTCGCCGGGGTCGCCCACGGAAAACACGAAGCGCACCCGCACCCCGCGCCCCGCCAGCCGGGTCAGCTCCTGCGCCAGGTCCTCCTGCAGGGGCCACCCCACCAGCCGTGCCCCCTCGCGTGTGCCCTCGCGCAGCCGCGCCCCCGCCATGCGCAGCACCGTATCCGCCACTTCGCGCAGCGCCACCTGTCCGCGCAGCAGCTTCTTCCACTTGGCCGCGCTGCGCACCGCGCGCCCATAGCCGGCCATCGCCTGGACGGCGCGATAGGGGGGGAGCGCCAGCGAGGTCCCCGGCTTCCAGAAGAACACCAGTGGGTTGATCACCGTGATGGCAGTGAGCGGCGCCCCGGCCACCGCCCCCTTGAACGCGTGATAGCCGCCGGCGCAGACGCCCATGGCCTCCACCTGCGATGCCCCCAGCGTTTCGCGCGCCCACGTGGCGGCGGCCGTCACGTCGCCTGCGGCGGTGGGGGGGTACACCGCGTGGTCGGCCTCGCCCGGGTGCGGCAGGCTGTCCCCCAGCCCCCCGAGGTCCATCCGCACGGCCATCCAACCGTGTGCCGCCAGGCGGCGCGCCAGCTGCACGTGCAGACGCCCCAGCCCCACACGCGGGTTGGCGCCGGCGTTGAGGAGCAGCATGACGCGTGGCGGCATGACGCGTGGCGGCATGACGGGTAGCGGCATGACGGGTAGCGGCATGACGGGTGACGTGCAGTCTCGCGACGCCCCCGCCCCCGCAGCGCGCGAGACCACCCCGAACAGCCGCGCCTCCTCGTCCAGGAAGCACGGCGCCTCCTCGACCCCCGGCTCCACCAGCTGCCACGCGTCCGAGCCGGCCGTCATGGCGGGAGCTGCCGGTGCGGCCACCGGAGGCGCCACCTCGGCGGGTGCCGGCAGCGCCGCAAGCCACGCCAGCACGCCCTCCCACAGCGCCCCCGGAATCTCGGCTTCGTGCGCGTCGCGCAGCAGCAGGTCATAGCCGGGATACCGCGCGTGGGTGACCGCCGCGCCGCGCGCGCCCCACGTGCGCACCACGGCCTCCGACGGCGGGCGATCGTCACGGTCGGCCACCAACACTGCGGGAGGCAACGGCCCCGGCAGCTCGGCGAGCACCAGCTGCTCCAGCCATGCGCGCGTGTCCGCGGCCAGCAGCAGGCCGCCAGCCTCCTGCACCCCCTCGGGGAGCGCGGCCGCACCATCGGGGCGCCCCATGGTGGCCAGCAGCGCGCGCCGCTCGCGCAGCCACAGACGCCCGTTGGTCGCGGGCGCCACCAGCGCCAGCGCCTCAGCCCGCGCGGGACCCTCCCCCTCGCCCACCGTGGCCGCCGCCGCGATGGCCGCGCCCATCTGCACCCCGGCCACGGCCACGGCGCGGACCGCGGGGTGGGCGCGCAGCACATCGGCGGCCGCGCGGACCGCAGTCAGCCACCCGCTCCAGTCGTGCGCGCCGCCGTCGCCCCCCGCCGAGTCGCCGGTGCCGGGGTAGTCCACGCGCAGGACCACGTGGCCGTGCGCCGCCGCGCGCTCGGCCAGCACGCGCAGCGCGCGGTACATGGCCTGGTGCTCAAACCCCAGGGGCGGGCACAGCACCACGCCCCACCCGCTGGCGCGCGCAGGCGCGGGCGCGTGCAGCCAGCGCAGGCAGGGGTGGCCGTCGGCCAGGAGCCACCCGGGCTGGGCGCGCGGTGTCGCGTTTCGCAGGGCGTCGCCGGCGCTCACGGCGCGCACTCGCCGGCGATCCCCCGTATCACCACCACGGCCTCGCTGTTGAGGGCCCGCACGGTGGCACGGTGCGGCCAGGTCGGCGCGGGCGCACCCGGTTCGGGGCTCAGCGCCAGCAGGCGCGACTCCCCCGGTGCCAGATGGAACGCGTCATCGTCGGCCATCCAGCCGGGCAGCTGCACGCGCACCGCCATCGCCACCGCCTGGGTCTCCACGCGCAGCGCCGGGGCGCCGGCGGGGGTGCGCTCCCACGCGGCGGTCAGCCCCACGGTGGGCACGCGGCGGGCCGGGTAGTGCCCTACCACATGCCAGGCGCGCGCCACCGCCGCGCCGCTCTGCTCCTCGAGCTGCGCCAGCACCAGCTCGTGCGGCGGCGGGCCGAAGCGATAGGCGTAGCTGAGGTCGTGAAAGCCCTCCACGGTCTCACCAGCGTTGAAGGACACCGCCCCGTGCGCGGGGACCGACACCGGGCAGGCGCCACGCGTGGTGACCACGGTGCCCTGCCGCACCGCCTGCACGGTCAGCATCCCGCGCCATGGCGTGGGCCGGTCGTTCACCACATGCACCGCCAGCCCGTTCCCCCCCTCGTCGGTGAGCCCCAACGCCAGCGGCGCCAGCGCGCGGCGGAGATAGTGCCACGGCACCTTGGGGCGCCCGTCGGCGTCCACCACCCCCCACCCGGCGCCGGGCCAGAGGTCGCGCAGGAACCACACCAGCGCGCCGCGCGTGGGCGAACCGGCGCGCCGCCATTCGAGAAAGGTGGCCGCCATCACCTCACCCACGGCCACGCGCCCCATCTCCAGGTAGAGCTCATGGTCGGTGGCGCGCACCACCGCCGCGTCCACGCCGAAGAGGCGCTCCACGTAATGGTCCCGCACATCGTCGAAGTCCCACCCGGCCCCCAGGTCGCGGGGCACGCGCGCCTTCCACGCCGGATGGTGGGCCCGCAGTGCGGCGCCGCCCAGCGATTCCAACCCGGGGGCGTCGGGGATGTTGGCAAAGGCCAGGCACTCGGTGGCAAAGCGGACCGCGGCGCGGCGCGCATCCTCCAGCGGACGGAGGTAGGCGCCCACGCCGTAGTACGACGTGGTACCGGCGTCGCCCTGATGCGGAAAGGCCCCGCCATGCGCCGACGAGGGCCAGTAGGCCACGCCGGGGAGCTGCTGCGCCACCAGCGCCGGCACCCGCTGGTGGAACAGCGCGGGGCTCCAGAGCGGGCGCGGCGCGCCCCACATGGCCGCCTGCTGCTCCCCCTCGCTGTTCCCGCACACCACCGCCACCGACGGCCGACCGGCCAGCCGATCCAGCAGTTGCGTCACCTCCGCGGCCGCCGCATCGGCATAGGCGGCGTCCTCGGGGTAGTCCATGTTGGCGAAGGGGAGGTCGTGCCAGAGCAGCACCCCATGGGTGTCGCACCGGTCCAGGAAGGCGTCGCCTTCGGGGACCAGCGCGCCGCTCACGCGCAGCATGTTCATCCCCGCTGCCCGCAGCTGGGCAAACGCGTGGTCCAGCGCGGCGGGATCATCGGCCAGCCCCACGGGGTCGGGCGGGGTCCACACGGCGCCGCGGCAGAACACCGGCACGCCATTGACGCGCACCGCGAAGTCGCCGTGCTCGCGCATGATGTCGATGGTGCGGAACCCCACGCCTCCCACGGCCGCGCGCAGCGAGGGCGCCGCGTCCCCCGCCAGCCGCACCTCGAGTGCGCCGTGATACAGCGCCGGGTCGCCATGCGTGTGCGGCCACCAGCGGGCCACGCCGGCCAGCGGCGTGGTGACCGCAAAGGTGCCGCCGTCCTGCGGATGCAAGGGGACGCGGTGGGATTCGTCGCCGCGCGTCAGCACCAGGGTGACCGCCTCCACCGGGCGCGCACCCAGCGGCGTGACGGTGACGGCGGCCGCCAGGTGGCCGTCGCCGTCGGCACGCAGCCGCAGGTCGGCCAGCTGCGCCCCCCGGCGCCGCTCCAGGCGCACCGGACGCCATGGCCCCACCGGCGCGGCCGGCGGCGTCCACCCGGGCGTGCGTCCCAGCAGCGTGGTGCGCACCCAGCGCAGCTGCTGGTGCGCCACCATGGGGGTGCGCCAGCGCGGGCGCGGCCGCTTGACCGCCAGCAGCGTGTCCACGGCCAGACAGCGGATGGCCAGCGTGTTCCCCTCGGGGCGCAGGCGGCCGGTCACGGGGACCTCGACGGCGGTGAACATCCCCGGCACGGTGGCGACCGCCTCGCCATTGAGCCACACCTCGGCAACGGACGCGACCCCGTCGAGACACAACCACCATGTGCCCGGGTCATCCGCACCGTCGGGCTCGGCCGCCACCGGGGCGTCAAAGGTGGTGCGAAACCACCACGTCTCCGCGTCGAAGCGGCGCTCGGGCCCATCCACCCGCCACTGCCCCGCGCGCCGCAGCGCGGCGGCGGCCGTCCCGGGCACCAACGCCGGCACCCAGGCGCGCGGATCCACCGTCTCGAGCCCGGCGCCGGCGTCCGTGTCCGCGGGGGACGCCGCGCACCACCACCCCCTGTCCAGCGGGTGGTGGTCGTGTCCGGACACGACGTGCAGCCGCCCCGGCACCGGGGGGTTACCCCACCAGCAACGACGAGACCGCGTCGCGGATGGCGGCGATGCTCTGGAACACCTCGCGGCTGAGCAGCTGGTCGGGGAACTCCAGATCGAACTCCCCCTCGAGGGCGAGCATCACGGTCACGCTGGCGTGCGAGGTCATGCCGGCCTGGTACAGGTCGGCGCCGTCGTCCAGCGTGGCGGCGTCCACGGCCAGGCGGCCGTGCTCAACCAGGATGCGGCGGATGCGCGCGGTGGCGTCAAACAGGTCGGTGGTGTCGGCAGCAGGGAGCATGGTGAGCGGGGGGAGGGACAGGAATCACACAGGACGTGGGAACGACTCAACCGTGCGAGGTCGACAGCTGTGGCGACGCATGGTGCGCGGCCAGCGCCGCATCCACCGCGGCCACCCCGGCGTCCCACGCGGCGGCCAGTTCGCCAAACAGCGGGCCCGCCTCCAGGGGCCGACCGGTGGAGACGGCACGCGCCCCCTTGAGCACGAAGCGCGCCGCGCCGCCACTCAGCTGGAGGAACGAGGCCGCGGCAACCTCCAGGGCGGCGCAGCCCGCGCCGTCTGCACCGTCGGCCTCCGCCAGCCACCGCAGGTGCGCCGCCAACAGCTCGGCCGACGCCCCCACCTGGCGCGTGGTGGCGAAGGCCCACGCGTGGTAGTGGGACAGCCCGGCCGCCTGCAGCATGGGCAGCTCCGTGGCAAAGCGCGTGCCCCACGCCGCCACGGGATTGCCGCGGGGGCGGCGACTGGCGTGCACCGCCAGCCGCGCCCAGGCCACGGCGGCCAGCGCCGGCGCCGGCAGCGCCACGAAGCGGTCGGTGCGGATGAGCTCCGCGTACAGGGGCAGGCGCGCCGAGTCGGCGGGCTGGTCCAGGTGGAACAGCTGCGCGAAGTCCTCGCCGTCCAGCTCGTGGTAGGCGGCGTTGTGGAAATACCCCAGCCGGCGCGCGGCCACGTCCACGTCGGCCAGGATGATCGTGGTCTTCTGGTGCCCGCGCCGGTAGTCGGTGCCCGCGGTGTCGGGGAGCCAGTGCGCGTCGGCCTCGGTGCTGATGAAGCGCCCGGCCGCCAGCTGCTCGCACGCATGATCCAGCAGGGGGCGCCAGACGTTGAGCTCCTGCACATCCAGCCCGTACAGCAGGCGCAGTTCCTCGTGCGGCGGCTTGAAGAAGGTCCAGTGGTCCCCTTCGAAATCCGTCGCCAGGCAGTAGCCGCCCATGGCCAGCGGGTCGCCCCCCATGGCATGGACGAGCTCGATGACCACGTCCACGTAGCAGTTCTTCTCCACCCACAGCATCCCCGGGGCATGCAGCGGGTGCGCGCGATAGCCGTGCGCCGACAGGCCGGGGCGGGCGCACGCCCGCCGCGCGAACGTGGGCATCCCCGCACCCGCCAGCTCCGGCATCGCGCTCACGGCCACAGCTGCCTCCGCACCGCCTCCGGCCACCGGGCCGCATCCATGCCGTGCGCGCGGAACAGCGCCAGCGTGACGCGCTCCAGCCCGAACCCCAGGCACGCCGTGTGGGCCGGCTCCCCCGTGGGGAGGCGGATGTCGAAGGCGAGGGCGAACTTGTCCAGGTGGTAGTTGAAGGAGCAGACCGCGGTGGGGGCGGCACCGGGGTTCACCGGCACCAGCACCTCGAACTTGAGGCGCTGCTGGCGCTGCCCGGAGGCCATCATGCGCCCCGTGCGGCCGAAGAAGGGGTCGGTGGCCACCTCGGGGGTGGCATCCAGCCCCAGCGCGGCCAGCAGCGCGGTGCCGCGCGGCAGCCACGCGTCCCGCCAGTCCTGCGCCTCGGCCGCGGTGCCCACGCGGATGAACTCCCGCACCCGAAACGCGCGCAGCCGCGTGGGCTCCAGCGAGGGTTCCTGCCGATACACCCAGGCCAGCATGGTCACATGACGCCCGCCGGCTGGCAGGGTACCGCGGCAGGTGGGATAGAAGGGGTAGCAGGCGGCGGGGTTGAGCACCAGGTCGGTCTGCGCCAGCGCGTCGCCCCAAGGCTCTCCGCGCTGCACGCGCGCCGCCAGCGCCAGCGCCTGCCGCTCATCCCCCTCGAAGGCGTGGATGCACCCGCACAGCGTGGGGAAGGACTCCAGGTAGCCGGTGCGTTCGACGATGGCGCGGTCGATCACCGGCGGAAAGGTGAAGTGCTCCACCGGCTCGCCGGCCACGGTGCGGCGCACGAGCGCATCGAAGGCCTCCAGCACCGCCTCGAAGGCGGCGCCGCGCCCCCACGCGCCGTGCGGCCCCGCGGGGACCAGGTGGCCGTGCGCCACCAGCGCGTCGTAGAAGGCCGCCGTGTCAGTCATCCTTGTGCACCAGCAGCAGCGACGCGTTGCGCGCCAGGATGCGTTCGTTCCCCACCATGAGCGCGGCGGACAGGGCGTCCCGGTAGTGGCGCCCCACCGCAAACGGGGAGTCGTTGCGGTAGCCGGCAATGCCGATCACTTGCAGCGCCTGATGCACCAGCCGCGGCACCGCCTCGGAGGCGGTGATCTTGAGGTTGTTGAGGCGCAGCGCCCAGGCCACCGTGCGCAGCGGCGCGCGGTCGTCGCCCATGGCGTCCACCTCGGCCGCCACCCCGTGCACCAGTTGGCGGAGCGCGTCCAGCTGCGCGCGCGCCTCGGCCAGCCGCACCGCGGTGGGGGGTACCGTGCCCGGTGCCCGGCGCGCGGCGGCCCGCACGAACGCGGCGGCGCGCCCCACGGCATCGGCGGCGATCCCCGTCCACAGCCCGGCCCACACCAGGTGCGACACCGGGACCATGGTCTCCATCGACGCCTCGGCGTACGCGCACGGGAACCGGTGCGCCAACGGCCCGCCCCCGCGCACCAGGAACGGCGGCGAGCAGGTGCCCCGCATCCCCAGCATGTCCCATCCGCCGCGCGGTTCCAGCGCGTAGTCGCCGCCAGCCAGCAGCACCAGCACCTGGTCGCCGCTGGCGGCCTCGGGCGCGCGCCGCGCCGTGAGCAGCAGGTCGTCGGCCTGCGCCCCGTACGAAATGGTGGTGGCGTCCTTCACCACCGCAAAGCGGTCGCCCGCCACCTCCAGCGCGCAGACGCTGCTGCGCGTGTCCCCCCCCACCCCCACCTCGGAGGTGACCGAGGCGATGAGGCGCTGCTCCGCCACCACGCGCTCCAGGTGCGCCTCCAGCGCGGGCACGCCCATCCCGTGACGGGCCAGCAGGGCCACCTGAATGTGATGCATGGCCAGCACCATGGCCGTGGAGGCACAGGCGGCGCCCAGCTGCTGCCCCATCGCCACCAGCTCCACCAGCGAGGCGCCGTCGCCGCCCAGTGCGCGCGGCACCGCCGCCGAGAGCAGCTGCTGCTCGCGGGCGGCGGCCAAGGCGGCCTCGGGGAAGGCGCCGACGGCATCCACCGCGCCGGCGTGGCGCGCTGCCACGACCGCCACGAGGGCGGTGCGCGCCGCGAGGGTACCGGGCACCGGCGGGGCGACGGCCGTCACGGCGTCGCCCGCTGGACGCGCGGGATCATCCGGCGTCCGTCAACCGCCAGCAGCCCGTCGTTGGCGCTGTGCGTGTGCATGGCCATCGGGAAGGCTCCGGGGATGGGGGGGAGGCGACGGAGGAACCGCTCCCGGTAGGTCGTGGGGGTGAGCGCTTCCACGAGGAAGACGCTGATGGACCCGCCGTATTGCTCGTGGCACTCCTGCCCCAGGCGCAGCAGCCCCTCGGGGGTGCGGCGCAGGGCGCCCGCCATGCGCGAGCCGCGCAACCCGAAGCGCACCGGGCTGGCCGGGTGCCGACGGAAGGGACCGGCAATGGTGGGGGCCACGAACAGCTGCAGGTGGTTGTCGTGGTTGCCGTTCGTGGCATCGGACACGAAGAGGTACCAATGCCCCTCGTGGTGGTGCAGCACCGGATCGGCCCCCTGGAAGCCGTCCAGCAGCACCACCCAGGGCTCCCAGCGGTCGGGGAAGCGGATGCAGCGGTACAGCACCACGCGCCAGGTGGCGGCCTGTTCGGGGAGCAGGTACGGGGCGCCCTCGTGCTCCACCACGAACGGGACGGAGAGGTGGAAGTCGGTGCGCAGCGCGGTCACGCGCTGGTCCAGCCGCACGGTGCCGTCGTCCGCCACCGGGGCGGCCACGATCATCCCGGGCGCGTCCCCCACCTTCTCCTCGAAGAAGAGGGTGCGCCGTCCCTCATGCGCGGCCAGGTGGGGATCGGCGAAGAAACGGTCGGCGGGCGGATTCAGCCACTGCACCGCGGCCGGGGTGCCGGAGAGGTCCGGGACCCCTCCGCCCGCGGACTCAGGGAGACGCGCCACCCCCACCGACCACTGCTCGATGAGATCCGGAGCCAGCCGCAGGCGCGCGGTGCGCTGCACCAGGTGCCATGCATACCGGACCAGCGTGGTCAGCTTGCTTCCGGCGGGGGAGACCTCGCGCGGCTCCGGCACGTGACGCAGCGCCCCGTAGCTCTCGGGGGCGACGCCGTCATGCAGCGCCCCCAGGAAGCAATCCAGCACCAGGAAGGATCCGGTGAGCAGCGCGGTGCGCAGGCGTCCGGCCACCTTGTGATGGGAGCGCCATTCCCACTGCCCGATGGTGCCTTCGCACCCCCCGCCACCGCGATAGAGGAACGCAGTCACGGCCGCGGTGGACGGATGGCGCAGCACGGCGCGGAGCCCGGGGATGAACAGGAAACGCCCCGCCAGCCGTGACAGCGGCACCTGCACGGCGTCGGCCTCCCGGTACACGAAGTCCACCACCAGCGCCCAGGATGGCAGCAGCTGCTGGAGCGCCGCCACCGGGTGGCGCGACAGGTTCACGATCACCGCGGGGCGCTGGGCCTCGGCCACGGCGGGCAGCTGGGCCAGGGACCCGACCTCCTGCAGGCGCACCCGCGGGTCGGTGGCCAGACGTAGCCGAAACGCCTGGTGCAGCTGGCGGCAGAACCGATTGACCAGCGTGGTGGCCGGATCCGTGACAACCAGCACCGGGACCGTGACACCCTCCTCCGGACGGACCTCCGTCCGCACGCGGGCGGACGACAGGGCATCAGGCAAGGCGAGGAGCTTGATCACGAGAGGGTCTGGCGCGCACCACCCGGCGGGCCGACAGGCACACCAGGGCGCGGTCTCCCTTCGACGCCCCCCCCCTGCCTCAGGTCACAGGAGCGGCCGCCCGTTGGCTGGCGGGGCGCCCGACGGATGGGCTATCCCTCAGCGGCCTCCGCCGGGAGCAGCGGCACCAGTTCCACATCGGCCTGCCCCTGCCACAGGTACAGCCGAGCCACGCACGGCTGCAGGTGGAAGCGCCGCGCGCCGGCGGCCCCGGGGTTCACCACCAGCCGCCGCGCCGCCTTGACCACCAGCTGCTGGTGCGTGTGGCCGTACACGATGACCTGGGCGCGCGGATACGCGCTCACCAGCTTGGGGGGGGTGGGGCTCCCCAGTTCGTGGCCGTGGGTGACCACGATGCGCACGCCGTCAATCTCGTCCTCGATGCGCTCGGCCAGCTCCGGGCGCCCGG
>JBILED010000260.1:0-3797 GCA_044352305.1 Gemmatimonas sp.
TCCGCATGGTGCTGGTCGCGCGGGGAGGCCAGCGCCAGCAACGCCCCGGTGTCAATCGCGGCGCGACCCGTCGGCATGAGGGGCGGGGTACAGGTACTCCTCGTGCCGGGTGGACAGGTCCGGGGGAATGTCCGCGTCGGTCCCCAACGCGCCGATCAGCAGGTCCAACGACCGTCCCGGCGCGCGGGCGCCCCGCAGGTCCGCCGCGATGCGCCGCAGCCCGCGCCGCAGCAGTTCCGCGCGGGACAGCGACGTCTCCTCAGCCAGTTGATCCAGCAGCGCCTTGTCGTCCGGCTCCATGTACACCTGGACGGGCTCGCGCACACGCTTGGGGGATGCATGCATGCATAAATGTACTGCCTGCATGCACGGGGCGCCATGCCCGTCGCCTCGTGCCCCAGGGCCCCGCGACCGTCGTCGCGAGGCCCCATGGGCACGTCGCTACTTCTTCCCCTTCGTCGTCACCACGATCACGCCGTTGGCGCCGTCGGGGCCGTACGCCTTGGACGCCGCCGCGCCCTTGATCACCTCGATTGACTTGATGGCGTCCGGCAGCAGCCGCTTGAGCGCCTCCTGCGGCTGCCGCACCCCGTCCACGATCAGCAGCGGCTGGGCGGTCCCTGTCACGATGGTGCCGACCTGCTCGACCACCTCCACGGTGCCCGTGTCGCCACCGACCCGACGGCGAAACTCCACCGTGACCGGCTTACCCGGGACGGCGGCGAGTGCGGCGTCGCCGCGCTCGAGGAGCATAAGCGTCGAGTCCCCCAGGACCATCATGCCACCCCGGCGCGCGCTGTCGAGCGGCATGCCCACCAGGATCGAGGAGTCCAGCTGGCGCGTCTGCACCCGCACGCCGCGCACCACCCGCATCGTGTCGCCTTCGGTCGAGATGCGCACCTCCCGCGCCTTGTCCGCCTTCGCAATCACGATGGTCGCGATCTTCCCGGCCGGGAGCGCCTTCGCCTCCGCCTCGGTGATCTCCCGCCCGTTCATGAAGAAGCGCACCGGGCCATCGGCCACCGTCGGCATCGCCGCCGCCGTCCGTGCCTCCAGCGCCGCCACGTCCATCCGCTCCACCTCCGTGGCGGTGGGGAGCTGGGATTCACAGGCGGTCACCAGCGCCAGCGCGGCGGTGGCCAGCAGTGACACGCCACGCGCGTGGCGATACCGGGGGGCGGGGGTGGTCATGGTGCGCAGTCTCCGTTCGAGGTGGGTGGAGTGGTACGAGAATGCCGGGGCCGAGAGGGGGAGTCGCGGGGCCGCCGCCGCAAGGTCGATCAACAGCCGGCCGTAGCGGCCGGTGGAGGCGCCCAGGCGCAGCACGCGCTGGTCGCAGTCCACCTCGATGGCTAGCCGGAGCCGCGCCAGCAGCGCCCAGCTGAAGGGATTCCAGGGCAACAGCACCGTGCCCGCAGCGCCGGCCACCAGCAGCAGCGGGTCGCGCGCCGCCAGATGCGCCTGTTCATGGGCCAGCACCAGTGCCTGCTCGTCGGCCGGGCGCGCCAGTAGCCACTGCGGCACCACAATGTGCGGGGCGCGCACGCCAGCCACCAGCGGGCCGATGTTCTCGGTGACCACCACGGACACCCCCTGCAGCTGCCGGGGCGTGCCATCGGCAATGCGTCGCAGCAGACGCCGGTACCCTGCCAGCAGCCCCAGCAGCACGGCCAGCGAGGCCATCCCCCAGGCGGCCGCGAGCCACGGCACGACCTGTCGTGCCAGCGGGGCGGGGACCGCGGCGGTGACCGCCTCGGCCACGCTCGCGGCGGTGGCAGAGAGCGGTGCGGCGCCGCGGGAGACGGTGGCGAACAGGGCGTCCCACGGCGTCAGGGCGAGCGCTGCTGGCATGGGGACGGCCAGCGGCGCCGCTGCGGGCGCTCCGGCCGCCACACGCGCGGGGGACGTCGTGGGTACCCGCAGCGGGGCGGCCACCGCCAACCCCAGCAGCGCCAGCAGCGTGCCTCCCCAGATGGCGCGCGCCGGCACCACCCCCCGCCCCAGTCGCTCCATCACCCACGCGGCCCCATACAGCAGCCCCGAGAGCAGCAGCACCAGGGTCACCCACGCGGCGCCCTGCGCGAGAGTAGGCAGGTTCATCCCTCCTCCCCCAGCCGTTCGGCCAGCAGGGTGCGCATCCGCTCCAACTCGGCGCGGCTGACGTTGCGGTCGGCCACCAGCTGTGCGAACAGCTGCTCGACCGAGCCCGCGAAGATGGCGTCGCGGATACGCGCCAGGGCGCTCTGCCCGGCCCGCTCGGCGGCGACGGCGGGGAAATAGCGATACGCGCGCCCTTCCGCCTCGTGGCGCACGTACCCTTTCTCCTCCAGCGTCTGGAGAGCGGAGAGGACACTGGTATAGGCGAGCGGTTCCTCGAGGGCGTCGCGCACTTCGGTCACGGTGGCGGAGCCCAGACGCCAGAGGATGCCCATGACGGCGAGCTCGCGGGGGGGGAAGTGGATGTCGGCCATGGTGGGTGCGGGTTTCTCCGTACTGGATTTCCAGTAATTTGGAGGCGCATTCGGCTTTTGTCAACGGGTTTTTCCGTAGTAGTGGGCCGAGGCGTGGCGCGCACGACGCTCCCTCCCTGTGCCCTCGACGCACGACGCCCCCGAGGACCGAGTCCCCGGGGGCGTCGCTCACGTCCAGCGCGGGCGGAACGCCCTTACTTGATCGTGGTGAAGGCGATCCGGTTGGCGTACTGGTTGGCCGGGCGGCAGCTCGAGGGCGACCCCGTCTCCCCGTCCTGCAGCTGCCAGATCTCCACGCGGCGGTTTGGCGCCTGCGCCGCCTTGTTGGCCGCCGACACGCGCGGACGCGGCGGCGACGGATCGGGGTCGCCGGCCTGCGTCACCGGGCACGACTCACCGTAGCTGCGCGAGGAGATGTTCAGGGTGACCTTCCCCTTCTTGGCCAGCGCGGCCAGCGCCTTGTGCACCGCCGAGACGCGCTTGTCGGCCAGGGTGGTGTTGTACGACTCATCGCCGTACCAGTCGGTGTGCCCCTCGATGGAGATGCGCAGCGACGGCACCCGGCCTGCCGCATCCACCACCGTCTGCAGCACCGCCATCCCGGGCTTCTTCACGATCGCCTTGTCGAAGTCGAAGTGCGTGGAATCCAGCGCGATCGACACCTTCGGCGCCGGCGGTGCCGTGCAGGTGAGCGTCCCCGACGCCTCCTTGGTCTGGTTCGCGTGGGTCTTGCGCGCCACGATCCGCGCCGAGCCCGCCGCGAGGCAGGTGGCCGAGCCGTTGCTCACCGAGGCCACCGACGACGGCATCGCCATCCACTCGGCAGCGCCCAGGTCGCGCCCGTCATAGTCCTTGGCCGACGCGGTGAAGCTGGCCGACTGCCCCACCTCGCGCGACTGGCTGGCCGGCGTCATGCCGAAGCTCCAGTCGGGGACGGTGACGCGGGCGCTGGCGTTGCGCACGATCTTCTTCCACGTGCCCGAGCAGGTGATCGTGGCCGAGCCCGCCTTGACGGCGGTGACCTTGCCGCTGTTGTCCACCGTGGCGACGCTGGCGTCGCTGGAGGTGCACGCCATCCCGGTCACGTCCTTCATGGGGATGAGCTTCCCCTTGATGGTGGCGGCGCTGGCGGTGAACTCGGCCGACTGCCCGGCCGGGATCGTGCGCTCGGCGGGGGAGAGCTTCAGCGTCCAGTCGGGCGGCGCGTCGCCGCAGTTGCCGCGCAGCGCGTACGTGGCACCCACGCGCAGCCCCAGGTTGGTGGAGGTACCGTCCAGCGCCTGCTCATTGGGCGAGGGCATGTAGTCCATCAGCCCGTCGGCACGG
>JBILED010000261.1:0-3796 GCA_044352305.1 Gemmatimonas sp.
CCGGCGAACGTCACGCTCGCGTCGCGGAAGCCCATTTTCTTGGCCAGCGACGGGCCCAGGTTGTACGTGATCGCCAGCTCGCGCAGCCGCAGGAAGTCGCCCTCCTGCGCCTGGTACAGCCCCGGCTCCAGCAGCCGGCGGTAGCCGCGGATGTACGTCTCCGCCGCCGCCACGCGCTGCTCCGGCGTGCTCGCCGGGTTCAGCATGACCGCCTGGATGTCCGAGAACTCCTTGCGGTTCGAGCCGATCGACGGGTGCTGCGACGCCCGGAAGCCGTCGGTCAGGTTCTGGATGAGGAACCCGGTCCGGTATTCCAGCGTGGTCTGCATCTTCCACGACCGCCCCAGGTTGTACGTGCCGCCGAACGCCCCGGTCCACACCGGGATCGACGACCCCACCCGCTGCTCGAACAGGATCCCGCTCCCGTCATAGTCCGCCAGCAGCGGCTGCAGCGCCGCCTGCACCGCCGACTGCTGGATGTCGCGCGGCTGCGCGAAGTACGCCAGCAGCTCCTCGCGCGTGGCCGCGGTCCCGCGCCCGTTGAAGCTGATCGGGATCTGCCCCGCGTTGTAGCAGGTGATCGCCTTCCCCGCCGCGTTGGACGCCGGCACCTGCCCGCACTGCCCGGCCAGCCGCGGCTCGTAGATCGAGCCCAGCGGGTCCCCGTCCTTCAGGTAGATGCGGTAGCGCGCGTACCCGCCCGACACGCGGATCGGCGGCGCCCCCCCCAGGCTGGTGAGCGTCTGCTTCAGGTACGCCGCGTTCGCGAACAGCTCCAGCTTGCTGTCCCCGCGCTGGTACGCCGTCCCCTTCAGGTTCACTTCCATCCCGGTCGCGTCGATCGCGCCGATGTTCGTCAGCTGCGCGTTGCGGAATCCGCCCGACGTCGCGAACAGCCGCGGCACCAGCGCGTCCGACACCTCGCGCGTCCACGCCGTGAACTCCAGCGCCACGCGGTTGTTGAACAGCCCGGCCTCGAACCCGCCCTCGATCTCCGTGGCGATCTCGGGGCGCAGGTCGGGGTTCCCCAGCGCCGACGGGATGAGCCCCGCGCCCACCGACGTCACCTGCGGCGCGAACGTCGTGAACTGGTCAAAGGCGCCCGGCTGCCGCCCCGACTGCCCCCACGCCGCGCGCACGCGGAAGGTGGAGAGCAGCGTGGAGCTCCACCGCGACAGGTCCGACGGCACCGCCGACAGCGACACCTTGGGGTAGAACACCCCGCCCGCGTTCCGGCCGAAGGCGCTGGAGAAGTCGTAGCGCCCCCCCACCGTGCCGAACACCCAGTCCTTCCACCCCACCTGCGACTGCGCGAAGTAGCCGCCGTTCACCGTCGTCAGGAACGACTCGCCCGCGGTGATCTGCTGCCCGCCGGCCCCCACCACCTCGATCCCGGGGCCCGGGAAGAACGCCGAGGCCCCCGAGGACGCCTCCGACCGCGTGTTGAACACCTGCAGCCCCGCCACGCTGCTCGTGCTGAACGGGCCGATGTCGCGGTTGTACGCCGCCTTCGCGTCCAGCGTCAGCACCCGCGTCCCCGACGAGAACACGTTGCGCGAGCCGTCCGGGTTGTTCGACGTGAACAGGTCCACGTTGTAGCCGAACGGCGAGAAGCCGAAGTCGCGCTGCGACGTGAAGTCAAAGCCGAACGTGCTGCTCAGCGACAGCTTCTCCGTCGCCGTGTACGCCGCGTCCAGCGTCCCCACGTAGCGCTGCGCGCCCGTCTGGTTCGTCTGCTGCATCGCCTCGCGCACCGTCATGAACGCCTGGTTCCCGAAGGCATTCCCCGCCGCAGAGCACTGCCCGGGGCGCACGAACGTGGAGGCGTTGCAGTTGGCCAGCTCCGGGCGCGCCATGTACGCCAGCGAGTTCACCCCGTAGATGTTGTTGTTGTTCTCGGGGACCTCGTTGCGCGTGTTGAAGTACGAGTTGTTGAACCGCAGCCGCAGCTTCTGCGTGGGCACCAGGCTCAGGTTGGCCGAGCTCTGGATGCGCCGCACCACGTCGCGCGCCGGCCCCAGGTTCGCCCCGCCGAACGGCCCGTTCTCGAAGTAGTAGCGCGCGCTGGCGAAGTACGTCACCGCCTGCCCGCCCCCCTGCACCGACGACGACAGCGTGTTCGACAGCCCCGTCTCCGTCAGGTAGTCGCGGAACACCGGCACCTCGAACACCTCGAAGGCCTTGAGCCCCGGCTTGTTCCAGTACTGCGCCAGCGAGTCGGCCCGCGCCTGCGTCCGCGCAAACCCCGAGTTGTGCGCCACCGCGTCGCCATAGCTCGACCCGTCCTGCTGCAGCTGCATCGACCACCGCGGCGCGCCCGTCGACCCGGTCTTCGTGAAGAACTGGATCACGCCGTTGGACGCCTCCGTCCCGTACAGCGTCGCCGCCGCCGCCCCCTTCAGCACCTCCACCCGCTCGATCGTGCTGGGGTCGATGTCGTCCAGGCGCGACGGCGACCCGCCGCCCCCGGTCCCCACCCCGAACCCGGCCCCGCTGTTGATGCGCACGCCGTCCACGAAGATGATCGGCTCGTTCGTCTGCGACAGCGAGGCATTCCCGCGGATGCGGATCTTCGCCCCCTCCCCCGACATGCCGCTGCTCACCAGCCCCGTCATCCCGGGCTCGCGCCCCGTCAGCAGGTTGGAGATGTCATTGATGGGCGCGTTGGCCGGCGGCTGGATCACCGCCACCGTGTTCCCGAGGCGCTTCACCTCGGTCTTCTGCCCGCTCCCCGTCACGACCACCTGGTTGAGCTGGATCGCCGAGACGGACACCGCCACCTCCACCCGCACCGTCCCGCCGGGCGTCAGCGTCACCGTCCGCGTCTCGCGGTTGTACCCCAGCGCCCGGATCCGGACCACCGCCTGCGCCGAGCCCCCCGCCACCGGCACCCCGGCGATGCGGAAGCTCCCCTGCGCGTTGGTCAGCCCGCCCAGCTGGGTGCCATCCACCGACACCTGCACATTCTCAAGGCCCCGGCCGTTGGCGACGTCGGTCACCCGCCCCTCGATCACCGCCGTGGCCCCCTGGGCCGCCGCCACGCCGCCAGGCAGCAGCAGCGCCGCCCCCAGCAGCAGGGCTCGAAGCACCCGCGGTATTCCCGTTCCTGACATGAATGCACCCCGAATATGGACGTGGAGTCACCCGACCAGCCCGCCGCCGGACTGACACAGAGCAGCGCGCCAATATCCCGCCATTGGCACGATTGGTCAACAGTCGGGGCGGCTTTCCCGTCACAGGAGCGGAGCCGCTGGTCCCGCCCCCACCGGTTCCGACCCGCCTGGTCCCCGCTCCCGTCCCACCACGCCGCGCCGGCCGCCGCCTAGGGTGCCTCCCCCAGCGCCTCCGCCAACGCCTCCGCCAGCTTCCGCGCCTCCCCGTGCCCGGGGTCCAGCGCCAGCGCCCGCCGCACCGACGCCTGCGCCTCCCGCAGCGCCCCCTGCTGCACCAGCGCCAGCGCCAGCTGGAAATGCCCCACCGCCACCCCGGGGTCCAGCGCCACCCCCTGCCGCAACGCGGTCACCGCCCCGGCCACATCCCCCGCCCGCAGCGCCAGCGTCCCCAGGTTGAGCGCCCCCAGCCCATGGGTGGGGTCGATCCGCGTGGCCTGCGTGTACGCCGCCGCCGCCCCCGCGGCATCCCCCAGCCGCTCCAGCGCCACCCCCCGGTTCACCGCGGCCATCACCTGCCAGGGGTCCCCCTGCAGCGCCTGCTGGTACGTCGCCACCGCCTCGGCCACCGCCCCCCCCTCCGCCTGCGCCAACCCCAGCGCCCCCAGCAGCGCCCCCTCCCCCGG
>JBILED010000262.1:0-3780 GCA_044352305.1 Gemmatimonas sp.
GGACGGCGGCGAGCGGTCGGTCATCCGCACCAGCCTGCGCCACGCCACCAAGCTCTCCGAGAAGGTGGCGTTCAAGCTCTCCGGCGAGTACATGCAGGGGCGCGACTGGGAGTACACCGACCTGGCGGAGCCGCGCACCTTCCCCACCAGCAACAGCGTCCCCGCCTCGCGGCGCGGCGCGGTCAACCAGCGCGACTTCGACCTGCAGAAGCTCACCGGTGAGGGGCGTCTGGACATCCGCCCCTCGGCCAACACCGAGGCCATCACCACCATCGGCTACAGCAAGGTGGGGAACGGCATCGAGCTGACCGGCGCCAACGGCTCCTCGCAGATCCGCAACTGGACCTACCTGTCGCTCCAGCAGCGCCTCCGCTGGAACCGCCTCTTCGGGCAGGTCTTCTACAACAACTCCGACGCCGGCAACCCCGACCCCACCTCCGACGAGGGCACCTACCTGCTCCGCTCCGGGCAGCCCATCGTCGACCAGTCGCGGGTGCTGGCCGCGCAGCTGCAGCACGGCTTCGACCTGGGGAGCAAGCAGACGTTCACGTACGGCCTCGACTACATCATGACCAACCCGCGCACCGGCGGGACGATCAACGGGGTCAACGAGGACGTGGATGACATGACCGAGTACGGCGGCTACATCCAGTCGTCCACCAAGCCGGTCAAGCAGCTGGAGCTCCTGGCCGCGGCCCGCCTGGACGGCAACAACCTGATCGAGGGGCGCCTCTTCTCCCCCCGCGCCGCGATCATCTTCAAGCCCACGGAGACGCAGAACGTCCGTGTCACGTACAACCGGTCCTTCAACACCCCGGCCAACTTCTCCTTCTTCCTCGACCTGATCCAGGCGCCCAACATCGGCGGCTCGGGCTTCGACGTGAAGGCGCGCGGCAACCCCCCCAAGGAGGGGTGGCAGTACAACCGCAGCTGCGGCTCCAGCAGCGCCTTCGGCGGCTACTGCATGAAGTCGGCGTACGCCGGCGCGGGCAACTTCGTGGGCACCAGCGCCGCTGCCGCCTTCCCGGGCGCCATCAACGCGCTGTCGTCGCGCCTCGTCCCCGGCATCGCGCAGGCGCTCTCCGCCAACTTCCCGGCAGCGGTGGCCCAGCAGCTGGCGGCGGGGGCGGTGCAGTTCCTCGGCACCCGCACTCCCACGAACGCCGACCTGGCCACCCGCGTGTCGTACCTGACCACGGCCACCGTGCCGCTGGCCACCGGCGACCTCCCCGACCTCGACCCGCTCGCCGCCGCGTTCAACAACACCTACGAGCTCGGCTACAAGGGGATCATCGGCAACCGTTTCCGCTTCGACGTCGCCTACTGGGGACAGGAGCGCGGTGACGTGGGCGTCTCGGCGGCGCTCGCCACCCCCAACGTCTTCTTCGGCAACCCGCAGCAGCTGGGCGGCTACCTGGGGCAGCAGCTGGGCGCCTACTTCGCGCAGGCGCTGGCCGGGGTGCTTCCGCCGGCGCAGATCCCGGCCACCGCCGCAGCGCTCGCCGCGGGCGTGGCCGGCGCCCTCACCCCCAGCGTGGCGGCCGTGCCGCTGGGCGTGGTGACCTTTGCCAACGGCGTCACCGCCCCCAACGCCATCTACGCCACCTATCAGTCGGCCAAGGGGAAGCTGTGGGTCCGCGGCATCGACCTGGCCGCCGACATCGTGGCCACCGACCGGCTGACCTTCGACGTGAACTACAGCTGGCAGAGCGACAACGTGTTCCCCGGGCTCGCCGGCGGGAATGCCCTCCCGCTCATGTCCAACTCGGCCATGTCCCGCGGCTCGATGGGCGGGCGCTACAGCAACGAGACCAACGGGTTCGGATCCGAGCTGCGCATGCGCTACAACGAGGCCTACCCGGTGAACTCGGGCGTGTACGTGACCAACTTCGCCTTCCCCATCGCGGCGGGGCAGCCCGGTGCGGCCACCAACGCCTCGGGGGGCGTCAACCGCTGCTCGCCGGCGCCCACCGGGACCTTCTGCTACGAGACGGTGCCGTCGGCGTTCATCTTCGACGTGCAGCTCAGCAAGAAGTTCGACCTGGGCAACCAGAAGCTCATGTGGTCGCTCAACGCCCAGAACATCTTCGACAACCGCGTCCGGACCTTCCCGGGCGCCCCGGAGATCGGGCGGATGGTGATGACCCGCCTGTCGTACTCCTTCTAAGGCACCACGGTCGGGCCGGGGCGCGTGTCGCGCCCCGGTGACGGGATGTGCACGAGGTCGTGACGGGGGGGCACCCATCGGGCGTCCCCCCGTCACGCCGTTCCGGGGTAGTATTGCGGCATGATCCTCCGCGACCCCCATGCCCGCCCGGTGATCGGACACCGAGGCAACCGCGTCACCGCCCCTGAGAACACCCTCCCCGCCTTCCAGCAGGCGGTCGAAGCTGGCGTGGACGCCGTCGAGTTCGATGTCCATGTGTCCGCCGATGGCGTGCCGGTGGTGTTCCATGACCCCACCCTCGAGCGCACCACGAACGGGCGCGGCGCCGTGGCCAACCTCCCGTTGGCGGCGCTGCGTGAGGTCGACGCCGGGGCGCGTTTCACCCCCGATGGCGGACGGAGCTTCCCCTGGCGGGGGCGCGGCGTGGGCATTCCCACGCTGGACGAGCTGCTGGACACCCTCCCCGCCACGCTCCCGCTGATCCTCGAGCTCAAGACGCCGCATGCCTCGGCGGCGGTGGCCGACACCATCCGCCGGCGCGCGTTGGCCGACCGCATCATCGTCGCCGGCTTCGATCCCGCCAGCACGGCACCGATGCGTGGCGCCCCGTGGATGCTGGGGGCCAGCACCCCCGAGGTGGCGCGGCTGCTGTTGCCGGCGCTGCTGCGTCGCCCGCTGGCGCCGCAGCCCTTCCAGGCGCTGTGCATCCCCCCGCAGTGGCACGGGATCCCGGTGCCCATCCGCGCGTTGGCCCGATCGGCCCGCTCCGCCGGGATGCTGCTGCATCTCTGGACGATCAACACCGCCCGCGACGCGCACCGGCACTGGGCCCAGGGCGTGCACGGCATCATCACCGACGATCCCGTCGCCATCCTGGCCGCCCGCCCCGCCGCGCGCTGACGCGCGCACCCACGCCACACCCGTCAACGGCGCGCGTGCGCCCGAGGTCGTCGGCGCACGCGGACGCGTGCCAGGCGGAGCGGTGGCCCCGCGTGCGGCGCGCGGGTTACCGCCCCTCCGCGACGGCGCGCTAGCATGTCCCCATGTCACGGGAACGGCAGGCGCTTGGGCTGTTGGGCGAACGGCTGGCGTACCGGTGGCTGCGGGCGCAGGGGTGGGCGCTGGTGGCGCACCGGTTTCGCACGGGGCATCGGGACATCGACCTCATCGTCCAACGGGACGCGCTGGTCGCGTTCGTGGAGGTGAAGGCCCGTCGGAGGGAGCAGTACGGTCCCGCCGTGGCGGCGGTGGGGTGGCGTAAGCGGCGGGAGCTCAGCATCAGCGCGGCCGTGTGGGTGGACCGCCATGGACATGCCGGCCTTTCCTACCGTTTCGACGTCATCGGCGTGCAGGTTTTCGGTCATAAAGCCCGAATAGAGCACATCCCGAACGCTTTTGATGTGGAAAACCCAACTCCCTGAGGGGAGTTGTACACGCGGGCACAACTTCGTAGTTTCTTCGGGTCTTGGTTCGGTTTCGGTGAATCGTAGATTCCCGCGGGCCAAGGCATGGCGGCTTCACCCCTTATCCACGGTGGATCTATGGCGGGCTCGGTGATTTCGGACGACAAGCGCAAGGCCTTGGCGCTGGCGGTGGCGCAGATCGAGAAGAGC
>JBILED010000263.1:0-3775 GCA_044352305.1 Gemmatimonas sp.
TGCGCCCGGCCGCCGCCGTCGACTCCTTTGCCGCGGCCGCGCGCCTGCCGCTGGACCCGGCGGTGCGCCTGGGCGCGCTCCCCAACGGGCTCCGCTACTACGTGCGCCGCAACGCGCGCCCCGAGCAGCGCGCCGAGCTGCGGCTGGTGGTCAACGCCGGCTCCATCCTGGAGGACCCGGACCAGCGCGGGCTGGCGCACTTCGTGGAGCACATGGCCTTCAACGGCACGCGACGCTTCGCGAAGAACGACATCGTGAAGGTGCTGGAGGGGCTGGGGGTGCGCTTCGGCGCCGACCTCAACGCCAGCACGGGCTTTGACGAGACCGTCTACATCCTCCCGGTGCCCACCGACAGCGCCCGCGCGCTGGAGCAGGCGTTTGCGTTCCTGGGGGACGTGGCGGGGGGGATCCTGTTCGATTCCACCGAGGTGGTGCGCGAGCGCGGCGTGGTGCTCTCCGAATGGCGCAGCGGGCTGGGAGCCGGGGAGCGGATCCGCACCCGGCAGTTCCCGGTGATCTTCCGCGGCTCGCGCTACGCCGAGCGACTCCCCATAGGGGACACGGCGGTGCTGGCGGGGGCCACGCCGGCGCCGCTGCGCCGCTTCTGGCGCGACTGGTACCGCCCCGACCTGATGGCGGTGGTGGCGGTGGGCGACGCCGACCCGGCGCGGCTGGAGGCGCTGATCCGGACGACCTTTGGCGGACTGCAGGCCCCGGCCCGCCCGCGGGTGCGCACGCAGGCGGCGGTGCCCGCGCACGACAGCACGCTGGTGTCGGTGGCCACCGATCCCGAGCTGACCACGTCGTCGGTGATGGTGCTGTGGAAGCGCCCGCCGCGCGCGGTGCGGACGGTGGCGGACTACCGCGACGACCTGGTGGCCTCGCTGCAGGCGCAGATGCTGAACCAGCGCTTCGGGGAGCTGGGGCTCAAGCCCGACGCCCCCTTCCTGGGCGCCGGCGCGGGGAGCGGGTCGCTGGTGCGCGGGAGCGCCTACGACGCCCTCAGCGCCACCGCCAAGGAGGGGCAGCTGCTGGCGTCGCTGCGCACGGTGCTGGTGGAGGCGGCGCGGGCGCGGCAGCTCGGCTTCCTGGCGGGCGAGCTGGCGCGGGCGCGCACCAACCTGCTGCGCGCCTACGAGCGCGCGTGGCTGGAGCGCGACAAGTCCCCGTCGGAGGGCTTCGTGGACGAGTACGTGGACCACTTCCTCACCGGCGCCCCCATGCCGGGGATCGCGTGGGAGTACGCGGCGGTGCAGCGGCTGCTCCCCGCCATCACGCTGGCGGAGGTGAACGCGGCCATGCGGCGCGAAGGCACACTGGGAGGCGCGCGGCAGCCGTCGCGCAACCGCGTGGTGACGGTGACGCTGCCTGAGAAGGCGGGGCTGGCGGTGCCCTCCGATGCGCAGCTGCGGGCGGTGCTGGCGGAGGCGGCCACCGTGGCGGTGACGCCGTGGGTGGAGACGGTGGCCGAGGGGGCGCTGGTGGCGTCGCCACCGGCGCCGGGGCGCATCGTGGCGGAGGACAGCGTGCCGGGGATGGGGATCCGGCGGTGGACGCTCTCCAATGGCATCACAGTGTACGTGAAGCCCACGGACTTCACGGCCGACCAGGTGCTGCTCTCGGCGTGGGGCGGCGGCGGCGCCAGCCTGGCCCCCGACTCCCTGGTGGTGGCGGCGGCGCTGGCCACCACGGCCGTGGAGCGCGGAGGGGTGGGCCCCTTCTCGCTGGTGGACCTGAACAAGAAGCTCACCGGCACGGTGGCCAGCGCCTCCACCTCCATCGGCGAGCTGTCGCAGGGGTTCAGCGGACGCGCGGCGCCGCGCGACCTGGCGGTGATGTTCCAGCTGGCCTGGCTGCGGCTCACGGCGCCGCGGGTGGACTCGGCGGCGTTCCGCACGCTGCAGCAGCAGCTGGACGCGGTGGTGCGCAACAAGGACGCCAACCCGGCGGCGGTGTACTCGGACACGGTGCAGGTGACGCTGGCCCGCCAGCATCCGCGGGCGCGCCCGCTGTCGGCGGCCACCGTGCAGGGGCTGCGGCTGGACGACATGGCGGGGTTCTATCGCGCGCGCTTTGCCGACTTCTCCGGCTACACGGTGGTGATCGCCGGCAACGTGTCGCCGGACACGCTGCGCCCGCTGGTCACGCAGTGGCTGGCGCCGCTCCCGGCCACGGGGCGGCCGGAGCGCTTCCGCGACGCGGGGGTGCGCACGGTCACCGGGCAGGTGGACAAGACGGTGCGCAAGGGGGTGGCGCCGCAGAGCCAGACCACGGTGTTGCTGTCGGGGCAGGCGCCCTGGTCGGCGCAGGAGGGGTACCTGCTGCAATCGTTGGCGGCGCTGCTGGAGGCGCGGCTGCTGGAGCGGCTGCGCGAGGCACTGGGCGGGACCTACTCGGTGTCGGCCAGCGGGTCGTTCGCGCGGGAGCCGGTGCCGCAGTGGCAGCTGGTGATCGGCTACGGCTCGGCGCCGGCGCAGGCGGACACGCTGTGGGCGGCGGTGCGGGCGGAGCTGGACTCGCTGCGCCGCGTCCCCCCCACGGCGGCGGAGGTGGACCGCATCCGCGAGCAGCAGCGGCGCGCGCTGGAGGTGGCGCGCAAGCAGAACGGCTGGTGGATGAGCGCCATCCGCGACCGGGTGCAGACGGGGGCGCCGCTGGCCACGCTGCTGCAGGACGGCGACGCGCAGGTAGCGGGGCTGAGCGCCGCCGCGCTGCACGCCGCCGCCCAGCGCTACCTCACCGAGGAGAACCGGGCGCGGTTCGTGCTGCTGCCGGAGGCGGCGCCGCCGGCGCGGTAGCCGGCGACGCCTCCGCCACGCCATCGGGGCCGGCGGTGATCACGCGGGCGATCGCCGCCCGCAGGTCGCCGCCGGCCCCGTGGTACACCGCGTCAAAGCGCCCCAGCCCCTCGGCGTACACCCGCCGCGCCAGCAGCACGGCGTTGTCCAGCGGCACCCGGGCGCCCCATCCCGCGGGATAGGTGCGCAGCCGGGGGGCCACGGTGTCGGCCAGCTGCGCCCGCGCCCACCGATACACGGTGTCGCGCGCCGCCAGCCGGCGCGCCGTGGCCTCGAGCGGGTGCGCGGCATAGGCGCTGTCCAGCCGCGCGGCCAGCGCCTCCCAGAAGCCCCCCAGCACCAGGTCGTCGTGCCAGTCGGCCTGCGCGCGGCGCAGCGCCGCGCTGTCCCCCCGCGCCCGGAAGAAGTGCTCGGCGCCCCGCCCGCCCACGAAGGTGGCGAACGACTCGTTGAAGCTCACCCGCCCCTTGGCGAAGTAGGTGGTGTGCAGCAGCTCGTGCAGCACGGTGTTGACCAGCGTCACCGAGTCCTGGCGGACCGTGGGGGTGACCAGCGGGTCGTTGAACCACCCGAGGGTGCTGAACGCCGACGATGCGCCCAGCGTGACGTCCATCCCCTCGGCGCGCATGGCCTCCGCCGTGCGGCGCGCCTCGGCGAAGTCGAAGAACCCCTTGTACGGGAAGCGCCCCACCACCGGGAACCACCAGGTGCGCCGCTCCAGCCGGTCGCGGTAGGCGGCGGAGAGCACCAGCACCAGCGTATCGCGCGCCAGTGGCGAGTAGGCGGTGAAGGCGTCGCCGGCGCGCAGCCCCAGCGAGTCGATGGCAAACTGCCGCGCCTCCAGCACCAGCCGCAGCTTGGCGCGGAGGGCGGCGTCCTGGCTGCTGTCGGCGGCCAGGCGGGCAATGGGCTGGCGCCGCGCCAGGATGCCCGCTTCGGCCATGGCGGCGCGCGAGACGTAGCACCCCATGGGGGTG
>JBILED010000264.1:0-3759 GCA_044352305.1 Gemmatimonas sp.
GCGCGGTGCACGTGCGCGCCGGCGGCGCCGTCTTCACCATCGACACCGACCTGCTGGCCACGTCGGCGGGGGTGGACCCCAACGTGCACCTGCACCTGCATCTGGGCGGCGCCACCGCGTACGACGCGCGACTCGGCACCGCGGTGCCCGCGGCCCCGCTGCCCGGGCAGGCGCTGGCGGGAGCGGCCAACGGACAGCTGGCCCTGGCGGACGCGCTAGCGCAGGGCGCCGCGGCGGCGCGCGCAGTGCTGGGGGTGGCCGGCGAGCCGCCCGCCCACGTCACCGATGACACCGACGACGACCCGCCGGGGCTGACCTGGCATGTGCCTGCCCCCGACGGCGACGAGTCGCGCACCTTCGTGGACCTGCACCGCGACGCCACCGTGGCGGGACTCTGGCGCGCCGTGGACGCGGGGGCCACGCACGTGGAGCACGTGAAGCGCTACACCCTCATCGGCACCGGCGTGGAGCAGGGGCGCGCGGCCAAGGTGCTGGCGGCCTCGCTGGTGGCGGCACGCGCGGGGCACCCCGCCGCCGCGGTGGGGACCTCGGGGAGCCGCCCGCCAGTGTAGCCCATCCCCTTCCATCTGGTCGCCGGGCGCGCGCAGGGCGCCCGCTTCGACCCCGTGCGGACCACCGCGCTGCACGCCGGGCACGAGGCGCTGGGGGCGGTGTTCGAGCCGGCGGGGCCGTGGCTGCGGCCGTCGCGCTATCCGCGCCCCGGGGAGACGGCGGACGAGACCGTGCGCCGCGAAGTGCGCGCCGCCCGCACCGGCGTGGCGCTGGCCGACGTGTCCACGCTGGGGAAGCTGGACGTGCGTGGCCCCGACGCGGCGTGGGTGCTGGACCAGCTGTACGTGACGCCGCTGGCGTCGCTGCCGGTGGGGAAGGCGCGCTATGCGGTGCTGTGCCATCTGGACGGGTCCATCCTGGACGACGGCGTGGTGATGCGCACGGGCGAGCACCGCTACTTCGTGACCACCTCCACCGGGCACGCCGCCGCGGTGGTGGAGTGGATGGAGGAGTGGCTGCAGACCGAGTGGCCCGACAAGCGCTGCTGGGTGACGGCCGTCACGGAGCAGTGCTCGACGGTGGCGGTGGTGGGGCCGCAGTCCCGCGCGCTGCTGGCGCGCGTGGCGCCGCAGCTGGCGGTGGACAACGCGGCCTTCCCGTTCCTGGCGGTGCGCACGGCCACCGTGGCGGGGATTCCGGAGGCGCAGGTGGCGCGGGTGTCCTTCTCCGGGGAGCTGGCGTACGAAGTGAGCGTGCCGTGGCACGAGGGGCCGACGCTCTGGCGCGCGCTGCTGGCGGAGGGGGCGGGGCTGGGCGTGACGCCGTACGGGCTGGACGCGCTGCAGGTGCTGCGCATCGAGAAGGGGTACCTCATCGTGGGGCAGGACACCGAGGCGCTCACCACGCCGCACGACGCGGGGCTGTCGTGGATGGTGCCGGCGCGCAAGGCGTTCGTGGGGCGGCGCTCGCTGGAGCGCCCCGCCGCCGTGGCCGCGGGGCGCGCGCAGCTGGTGGGGTTCCGCTGCAACGATCCGCAGCTGGTGGTCCCCGAGGGGGCCGCGCTCACCACCGTGGTGGGGGCGCCGCCCCTGCCCATCCACGGGCACGTGTCCAGCAGCCGCTTCAGCCCCACGCTGGGGTGCGCGCTGGGGCTGGCGCTGGTGCACGACGGGCGCGCGCGGCTGGGGGAGGTGCTCTACGCACCGCTGCTGGACGGGCGCGTGGCCGCGGTCACGCTGGTAGACCCCGTGCACTACGACCCGGCGGGCGCGCGCCGCGATGGCGCGGGGCGCGATGACGCGGGGCACCATGACTGACCGGGTGCCCGTGTCTCCGGCGCTGGTGGCGCGCATGGCCGCGGTGTCCGCCCCGGCGTCCACGCTGCGCGCGCTGCCGCTGGGCGCCGTGGTCAGCGTGCGCGCCCGAGGGGGCGCCTGCGCGCGGGCAGCGGCGGCGTTGGGGGTGGCGGCGCTCCCGGGGCACGGCCCCGTGGCGGCGGCGCCACTGGGACGCGTGGTCTGGGTGCGCCCCGACGAATGGCTGGTGATCGGCGACGCGGCGTCGCGAGGGCCGCTGCTGGCCGCGCTGGCCGAGGCGGTGGGCGACGGCACCGCCGACGCGGAGGGCGCCGTGGTGGACCTGTCGGCCAGCCGCCACGCGCTGGAGCTGTCAGGCGTGCGCACGCGCGACGTGCTGGCCGCCGTGTGCGCCCTGGACCTCCACCCGCGCGCCTTCCCCGTGGGGCACGCCACGCAGACGCTGCTGGCGCGCGCGCCGGTGCTGCTGGAGCTGGCGGACGACGCCCCCTCCTGGCGGCTGGTGGTGCGGCCATCCCTGGTGGCCTACGTGGTGGACTGGCTGGCCGACGCGATGGACGGCATGACGGACGCCTGACCTTTCACGCGAGTTCGCACGATGGACCTGTTGCCACAGAGCGTCGGCCTGGGGGCCGC
The DNA here is from genome assembly GCA_044352305.1 of Gemmatimonas sp. Taxonomy (GTDB): domain Bacteria; phylum Gemmatimonadota; class Gemmatimonadetes; order Gemmatimonadales; family Gemmatimonadaceae; genus Gemmatimonas. Next base: position 2,466 of record JBILED010000264.1, read on the forward strand.
CACCTTCGCGGGGCTCCTGCTGGCCCTGCACGCAGGGCACCGGTTCGGCCGGCGGCGCCTCGAGCGCGCGGGCGGCGCGGGCGGGGGCTCCACCGCCGGGCAGGGGCCTGTCGAAGGCGCGGTCTTCGCCATCTTGGGGCTCCTGCTCGCCTTCAGCTTCTCCGGTGCCGCCGGGCGGTTCGCGGATCGCCGCGACCTGATCACGCAGGAGGCCAACGCCATGGGGACCGCGTGGTTGCGCGTGGACCTCCTGCCGGCACCCGCGCAGCCGGCCATCCGGGCCGCGGTGCGCGCCTATGTGGATGCGCGGCTGTCGGTCTATCGGGACCCCGCCGACGAGGCGGCCGTCGCCGCCGGCCAGCGCCGTAGCGGCGAGGCGCAGGCGGCGCTCTGGCGGCTGGTGGTGGCGGCGGTCGCCACCCCCGACGGCCAGCGCGCCATCGGCACCGTGGTGCCGGCCGTGAACGACATGTTCGACGTGGCCACCACGCGGACCATGGCCATGGAGGTGCACCAGCCCCCGCTGTTGTACGGGGTCCTGCTGCTCCTGATGCTCATCGCCGCCTTCGTCGCGGGAGTGTCCATGGCCCCGAGCCCCCGCGTCAGCCGCGTGCATGCGCTGGTCCTTGCCAGCACGCTGGCGCTCACGATCTGGCTCACGCTGGACCTCGAGTACCCGCGACGGGGGGTCCTCCGCATCACCGGCCACGACCGTGCCATCACGGCGCTCCGCGCCGAGATGGACCGGGCGCCGTGATGGCGCGCGAGGGGTAGCGCGCGTGGAGGGCGTTCACGGGAGGTGACGGCCGCCGGGGGCTGCCTCAGCCACTGCCTGTGGGACGACCGCCACGGAGCGGTACCGAGGCGTTGACGGGGCGCGGGGCCACCCGGTGCCGAGGCTCGCCCGGCGGGGAATCGTGCCGTATGGTTGAGGTTCCGAACCCGAGTCCTGCCGCGCGGCGGCGGTGCTCGACGGCCCCCACGCGCGCCCACCCGGAGAACCCCTGGCATGGCCTCACTCGTCCTCCGCTCCCTCGCCGCGCTGGCCGCCGCCCTGCTGGGCGCCTCGGCGGCGGGCGCCCAGGCGCCCACCCCGCTCACGCGCCTGCTCGCCGACCAGGCCGCCCGCTTCCCCGGCAGCATCGGCGTGTACGTGAAGCACCTGGGCACCGGCGAGGAGGCCGCCCTCCGCGCCGACGACGCCTTCAACTCCGCCAGCGTCATCAAGCTCCCCGTGCTGACGCTGGCCATGCAGCTGGTGGACCGCGGCACGCTGTCGCTGGCGTCGCGCCTG
>JBILED010000265.1:0-3747 GCA_044352305.1 Gemmatimonas sp.
CGATCTGCTCGGCAGTCACGGCGTTGACCACGTTGGTGGCGGTCTTCTGCTGGTTGAGGGCGTCGTTGACGGTCCCCTTCTCCTTGGTGGCGGTCACGGTGACCGCCGCCAGCTGGAGCTCGGCGGTGCGCAGGGCGACGTCCTGCTCCACCGTGCCCCCCGGGGCCAGCTGCAGCCCGGTGATGGTCTTGGGGCCGTAGCCGATGCGCCGCACCTGCAGCGTCACGGGGCCGGCGGGGACGCGGAGGATGGTGAAGCGCCCGTCCACGCCGGACTGGGCACCGATGGTGGTGCCCACCACCTGGATCCCGGCGGCGGGGATCCCCTGGCCGGTGGCAGCGTCGACGACGCGACCGGTGACCTTTCCGGTGGGGGGCTCCCCCTGGGCGGCGGCGGGACGGGCGACCAGCGCGGGGGCAAGAACCAGCAGCCCCAGCGCCAGCCAGCGGTGGCGCGTAAGGGGACGGAGCACGGGAGGAACGGTCCGCATGGGGGGTGGGGCAAGGGTGGCCGCTCGCAGGCGCCCTCCGGCGCCCCGTGGTCCACCGGGACTCCCCAAAGCTCCGTGACCTTGGTGACGGGTCCCCCACAGCTGTGCAACGAAGCTGTCACGACGGGGGTGGTCCGGACCCGCAGGTCGTCCCGCACCCTGCCCCCGTTGATATCCGTTGGTCCCCTCCCTATTCTCGCTTTCGGTATGGCCTTTTCCGAGTCGGCAGCCCCCAGGCGACGTGTAGCGTCGCCCCCGCCCACCGACCCGCTCACGCGGGCCGAGCAGCTGACCGTTGCCGCCCGCGCGCTTCGGGCGGCGGAGCACATCTGCATCTTCACCGGGGCCGGGGTGTCGGCGGAAAGCGGCATCCCCACGTTCCGGGACGCGCTTACCGGCCACTGGGCGCGCTTCTCGCCCGAGGAGCTGGCCTCCCCCCAGGCCTTTGCCGACGACCCGGCCCGGGTGTGGCAGTGGTATGCCGAGCGCCGGGCCGACGTGCGCCGGGCGCTCCCCAACCCGGCCCACACGGCGCTGGCCGCCTTGGCGGCGCGGGTGTCCCATTGCACGGTGATCACCCAGAACGTGGACGACCTGCACGAACGGGCGGGGACGTCGGCGGTGCTGCGGCTGCACGGGTCGCTGTTCCACATCCGGTGCTCGGCCGGGTGCGCGGAGCGGGTACCGGCACCGGACGATACAGCGGGTGACGGGCCTGTGGGCGGCGTGGAGGCCATCCCGCGCTGCGCGTCGTGCGGCGCGCTGATGCGCCCGGACGTGGTCTGGTACGGCGAGCCGCTGCCGATGGATGCGTTCGAGGCGGCCCGGAGTGCGGCCATTGCCTGTGACGTGTTCCTGTCGGTGGGGACGTCCAACATGGTGGAGCCGGCCGCGTCGCTCCCCTGGATTGCCGCCGCGCACGGCGCCACGGTGTTGGTGGTCAACCCCACCATGGCGGGGCAGCGCAGTGGGCCGAGCATCCTGCCCATTGAGGGGCCGGCCGGGGTGATGCTCCCGCGGCTGATGGCGGAGGCGTTCGTGGGACGCCGCGTGCGGCGGCAGGACCCGCCCGGCCCCCGTTAGGCGTTCGCTCCGCCAGGGGCGGTGTCGTCGGGCCCCGCCCAGCCGGGCGGGGTGGGGAAGAAGCAGGCGATCGTCGTGCCGCTGCCGGGCACCGATTCGGCGCGCACCCGTCCGCCGTGCGCCTCCGCCAGGTGCCGCACGATGGACAGCCCCAGCCCGGTCCCCCCGGCCTCCCGCGAACGCCCTGGATCGGCGCGGTAGAAGCGCTCGAAGATGCGCGGCAGGTGTTCGGCCCCGATGCCGATCCCGGTGTCGCGCACCCCGATCCAGCTGCCCCCCTCGTCCGGGGTGCTGAACACCACGACCTCCCCGGCCGGGGTGTGCCGCAGCGCGTTCTCGGCCAGGTTGGAGAGCACCTGCCGCACGGCGGTGGGATCGGCGTGCAGCCGTTCGCCCCCGGGGGCGATGTCCGTGCGCAGCGCCACCCCCTTGGCGGCGGCCGCGCCCTGCAGCGGCAGGAGCACGTCGGCCGCGGCCGGCGCCATCTCCACCGTCACCGGCTTGGGGCGCCACCCTCCCGACTCAATGCGCGACAGGTCCAGCAGGTCGTCCACGATCCGCTGCATCCGCCGCACGTTCTGTTCGGCCATCCCCAGGAACTGCCGGCGCAGCTCCGCCGGGAGCGCCTCGTCCTGCAGCGTTTCCACGAAGCCGCTGATGACCGTGAGCGGGGTGCGGAGTTCGTGGGAGACGTTGGCCACGAAGTCCCGGCGCACCGCCTCCAGCCGACGGAAGGGGGTGACGTCGTTGAGCGCCAGCACCGCCCCCCCGCCGGGGAGCGCCTTGGTCACCAGCGCCAGGGTGCGCTCGACGGCCACCAGCTCGGTGGGCGGCGCCGCGCCACCGCCCATCACCGCCGCCAACGCCAGCTGCAGCGGCGGGTGGGGGGGAAGGCGATCGGCGGGGAAGGGCACATCGTCCCAGACGCGGAGCAGTTGCCGCGCCGTCTCGTTGATGCGCACCACCCGGCGGCGCGCGTCCACCGCGATGACCCCTTCGGTGAGGGTGTCGGCGATGGCCAGCCGGAGCGCCTCCTCCGCCGCCTGCGCGTCGGTGCGCCCCTCGAGCTGCTCGGCCAGCTTGCGCACGGCATCGGTGAGCCGGTCTTCCGCCGCGTCGCCCTGGGGGGGCACGCTCCCCCGCACGCGGCCGCTGGCGGCCACGGCGCGCGCGTCGTCCCACAGCGCCTCCACGGGACGCACCACCGGGAGGAGGAGGAGCGCGGCCAGCCCCACGCCCACCACCAGCACGGTGGCCCCGATCACCACCAGGTCGCCGCGCACCAGCCGCGCCACCTGCGCTTCCACCTGGGCGGCCGCCCCGGGCGCGAAGTCGCGCCCGGCTTCCCGCACGCGCACGCCCACGCGGTACTGCACCAGCAGCTCGGCCCCCACCACCAGGAGGAGGGCGATCAGGGCACCCCGGAGGAGCAGGCGCTGGGTGAAGCGCGCGATGGGGGTCAGCCGCCGCGCCCGGCGGAGGCGCGCAACCGGTAGCCGAAGCCGCGCACCGTCTCGATGAACTCCCCGGCGTCGCCCAGCTTGGCGCGCAGCCGCTGCACGTGCATGTCCACGGTGCGCGTCTGGATGTCCGGCGCCGCCTCCCAGACGGTCTCCAGGAGGTGCGCGCGCGCCTGCACCCGCCCCCGCCGCTCCGCGAGGGTGAGCAGCAACTTGAACTCGGTGGGGGTGAGGTCCACCGGCTTCCCGGTCACCGTCACCGTCATCGCGCCGCGGTCGATCACCAGCGGCCCCACCACCACGCTGTCGGCGGAGCCCGGCACCGTGGTGCCCGCTCGGCGCAGGATGGCCCCCACCCGCAGCACCAGCTCCGCCAGGCTGAAGGGCTTGGTGAGGTAGTCGTCGGCGCCCAGCTCCAGCCCGCGGATGCGGTCGGGCTCCTCGCGCCGCGCGGTGAGCATCAGCACCGCCACGTCCCGGGTTCCCTCCTCGGCCCGCAGCTGCTCGAGGATGTCGAAGCCGGACATGCCGGGAAGCATGAGATCCAGGACGATGAGGTCGGGGTGCTCGCGCCGCGCCGCGTCGAGCGCGTCCTCGCCGTTGCTGGCGGTGGACACCCGGTACCCCGCCTTGGCCAGGTGATACGCGACCAGGGCGACGATCTCGGGCTCGTCGTCCACCACGAGGATGCGTTCGGCGGGGGCAGGGGGGGGC
>JBILED010000067.1:0-12767 GCA_044352305.1 Gemmatimonas sp.
CCGCGCCATCATCCCCATCCTTACCGCCGTCCGCCAGTTGAACGTCGGACGCAACGGACTCTCCCTCTGGGTCCGCCCCCAGCCCGGCGTGGCACAGGGTGAGGTGATGGACGAGGTGCTCGCCGCCATGCGCGCCCGCCGCGGCCTCAAGCCCGGCATGCGGAACAACTTCTACCTGGTCGAGCAGGACCGCATCATGGACACCTTCAACCAGCTCTTCGGCGCCATCTTCGCCGTGGGGCTGGCGCTCTCCGCCGTGGCCCTGCTCGTGGGCGGCGTGGGCGTGGTGGCCATCATGATGATCTCCGTCACCGAGCGCACCCGCGAGATCGGCGTGCGCAAGGCGCTCGGCGCCACCGCCGGCACCATCCGCTGGCAGTTCCTGGTGGAGGCCACCACCCTCACCAGCATCGGTGCCATCATCGGCCTGCTGCTGGGCGCCTTCCTGGCGTGGGTGATCCGCACCAACAGCAGCATCCCCGCCGCGCTTCCGGCCAGCATCGTCGTCACCGCGCTGGCCGCCAGCGCCATCACCGGCGTGGCCTTCGGCATGCTGCCGGCGGTGCGCGCCTCCCGCCTCGACCCCGTCGAGGCGCTGCGCCACGAGTAGGGGGCACGAGCGGCATTGCGGCGCGCGCGCCCTGCCTGTGCCACCGCGCGCGCCGGGTCGCGGGGGAACGCACGGAGTCCCCTGCCGCCTGGCGGCGCGCCCCGGTTGGCGGACAGCCTCGAGGCGGGAGCGCCGTCAGCCGTTACGCAGGGGTGGTGAGGTCGGCCGTCGCGCCGTACACTCCGGGTTCCCCCCCGGTGACATTCCCATCCCGAGCCTCATGCGCCCCATTCGATCGCTCGCCCTGGCGCTCGCCTGCGCCCTGCCCCTCGTCGTGACCGCGCAGGCGCGGCCCCTCGCCCCGGCCGACCTCTTCGCGCTCGCCTATGCGTCGGACCCCCAGGTGAGCGCCGATGGCCAGTGGGTGGCGTATGTGCGGCAATGGAGCGACCCGGCGACCGACCGACGACACAGCAACATCTGGGTGGTCAAGGCGGACGGGTCCGATCACCGGCCGCTCACGGGAGGTGCCTTCACGGAGCACTCGCCGCGCTGGTCCCCGGACGGCACGCGCCTGCTCTACCTCTCCAATCGCGGCGGATCCCCGCAGCTCCACGTGCGCTACATGTCCACCGGCGAGTCGTTCCCGGTGACCAACGTGCGACAGCCGCCGGGGAGCCCGGTGTGGTCGGCGGACGGCACGCAGATCGCCTACCTGGCGCTGGTCCCGAAGGCGCCGCTGGTCATCGGTACGCCGCTCACACCCCCGCCGGGGGCCCAGTGGGCGGATCCCCCGAAGTACACCGAGAGCCTCGTCTTCCGCTACGATGGCGTCGGCGAAGTCCCCACCGGGTTCGTGCATGCGTTCGTGGTCGCCGCGACGGGAGGGGCGCCTCGCCAGGTCACCAGCGGCGACTTCAACCACGGCGGGACGCCGTACGGCGGCGGATCGCTCGCCTGGACGCCCGATGGCGGTGAACTCGTCCTCCCCGCGCGACGGGGCGAGCGACCGGAGTGGAACGCCCGCGAAAGCGACCTGGTCGCCGTCAACGTGCGCACCGGGGCCCTGCGACCGCTCACCAGTCGCTTCGGTCCCGATGTGTCACCGGCCGTCTCCCCAGACGGCCGGCTCATCGCCTGGGTCGGCTTTGACGACCGCAAGCAGGGGTACCAGAACACCCTGCTGTACGTGATGAACCGCGACGGGTCCGGCACGCGGGTCGTCTCATCCAGGCTCGACAACAGCGTCTCCGCCCCGTCGTGGAGCGCGGACGGCACGGCGATCTACGGCCAGGTCGATGAGCGCGGGAACACCAAGGTCATGCGCTTCGCGCTCGACGGGTCGCACACCGTCGTGGCATCCAGCCTCGGGGGTGGCGCGAGCGCCTACGGCGGCGGCAGCTACTCGGTCTCGCGCACCGGGGTGGTCGCCTATTCCCTGAGCACGCCGTCGGTGCCAAGCGAGGTCGTGGTGGCGGGCGGCGCCTCCCCCGCGCCGCGTGTGCTCACCGCCCTCAACGCCGGCCTGCTCGCCGACCGCGCGATCGGGGAGGTCGAGGAGATCTGGTACCCGTCGTCCAAGGACGGGCGGAGGATCCATGGCTGGATCATCAAGCCCCCGGGCTTCGACCCGCGCCGGAAGTATCCCCTGATCCTCGAGATCCACGGGGGCCCGTTCGCGAACTACGGCGACCGGTTCGACGAGGAGAAGCAGCTGATGGCCGCGGCCGGCTTCGTGGTGCTGTACACCAATCCGCGCGGCAGCACGAGCTACGGCGAGGAGTTCGGGAACCTGATCCACCATGCGTACCCGGGCGACGACTTTCACGACCTGAACGCCGGGGTGGACGCGGTGGTCGCGAAGGGCTACATCGACGAGAGGAACCTGTTCGTCACCGGCGGGTCCGGCGGGGGCGTGCTCACCGCGTGGATGATCGGCCACACCGACCGCTTTCGCGCGGCCCTCGCGTTCTATCCCGTGATCAACTGGGAGAGCTTCTCGCTCACGGCGGACATGGCGCCAAGTGCCGTCAACAACTGGTTCCCCGGCTTTCCCTGGGACCATCCCGAGAACTATGCCAAGCGGTCGCTGCTGTCCGTCGTGAAGAACGTGAGGACGCCCACCCTGATCATGACCGGGGAGGAGGACTACCGCACGCCCATGTCGGAGTCCGAGCAGTACTACAAGGCGCTCAAGATGCGGGGCGTCGAGTCGGTGCTGGTCCGCGTGCCGGAGGAGCCGCACGGCATCCGTCGGCGCCCCAGCCACGAGGCGGCCAAGATCACCACGCTGCAGGGGTGGTTCGACGCGCACAGGGCGCCGGTGCCGTGAGTGACCCGGCAGGCCCTCGACGCGCGCGTCGGGGGCCTGCCCCTTCCGGCCGGGCGCCCCCCAGCCTAGCCTCCGGGCATGCGCTTCAGCGACGTGCTCCGGCTGGCCCTCGGGCAACTGCGCGTCAATCCCCTCCGCACCACGGTCACCCTCCTGGGGATCGTCGTCAGCGTCGCCTTCCTGGTGGCCGTGGTGGCCATCATCCAGGGGATGAACGCGTACGTGAAGGAGAACATCGCCGACGCGATGGTGGGGACCAACACTTTCCAGGTGCGCCGCCTCCCCATCAGCCTGGGGCTGTTCAGCGACAACGAGTTCCGCACGCTGCAGCGCCGCCCGCGCGTGGACGAACGCGACGCCGCCGCCGTGCAGGCCGCCCTTCCCGAGGCGATGGCCGTGAGCCTGCAGTCGGGGTGGCCCACCCCGCAGGCCGACCTCGCCTGGCGCAACCGCACCCTCGGCAGCGTCTTCGTCTTCGGCGTCACCGCCCCCTACCAGGTGGTGCAGGACTACCGGTTCACCGCAGGGCGCCCGCTCACCGACCTCGACGTGCGCGAGCGCCGACGGGTGGCCGTCATCGGCCCCGACGTGGCCACCCTGCTCTTCGGCGGCCTCGACCCGGTGGGGGAGGAGTTCCGCCTGCGCGGCGTGCGCTTCACCGTCGTGGGCGTCACCGGCCGCAAGGGGCGCGTGCTGGGGCAGTCCTTCGACGGCTTCGTGCTGGTGCCCATCACCGCGTTCGACGGGCTCTACGGCCGCCGCCTGGGCACCACCATTTCGGTGAAGCTGGCCGAGGCCGCCGCCGTCGCCCCGGCGATGGCGCGCGCCCAGGAGGCGCTGCGCGTCGTGCGCGGGCTGCGCCCCGCCGAGGCCGACAACTTTGACGTCGGCACCGCCGATGCCCTCCTGGACTTCTGGAAGCGCCTCACCCGCGTGCTTTTCGCCGTCGTCCCCGCCGTGGTGGCGGTGGGCGTGCTGGTGGGCGGCATCGTGATCATGAACATCATGCTCATGGCCGTCACCGAGCGCATGCACGAGATCGGCGTGCGGAAGGCGGTGGGGGCCACGGCGGCCGATGTGCGGCGCCAGTTCCTGGCCGAGGCGGTGGCGCTGGCCACGGCGGGGGGTGCGCTGGGGGTGGCCACCGGATGGGGGCTGGCGGCGCTGGTGGCCGCGGTCTCGCCATTGCCGGCGCGCGTGAGCCTGTGGAGCGTCGCGCTGTCGCTGGCGCTGGGCGCCGGCATCGGCGTGCTGTTCGGCGTGTACCCCGCGGCGCGCGCCGCGCGCCTGGATCCGATCACCGCCATGCGCGCGGAGACCTGACCCGGCCATGGCGGCCCGCCCCGGCGCCCTCTGGGAGAACGTGCGCCTCGCGCTGGAGGCGCTGCGCGTGGCGCGCCTGCGCGCGGCCCTCACCATCCTGGGGGTCGTCATCGGCGTGGCCACCGTGATGACCATGGCCTCCATCGTCGAGGGGATCCGCAACCAGATCGTCGGCACCATCGAGGTGGCGGGCCCCACCACCTTCTACGTCCTCAAGAAGTTCTCGCAGACCCCCCTCAACCCCGACGCCCTCCCCCGCGACGTGCGCATCCGCCCCGACCTGTCGGAAGCGGAGGCCGCCCGCATCCGCCGCCTCCCGGAGATCGGGTATGCGGCCCTGTGGGCGCAGACGCTGGCGCGCGTGGAGGTGGAGGGGACGCGCACGCAGCCCATGGCCGTCTTCGGCGCCGACGACGGCTTCCCCCGCATCCAGGGGGGCGAGCTGGTGGCGGGACGCTGGTTCACGCGCGCGGAGCTGCTGGGGGGCGGGGCGGTGGTGGTCCTGCAGGACGAGACGGCGCGGCGCCTCTTCGGCGAACTGACACCGCTGGGCGCCTGGGTGCGCATTGGCGGGCGCCCCGCCCGCGTGGTGGGGCTCTGGGAGGAGCCCGGCAACATCTTCGCCCCGCCGGGGCAGGCGGTGGGCGCCGTCGTCCCCTACCGCTTCCTCGACCGGCAGTTCGCCCTCGACCGCACCAACGCCCTCTGGATCCCCGTCAAGCCGCGCGACGGGGTGTCCGTGGCCGCCGCGCAGGAGGCCGTGCTGACGGTGCTGCGCGAGATGCGCGGACTGCGCCCCGGGCAGGGGAACACCTTTGACCTCATCACGCAGGACCAGATCCTCGACACCTTCAACAGCGTCACGTCGGTGTTCTTCCTGGTGATGCTCGTGCTCTCCGGGATCGCCCTGCTGGTGGGGGGGATCGGCGTGATGGCGATCATGACGGTGTCCGTCACCAGCCGCACCCGGGAGATCGGGGTGCGCAAGGCGCTGGGCGCCACGCGGCGCGACATCCTGCAGCAGTTCCTGGTGGAGGCCGCCACGCTCACGGGGATCGGCGGCGTGGTGGGGGTGGCCGTCGGGCTGCTGCTGGGGCGCCTCGCCGCCGGCGCGCTGGAGGTGGCCCCCGTCGTCTCCCCCGTGATCACCGCGGTCGCGGTGGTGGTCTCCGTGGGGATCGGCCTGCTGTTCGGCCTGCTCCCGGCGCGGCGCGCGGCGCGGCTCGACCCCATCGAGGCGCTGCGGCACGAATAGCGCGCGCCCCGCCGTGGGCCCCGCCACCGCCCCCGCCGCTCAGTACCCCCGCACGGTCAGGAACGCCTCCCACAACGGCAGCGACGCGGGCATCGCCAGCACCGACAGTTCCAGCACCCCCAGCGTCCCCAGGACGGCCAGCAGCAGCATCCCCTGTCGCCGCGCGGGGGTGGCATCGCGCAGCCCATGCACCACGCACCGCAGCGTGAAGGCCAGGATGGCGGCGACCGACAGCGGCAGGAACCACGTGGAGCGTGCCGCGCCGAAATAGGACTCCAGGAACGCCAGTGGCGCAGGGAAGAACCCGCGTCCCGGATTCTCCACGCCAAGGAAGATGTTGATGCTGGCCAGCTGGTGGGTGCCCCAGAACACCAGGAGCGCCCACCACCCGGTGCGATTGCGACGACCGGCGGTGGCGGCCCCCACCCCGCCCAATACGGCCAGCATGGCCAACTGGTACCAGAGCATGGCCAGCACCGCCCGCACCGCCAGCGACCACGATGGTCCCTCGGCCGGCACGGAGACCATGCGCGCCGCGGGGCCCACCACCCAGCCGCCGTAGAAGGCCACCTGCACCCAGCTCCAGAGGAACGCGGCGCCCAGGAAACTCTGCCGCACCCCGCGGGGGGTGGCGGTGTCGCGCTCGCGCACCACCGTGTGCGCCCCCCACGCCGCCAGCGCCGTGGCCACCAGCAGCCCCAGCAGCCGCGTGAGCGGCGAGCGCTCCAGGGCGAAGATGACCCCGGTGGCCATCCACCAGAACGCCACCACCACCACCAGCGAACGCAGCGCCACGCGCGCCGCCGTCTCCCGGGTGTGCACCACGCGCCCCTCGGCCGCCTGGCGCGCGGCAAGCCGGCTGACCACGACCGCCATGACGGCTAGCGCCCCTCCCCCACCTGCAACGCGGCGCGCACCAACCCGCCCAACGCCTTGGCATCCGCCGCGGGGAGCAGGAGGTACCGGGCCCGCATCGCCTCGGCAACGCGACGCGCCACCGGCTCGCCACGCGGGGAGGTGTCCACGAACAGCGCCGCGATCCCCTGCTGGGCAAACCGACGTCCCGCCGCCAACGCATCGGCCTCCGCCGCCGCGCGCCCCGGCGTGCCGTCACGGGCAATGTTGGCGCGCCCGTCGGTCAGCAACACCACCATGGCCGCGCTCCCGCCGCGGCGGATGGCCAGCGCCTGCTCCAGCGCCGCATCGATGGCATGGGCCAAGGGGGTGCCTCCGCCTCCGGGGAGCGCGGCCAGCACCTTGCGGGCTCGCGCCAGCGCCCGGGTGGGCGGGAGCAGCATCTCGGTGCCCTGCCCGCGAAACGCCATCAGGCTGACCCGGTCGCGGCGCGCATAGCTCTCGGCCAGCAACACCTCGATGGCACCTTTCGCCTCGCCGAGGCGCTGGATGGCCGACGACCCCGACGCGTCCACCATGAACAGCACCGTGGTCCCGGTGCGCTCCACGAAGCGACGGATGCGGAAGTCGGCCCGGCGCACCGCCACGCGGGGGCGCTCGGCGGGTGGACGGGCGGTGGACAGCCGCGCGGCCGCGGCGCGCGCCCGCTGCCAAGGGGCCGCAGCGCGCAAGGTTTCCAGCAGGTGCAGCCGAGCCCCGCCTCGGGGCAGCCCGTGCCGAGCGCCCCGCGGCCGCCCGCGCAGCAGGCTGGCCTCTTCGGCGCCCACGCGCCCCCCGCGATTCCCGGCCGGCAGCTGGGCCAGCAGCTGCGCCAGCACGCCAGGCGGGATCGCCGGCGCCACCGCCTGCCGCAGCAGCTCCCCCAGCCCGGGGGGCTCGGGGGTGGCCTCGTCGTCCGGTGGCTCGGGCGGCGGCTCCTGCTCCGCCGACGCGTCCGGGGGCGGGGGCGGCGTTTCCTCGGGGGGCGACGCCTCCTCAGGGGGGATGGGGAGCCGGGTGGCGCGCGGCGCCAGCACCAACGCCGCCGCCGCCTCGGCGTCGGCCTCCGCCACCAGCAGCCGTCCGTGCAGGGCCGCGTGGGCGCGGGCGCACCGCACCGCCAGCAACGGCGCCCGCACCCCGTCGATGCCAAAAGCATCCGCCGTCTCGCACAGCGCCGTGATCCACTGGTCGTCCACCGTCTGGCGCAGCAGCCGGTGGCGCGCCTCGCGCGCCATCCGCGCCCACGACGACAGCACGCCCGCGTCCTCGTCCGCGGCCTCCCCCGAGAGCGGCAGCCGAAAGGCCAGGCGATCGCCCAGCGCCGGCGCCACCGCTTCCTCCTCCACCGACTCGTCCAGCAGCAGCAGGCACACCCGCGCCGCATGCTCCGCCACGATCCCCTCGCGGGCCAGCTGTACCGCGCCATGATCCAGCGCCTCGCTGAGGGCGGTGCGCGCCGCCACCGGCAGTCGTTCCGCCATGGGCACCACCAGCACCCCGCCATCGGCCAGCGCCAGCACCCCCCGCTCGGCCACCATGCGACCGGCCGCCAACGAAGCCGCCAGGTCCACGCCGCCGTACAACCGGTCCGCGGTAATCCCCGCCGGCAGCCGGCGCACCGGCGCCCCCGAGGGGAGCAGCGCCTGCAGCCGCGTGGCGAAGGCGCGCGCCGCTTCGTGCAACGGGTGGTCCAGCACCGCCCCCCCCAACCCCTGCGGATCGACCGCCAGCAGGAGGGGGATCAGCGCCTCCGGCGCGCGCGGCAGGTCAGGCGACGGCGACGGCATCGCCCCACAGCTCCGCAATGGCCCGCTCCACCCGGGTCCCCGACCCGGCCTCGTCGAGCACATTGCGGCGCAGGCGATGCCGCAGCGCCATCGGGGCCACCTGCCGGAGATGCTCCAGCGTGACCGTCTCGGCCCCTTCGTACGCGGCCAGCGCCCGCGAGGCGCGCAGCAGCGTGAGCTCCCCGCGCAAGCCGTCGGTGCCCAGCTGCGCGCACAGCGCCGCGGCCCGCTCCAGCACCTCGTCCGCCACCTCCAGCGCCTCCAGCCGCCCCCGCGCGCGCTCCAGCGCCCGCCGCGCCTTGGCGTCGGCCCGGTGCCAGTGCGCCATGAACGCCTCCGGGTCGCGGTCGAAGGCGTCGCGCCGGCGGATCACCTCGATGCGGGTGGCGATCGCCCGCGGCGTGCGCACGTCCACCGCCAGCCCGAACCGATCCAGCAGCTGCGGGCGCAGCTCCCCCTCCTCAGGGTTGCCACTCCCCACCAGCACGAAGCGCGCGGGGTGACGGACGCTCACCCCCTCCCGCTCCACCACGTTCTCCCCGGTCGCGGCCGCGTCCAGCAGGAGGTCCACCAGATGGTCCTCCAGCAGGTTCACCTCGTCCACGTACAGGAAGCCGCGATGGGCGCGCGCCAGCAGCCCCGGCTCGAACGCCTTCTCCCCCGTGGCCAGCGCCTTCTCCAGGTCGAGGGCTCCCACCACCCGGTCCTCGGTGGCCCCCAGCGGCAGGTCCACCACCGGGATGGGCACCTGCACCGTGCGCACCGCCTCGCCACGCGCCGACCGCGCCAGGCACTCGGGGCACCGGGAGCCGTTCCCCTTGGGGTCGCAACCGTAGCGGCACCCGGCCACCGCCTTCATGGCGGGGAGCAGCCCGGCCAGCGCGCGCACGGCGGTGGACTTGCCGGTGCCGCGGTCGCCGAACACCATCACGCCGCCAATCGTCGGGTCGATGGCCACGAGGATCAGCGCCAGCTTCATCTCGTCCTGCCCGACGATGGCGCTGAAGGGGTAGGTCGGTCGCATGCCTGAGGGATGGGGAAAAACGACGTGAACCAGCGGGAGGGGACATCGAGGAGCGGGGGCGGGCCGTCGGACCCTGCCAGGGGCGGGCAGGTCCGGACCGACAGCTGCTCGGGCTCCTCGCTGCCACATTAGAGCGCGCCACAAACCGTCGCAAGAGCAGAACACGCCAACTGTCCAGCATTCTTGACACTCTTTCAGGCGGGCGGTAACGTCGCATGGTGCCCCCCTTCGAACCCGCCAGCACTATCCCGGGCGCTGCTCGTCCCGACGGACGCACCGCCCCCTCGGCCGCTGGCGCGCGGCTCATGCCCCCGGTCCCGCCGTTCCTGGCGCGGTCGGCTCCCACGGTGAGCGGGGCCGAGGACACCCTGCCGCCCCCCCCGTGGTGGGAGCGGGTGCGTGACCGCTGGAACGCGCTGGTGGCCACGGACGCCTTCCAGCGCTGGAGTGCGCGCTTTCCGCTCACCCGCCCCATCACGCGCTACCGGTCGCGGGCGCTGTTCGACGTCGTCTCGGGGTTCGTGTACTCGCAGACGCTGCTGGCCTGCGTGGAGCTGGAGTTGTTCGCCTTCCTCGCGCAGGGCGCCCGCACCCGTGAGGCGTTGGAGGCCCACACCGGTCTCAGCCGGGGGAGCCTGGACCGCCTGCTCAATGCCGCCATCTCCCTCCGGCTGCTGAGCCGCCGGCGGCATGGGCGCATTGCCGTGGGCCCGCTCGGGGCCCCGCTCGTGGGCAACACGGGGGTCTTGGCGCTTATCCGCCACCATCGGCTGGCGTACCAGGACCTGGCCGACCCGGTGGGGCTGCTGCGGCAAGGGGCGGACTTCCGGACCGAGCTCTCGCGGTACTGGTCGTACGCCGACGCGCCGCGGCCGCAGGCCATTGATGACAGCCGGGTGGCCGCGTACTCGGAGATCATGCGGGAAACCCTGCCCCCCGTGGCGCATGATGTGCTGGACGCCTACGACCTGTCCCGGCACCAGGTGCTGTTGGACGTTGGGGGGGGGGAGGGGGCGTTCCTCACGCTGGCCGGGCAGCGGCATGCGCAGCTGCAGCTGCGGTTGTTCGACCTCCCGGCCGTGGCTGCCCGGGCGCGCGGGCGTCTGGAAGAGGCCGGGCTGGGGGAGCGGATCCAGTGCCACGGGGGGAACTTCCACGCCGATCCCCTCCCCACCGGCGCCGACGTGATCTCGCTGGTGCGCGTGCTGCTGGACCATGATGACGCCTCGGTGGTGCAGCTGCTGCGGCGGGTGCACACGGCCCTCCCCGCCGGGGGCGTGCTGCTGATTGCCGAGGCGATGGCGGGGGCGCGTGGGGCCGAAACCGTGGGGGACGCCTACTTCGGCTTCTACCTGATGGCCATGGGGAAAGGGCGGGCCCGGCGTCCCGAGGAGCTGCATGCCATGCTGCAGGCGGCCGGATTCCGGCGCAGCCGGGAGCGCGGCACCCGCTTCCCCATCCAGACCGGGCTTATCGTGGCCGAGGCCTGAGGGCACCGGCGGAGGGGCCCCGCCGGTACAATCCCGAACGGATCCTCCGAAATTATTGACAGTCCGTGGTGTCAACTGCACGTTACACCGCGTGGAGACCCTCGCCGTCGTCTTTGAGGAGCCGGGCCACCTGACGCTCCGGCCGCTGCACCTGGTGCCCATGGCACCGGACGATGTGCGCGTGGCCATGCGCTGGTCGGGGATCAGCACCGGCACCGAAAAGCTCCTCTATACCGGACAGATGCCCCCCTTCCCCGGTCTCGGCTATCCCCTGGTCCCCGGCTACGAGGGGGTGGGTGAGGTGGTCGAGGCGGGACCGGAGGCGGGGCGGCGCGTGGGCGAGTTGGTGTACGTCCCCGGGTCGCGGGGCTTTGTGGGCGCGCGCGGGCTGTTCGGGGGCCAGGCGGCCACCGTGGTGGCCCCCGGCGCCAAGGTCATCCCGCTGGAGGCGTCCGTGGGGGAGCAGGGCACCCTGCTGGCGCTGGCCGCCACCGCGCACCATATGCTGGGCCCCGACCCGGCGGCCCACCCCGAGCGGCTCCCGGGGCTCATCGTGGGGCACGGAGCGCTGGGACGGCTGCTGGCGCGGCTGGTCCTGTTGTATGGCGGAGCCCCCCCGGTGGTGTGGGAGGTCAACCCCGACCGGCTGGGCGGCGCCACCGGATACGCGGTGCTCCACCCCGACGCGGACGCGCACCGCGGCTACCGCACCATCTGCGAGGTCAGCGGCGCCGACGGCATCGTGGACGCCTGCGTGGCCCGCCTCGCACCCGGGGGGGAGGTCGTGCTGGGCGGGTTCTACGCCGAGCCGGTGCGCATCACGTTCCCCCCCGCCTTCCTGCGCGAGGCGCGCTTCCGCGTGGCCGCGCAGTGGCACCCCGCCGACCTCGCGGCGGTGGCGCGCCACGCGAACGAGGGCCGTCTGCCCCTGGACGGCCTCATCACGCACCGCGCTCCCGCGGTGCGTGCCCCCGATGCCTACGCCACCGCCTTCGGCGATGCGCAGTGCGTCAAGATGATCCTCGACTGGAGATCGGCCGCATGAGCGAGCCCGTTGCCAGCCCCGCCGCCGGCGGGGCGCTTCACCAGCTGCACCGCGCCGTCCGCGAGGAGGCCGCCGCGGCCCCCGACGCCATCCACGCCGGCCCGGTCACCCGCGAGACGCAGATCATCGCCATCTACGGCAAGGGGGGGATCGGCAAGAGCTTCACGCTGGCCAACCTCTCGTACATGATGGCGCAGCAGGGGAAGAAGGTGCTGCTCATCGGGTGCGACCCCAAGAGCGACACCACCTCCCTGCTCTTCGGCGGGCGCGCCTGCCCCACCATCATCGAGGTGAGCGCGAAGAAGAAGCTCGCCGGCGAGACGGTGGCCATCGGCGACGTCTGCTTCAAGCGCGACGGCGTCTACGCCATGGAGCTGGGCGGCCCCGAGGTGGGGCGCGGCTGCGGCGGGCGCGGGATCATCCACGGCTTCGAGATCCTCGAGAAGCTCGGCTTCCACGACTGGGGGTTCGACTACGTCCTCCTGGACTTCCTGGGCGACGTGGTGTGCGGCGGCTTCGGGCTCCCCATCGCGCGCGACATGTGCCAGAAGGTCATCGTCGTCGGGTCCAATGACCTGCAGTCGCTCTACGTGGCCAACAACGTCTGCAGCGCGGTGGAGTACTTCCGCAAGCTCGGCGGCAACGTGGGGGTGGCGGGGATGGTCATCAACAAGGATGACGGCACCGGCGAGGCGGCGCACTTCGCCGAGGCGGCCGGGATCCCCGTGCTGGCGCGCGTGCCGGCGCACGAGGACATCCGCCGCAAGAGCGCCAACTACGAGATCATCGGCTTCCCGGGCGGGCAGTGGGGCGAGCTCTTCGGCGAGCTGGCCGCCAACGTGGCCGACGCGCCGCCGGTGCGCCCGCGCCCGCTCACGCAGGACGGGCTGCTGGGGCTGTTCGCCAGCAAGGCCACCGGGCGCGACGTGGTGCTGGAGCCGGCCACGATGTTCGACATGTGCGGGCGCGAGGAAGTGTCGCGCCCGTCGCTGGAAGTCGTCTACGACGCGGTCTGAGGAGGCGGCCATGGGGACCACCCACGACGCCCCGTCCGCGCCGCGCGC
>JBILED010000266.1:0-3729 GCA_044352305.1 Gemmatimonas sp.
CCAAACAGCAGCGCCCGATGGGGCAGGGTGGCCCACGGCGACAGGTCCACGGTGAACCCCATGAGGGCGTCCCGGTGCAGGATCGCGCACTCGGCCAGCGCCACGGCCAGCCCCCCGTCGCTGCAATCGTGGGCCGACCGCACCACCCCGGCGCGAATGGCTTCCAGCAGGGCGTCGATGAGCGTGCGCTCGGTGCCCGGATCGCAGTACGGCGGCGCCCCGATGGCCTCGCCGTGGATGGCGAGGAGGTACTCGCTGGCGCCCAGCTCGTCGGTGGGCTCCCCCAGCAGCACGATGGCATCGCCCGCCACGCGGAATGCCGACGGCGTCACGTGATCGAGCGACTCCACCAGCCCCACCATGCCGATGGTGGGCGTGGGGTGGATGGCCCCGCGCGGATTCTCGTTGTACAGCGACACGTTCCCCCCGGTGACGGGGGTGACCAGCGCCGCGCATGCCTCGCCCATCCCCGCGATCGCCTCGCTGAGCTGGAAGTACACGTCGGGGCGGGTGGGGTTGCCGAAGTTCAGGTTGTTGGTGATGGCGAGCGGGCGGGCGCCCGTGCACGCCACGTTGCGCGCCGCCTCGCACACCGCGGCGCGCCCGCCGTTGCGCGGGTGGAGCGCCACGTGCCGGCCGTTCCCGTCGATGCAGAGGGCGACCCCCTTGTCGGTGCCGGGCAGGCGCACCACCGCGGCGTCGCTGCCGGGGCCGACCACCGTCCCCGCGCGCACGGTCGAGTCGTACTGCTGCCACACCCAGCGCTTGCTGGCAATCGTCGGCGAGGCGAGCAGCCGTTCCAGCGTCCACGCGTGGTCGCGCTCCTCGGGGCGCGGCGCGATCGCGTGCGGATCGCGCGCGCGCGCCGCGGCCAGCATCTCGCTCTCGCGGGGCTCCAGCCGGTACTGCGGGCACTCCGTGACCAGCCGCGACCCCGGGAACAACGCCACCACGCGGTCCCCCTCGGTCACGCGGTACACCGGCTCGGCGATCACCTCGCCGATGACGGCCGCCTCCAGGTCCCACTTGGCGAGGATCGCCCGCACCGCGTCCTCGTGCCCCTGGCGGGCCACCACCAGCATGCGCTCCTGCGACTCCGACAGCAGGATCTCGTAGGGCGTCATCCCCGCCTCGCGCACGGGGACCTTGGTCACGTCGATGGTGACGCCCACGTCGCCGCGCTCCGCCATCTCGGCCGAGGACGACGTGAGGCCGGCGGCCCCCATGTCCTGGATGGCCACGATGTGCCCGCTGCGGATGAGCTCCAGCGACGCCTCCAGCAGCAGCTTCTCGGTGAAGGGGTCCCCCACCTGCACCATGGGGCGCTTGGCCTCGCTCTGCTCGGAGAGGTCCTCCGACGCGAACGACGCGCCGTGGATCCCGTCGCGCCCCGTGCTCGCCCCCACCGCCATGATGGGGTTGCCCACGCCGGAGGCCACGGCGCGGATGAGCTCCTCCTCGCGCATGAGCCCCACGCACATGGCGTTGACCAGCGGGTTCCCCTCGTACGACGGGTCGAAGACGACCTCGCCCCCCACGGTCGGCACCCCCACGCAGTTGCCGTAGTCGCCGATCCCCTTGACCACCCCGGCGAACAGGTAGCGCACCCGCGCGGACTCCAGCGGGCCGAAGCGCAGCGAATTGAGCAGGGCGATGGGGCGCGCGCCCATGGTGAACACGTCGCGCAGGATCCCGCCCACCCCGGTGGCCGCCCCCTGGTAGGGCTCGACGGCCGACGGGTGGTTGTGCGATTCGATCTTGAAGGCGACGGCGAGCCCGTCGCCCACGCTGATGACCCCGGCGTTTTCCCCGGGGCCCTGCAGCACCCACGGGGCCGTGGTGGGGAGCGTCTTGAGGAGCGGGCGGGAGTGCTTGTACGAGCAGTGCTCGCTCCACAGGGCGCTCACGATCCCCAGCTCGGTGAACGTGGGGGTGCGCCCGAGCATCCCCACCAGCCGGTCGTACTCGTTGGGCTTGATGCCGTGCTCGGCGACCAGCGCCGGCGTGATGGCCGGGTCACCCGGGCGCGGCAGGACGGTGGCGGCCGGCGCGCTCATGCGCCCACCGCCGCGGCCAGCGATTCCACCACGCTGGCGAAGACGCCGATGCCGTCGGTGGAGCCGAGGCGCGCGTCCATCGCCCGCTCGGGGTGGGGCATCATCCCCAGCACGTTCCCCTCGGCGCTCAGGATCCCGGCGATGTTGCGCAGGGACCCGTTGGGGTTGCCCGCCGGCGTCGCCTCCCCCTGGTCATCCACGTAGCGGAACGCGACGCGTCCCTCCCCCTCCAGGCGCGCCAGCGTGTCCCCGTCGGCCGTGTAGCGGCCGTCCCCGTGGGCCACCGGGATCACGAGCCGTTCTCCCAAATGGTACCGGCTGGTGAAGCGGCTGGCGATGGTTTCCACCCGCAGCTGCACCGGCGCGCTCACGAAACGCAGGCTCGCGTTGCGGAGCAGGGCGCCCGGGAGCAGCCCGGCTTCGCAGGCGATCTGGAAGCCGTTGCAGATCCCCAGCACCGGCCCGCCGCGCCGTGCAAACGCCACCACCTCCTGCATCACCGGGCTGAAGCGGGCGATCGCCCCGGCCCGCAGGTAGTCACCATAGCTGAAGCCGCCGGGCAGGATCACGAAGTCCACCCCCTGGAGGTCGCGGTCCTTGTGCCACAGGTACACGGCGTCTTCCCCCACGCCTTCGGTCACGGCGCGGAAGGCGTCCTCGTCGCAGTTGGAGCCGGGAAATCGGACGATGCCGGCCTTCATGCGGGCTCCACCGCCGCGATGTCGAAGTCCTCGGTGACCGGGTTCGCCAGCAGCCGCTCGCACATCGCGGCCACGTCGCGCCGCGCCGCCTCGGCATCGGCGGCCTCCAGGTCGAGCACGAGGAAGCGTCCCACCCGCACCTCCCCGGTCCCGGTGAAGCCCAGCGACTGGAGCGCGCCGGCGACGGCCTTGCCCTGGGGATCCAGGATGCCGCGGCGCGGGACGATGTGGACGGCACAGCGGAAACGGCTCGCGCGGGTGCTCATGCAGGGCGGTCCTCGGCCCCCGAGGCGGGGGCGGTGGGCGGGCCCGTCAGGGGCCCGGGGGGAAGGCGGGACGAACGACGGCGGCGCCGACGGCGCCGACCATCGGGGGACGGCACGACGGGCTCCTCTTCCGCGTCGGGTTCCCCGTCGCGGGAGCCGGGGAGACGGTCGAGGAGCCCCAGGAACACGGTCTGGCCGATGCCGTAGAGCACATAGGCCATGAGCGCCGGGAAGAAGAACTGCCGGGGGAGGAAGATCACCCCGACGAACGTGCCCACCACCAGCAGGAACCCCAGCACGCCGCGCACGCTCCGGAAGTTCACGGTGGGCATCGCGGCGTACTGCACGTTGCTGATCATGAGCATGCCGAGCCCCAGCATGACGAACCGCAGCATCTGGTGCCACGGGAGGTCCGCAATCATGGTCTCGGTGTACAGCGAGGTCTGGCTGAACCAGTAGTAGGTCGCCAGCGTCATTCCGGCGGCGGGGCTGGGCAGGCCGGTGAAGTGGGTCTTGGCCCGGCCGGCCTGCTCCACGTTGAAGCGCGCCAGCCGCATGACCGCGCAGGCAGTGAAGAAGAAGCACACCAGCCAGTCCCAGCGACCATCCTGGAACACGGCGAAATACATGATGAGCGCGGGGGCGGTGCCAAAGCTGATCGCGTCCACCAGCGAGTCCAACTCCTCGCCGAAGCGCGACCCGGAG
>JBILED010000008.1:0-33040 GCA_044352305.1 Gemmatimonas sp.
GTGACCGGGCACTCGGGCTCGCAGGCGCCGCAGTCGATGCACTCGTCGGGGTGGATGTAGAGCTGGTCGGCGCCCTCGTAGATGCAGTCCACGGGGCAGACGTCCACGCAGGACTTGTCCTTGACGCTGATGCAGGCTTCGGTGATGACGTAGGGCATGGATCGGGTCTCGGGTCAGGCTTGGCGCCGGGCCCCGGGGCGCGCAGGGCGCGCCGTCGGCGTCTGGACGCGAAAAGGGCGTGGGGGAAAGCTACGACCAGCAGGCGGGGGCCGCCACGGCTGCGGCGCCACGTGGGGCGCCACGTGGGGCTCCGCTAGCGGCGCCAGGGGGGGAGCTCGCCGTGCTTCAGGTCGGGGTTCTCGCGGTACAGCGTGAAGGTGCGGCCGATGACCTGCACCACGTCGGCCCCCATGGCGGCGGCCGCATCGCCAGCCGCGTCGCGCGCGGAGAGCTCGCCCCCACGGGCCACCTGGCACTTGACCAGCTCGTGCGTGCGCAGGACGTCGTCCAGGCTGGCCAGCAGCGAGGGGGTGAGCCCGGCATGCCCCACGTGCACCTGCACCGCCAGGTGGTGCGCCTCGGCGCGCAGCGCGGCGCGCGCCTTCCCGGTCATCGACATGCGTTCCCTCCAAGGGGAGCCCGGGGGCGGGAGCGCCTCGCCGCACAGGCTAGCGGCGCCGTCCGTCGTGGGCGAAGTACGGGTACGGGTTGAGATAGGGGCCGTCCCACCAGGTGCGTCCGGCGCCGCGCGTCATCACCTGGAAGTGCAGGTGCGGGAGCGAGCGGGGGGCGTTCCCCGTGGTCCCAACGTAGCCGATCACCTCCCCCTTGGACACCCGGTCTCCCACGGACAACCCCCGGCGGTAGCGGTCGAGGTGCGCGTAGTAGTACACGAAGCGCCCGTCGGGATCGAAGGCGTACACCACGATGCCTCCGAGGGTGCTGGTGTACAGGCGGCCGATGACGCTGTCGTCGGCCGCCAGCACCGGGGTCCCCTTGGGGGCCATCAGGTCCAGCGCCCCGTGGATGCGCCGCCCGCGCCGGGCCGGGTAGGTGTTGGTGACGTCGGCCACGGCCATCCCCTCCACCGGCACCATGAGCTGCCGCGCCCAGAGGGCGTCGAGGTCGTCCCCGGTGATGCCGCGCTGGAGCGGCTCGGGGTGGCGGGGGGTGGCGGGCAGCCGGCGCAGGTCGGGGGGGCGCTCGGGGGCTGGGGGCGGTGGGGCGACGATCTCGCGCGTGGCCCCACCGCTGGCGCACGCCGTGGCGCCCAGGGCCGCCAGCAGCAGCCCGCACGAGGCGGCGGCCCGACGCACCGCCCCCAGGCGGGGGACGGCGAGCGCCCCCGGGATCACGTGGACGGGGTGGCGTCGCGGAAGAACGGGGCCAGGAAGCGGAGCAGGTCTTCCACCGTCTGCACCTGTCCGCCCAGCGCATCGAGGTCGCGGACGCCGGGGAGCCGGGCGCCCGCCCGGTCGGCGATCACCAGCACGGCGTCCTCGAGATCCAGCGCCGCCAGCCGGTGCACGCGTGCCAGCTGGTCGGCGGGGTCCACCAGCGGGGCCCCGTCCACGTCGCCGTGCCGTTCGGTGAGGAAGCGGAACACCTGGGCGACCAAGGCGTCCGGATAGCGCCCCTGCAGCTGGTCGCGGAAGCGGGCCAGCCCATGCAGCTCCGCCGTTGCCCGATGCTCGGCCCGCACCCGCAGCAGCAGCAGGATGCTGAGCCCCAGCAGGAGGAGGACGGCAATCAGGAGAAGCCGCACGGACACCGGGTCAAGGAGCGAAGAAGGGGGGCAAGCCGTTGGCGGCACGGGGCGCCAGGCGTGCCGCGCGGCGTGGTGCCACACCCATGGGGATGCTCACGAATTGCTGACGGGTAGCTCACGTTCGCACGGCGCAGCACGCCGCGCAATGTGGCGGCCGAGCCCGCCGGCGGAGCGTCTGCCGGCTTCTGGCAATTCGTGAACGGTTTCGTTGACTTATCGCAATGCCGAGTTATGTTCTCCGGAATGACGGAGGAGTTGGGTGGGTTGGGGGGCTTCCGCGGGGTCCGAGCCGAGCTGCTGGTGGCGCTGCGCAAGGCGCAGCCGCTGACGGCGCAGGCGTTGGGGGAGCGGTTCGGGCTCACGGCCAACGCGTTGCGGCGGCACCTCAAGGCGCTGGAGGAGGACGGGTTGGTGCGCCATGCCCGCGACGTGCGGGGGGTGGGGGCGCCCAGCTTTGCCTATTCGCTGACCGCGGCGGGGGAGTCGCTGTTTCCGCAGCGGGCGGTGGCGGTGCTGGCCCGGGCGCTGGAGACGTTGCGGCGCGAGCAGGGGAGCGCGGCGGTGGCCAGCGTGCTGGAGGGGGAGTGGCACCGGCTGGCCGACGAGGCGGCGCCCGTGCTGGGGGCGCTCCCGCCGGGGGAGCGGCTGGCGCTGGTGGCCGAGCTGCTCACGGCCGAGGGGTACATGGCGGAGGTGGTGCCGGCGGCGTCCGGGGAACCCGGGGCGACGCTGCGCATTCACAACTGTGCGATGCGGGGCATTGCCGAGCAGTTCCCCGAGGCGTGCGAGGTGGAGGCGGCGTATCTGGCGCGGCTGGTGGGCGCCCCGGTGGTGCGCACGGCGCACCGGCGGGACGGCTGCGGCCGCTGCGTGTATGGCGTGGGCGTGGAGGTGGGCGGGACGGCGGCCGGTGGGCCGGTCGCCGGGGATCCCCAGGGGGCGGCTCGGGCCGCCGTGAACCAGGAGCAGGCATGAGTTCGTCGATCGAGGCGCTCGTCAACCGCGAGTACCAGTACGGGTTCAGCACGGACATCGAGACGGAGACGCTCCCCCCGGGGCTGTCCGAGGACACGGTCCGCTTCATCTCGGCGAAGAAGCAGGAGCCGGCGTGGCTGCTGGAGTGGCGCCTGAAGGCGTTCCGGCGCTGGCAGCAGATGACCGAGCCGCGGTGGCCCAACGTGCAGTACCCGCCCATCGACTACCAGGCGGTGAGCTACTACAGCGCGCCGAAGTCGGTGAAGCCGCTGGCGTCGCTGGACGAGGTGGACCCCAAGCTGCTGGAGACGTACGCCAAGCTGGGGATCTCGCTGAACGAGCAGAAGCGGCTGGCCGGGGTGGCGGTGGACGCGGTGTTCGACTCCGTGTCGGTGGGGACCACCTTCCGCGAGGAGCTCGCGAAGGAGGGGATCCTGTTCATGTCGTTCGGCGAGGCGGTGCGGGAGCACCCCGAGCTGGTGCGGCAGTACCTGGGGTCGGTGGTGCCGCACAGCGACAACTTCTTTGCCGCGCTCAACAGCGCGGTGTTCTCCGACGGCTCGTTCTGCTACATCCCCAAGGGGGTGAAGTGCCCGCTGGAGCTGTCCACGTACTTCCGCATCAACGCGGCGGAGACGGGGCAGTTCGAGCGCACGCTGATCGTGGCCGACGAGGGGAGCACGGTGAGCTACCTCGAGGGGTGCACGGCGCCGCGGCGCGACACCAACCAGCTGCACGCGGCGGTGGTGGAGATCGTGGCGCTGGCGGGGGCCACGGTGAAGTACAGCACCGTGCAGAACTGGTACGCCGGGGACGAGGCGGGGGTGGGCGGCATCTACAACTTCGTCACCAAGCGCGGCAAGGCGATGCAGGACGCCAAGATCTCGTGGACGCAGGTGGAGACGGGGTCGGCGATCACGTGGAAGTACCCCTCGGTGATCCTGCAGGGGGACAACAGCGTGGGCGAGTTCTACTCGGTGGCGGTGGCCAGCAAGCGGCAGCAGGCGGACACCGGCACGAAGATGATCCACCTGGGGCGCAACACGCGGTCGACGATCGTGTCCAAGGGGATCTCGGCGATGCGCGGGCAGAACAGCTACCGCGGGCTGGTGAAGATCGGCCCGAAGGCGGCGGGGGCGCGCAACTACACGCAGTGCGACTCGATGCTGGTGGGGAACCAGTGCGGGGCGCACACCTTCCCGTACGTCGAGGTGGCGAACCACACGGCGACGCTGGAGCACGAGGCGTCGACGTCGAAGATCGGCGAGGACCAGATCTTCTACCTCAAGGCCCGCGGGCTGGACGCCGAGCAGGCGGTGTCGATGATCGTGTCCGGCTTCTGCAAGGAAGTCTTCAAGGAGCTGCCCATGGAGTTCGCGCTGGAGGCCCAGCAGCTGCTGGGGATCACGCTCGAAGGCTCCGTCGGCTGACCGCTCCCCTCTCCCATATTCCTCCCATCCGTTCCATGCTCGAGATCCGCGACCTCCACGCCGCCATTGACGGCACGCCGATCCTCAAGGGGATCACCCTCACCGTGAACGCCGGCGAGGTGCACGCCGTGATGGGCCCCAACGGCTCCGGCAAGAGCACGCTGGCGCAGGTGCTGGCCGGCCACCCCGCCTACGAGGTGACCGGGGGCGAGGTGCTCTACAAGGGCGAGAACCTCCTGGCGATGGACGCCGAGGTGCGCGCGCAGGCGGGGGTGTTCCTGGCGTTCCAGTACCCCATCGAGATCCCGGGCGTGACCAACGCGTACTTCCTGCGCGCGGCGTACAACGCGGTGCGGGCGGCGCAGGGGGAGCCGGAGGCGGATCCGATGGAGTTCCTGGACCTGGTGGAGGAGAAGCTGAAGCTGGTGGACATGGACCCGGGGATGCTGCACCGCTCCGTGAACATGGGCTTCTCGGGGGGGGAGAAGAAGCGCAACGAGATCCTGCAGATGGCGGTGCTGCAGCCGGCGCTGGCGATCCTGGACGAGACGGACTCGGGGCTGGACATCGACGCGCTGCGCATCGTGGCGCAGGGGGTGAACGCCCTCAAGCGCCCGGACAACGCGGCGATCGTGGTGACGCACTACCAGCGGCTGCTGAACTACATCGTCCCCGACTTCGTGCACGTGCTGGCCGGGGGGCGGATCGTCAAGTCGGGGGACAAGGCGCTGGCGCTGGAGCTCGAGGCGCGCGGCTACGACTGGGTGCTGGAGGCGGCGTGAGCGCGACGGTGACGTTCGCCGAGCAGGCGGCGGCGGCGGCCGCGGCCCCCGCCGGGGCGCCCGCGCTGGCGGCGCTGCGCGCGGCCGGCGCCGAGGCGTTCGCGCGGCTGGGGTTCCCCAGCACGCGCGACGAGGACTGGCGCTACACGAGCGTGTCGTCGCTGGCGGCCACCGGCTTCGCGCCGGCGCCGGCGGGGGGCGCCCTCCCCGCGGCGGAGGCGCTGGCGCCCTTCCGCTTTGACGCGGGCTGGCCGGTGGTGGTGTTCGTGAACGGGCGCTTCGCGCCGTCGCTCTCCTCGCTGGAGCGCCTCCCCCAGGGGGTGCGGGTGCTGCCGCTGGCCGAGGCGGCCGCGGAGCTCCCCGAGCTGGTGGCGCGGCACCTGGGGGCGCTGGCCCCGGCCGTGCGCGACGGCTTCACCGCCCTCAACGCGGCGTTTGCCGGCGAGGGGGTGGTGGTGCACGTGGCCCGGGAGATGGTGGCCGAGACGCCGCTGCACCTGCTGCATGTGAGCGATGCGGCGGCGGCCGGCACCATGCGGCACGTGCGGCACCTGGTGGTGGTGGAGCGGCACGCCCGGGCGACGGTGGTGGAGAGCCACGTGGCGCTGGCCGAGGCGCCGTCGTTTGCCACCGCGGTGGTGGAGGCGGTGGTGGAGGATGGCGCGGCGCTGCAGCTGCTGCGGGTGCAGCGGGAGTCGCGCGAGGCGTGGCACGTGGGGACGGTGGAGGCGCGGCAGGGGCGCGACAGCGCGCTGACCGTGTTCACCTACCAGGCGGGCGGGCGGGTGTCGCGCAGCAACGTGTACACGGTGCTGGGGGGCGAGGGGGCCGGGTGCACCGTGAACGGGCTGTACCTGCTGGACGGCGAGCAGCACGGCGACCACCAGACGCGCGTGGAGCACCTGGCGCCCAGGTGCCACAGCCGCGAGGCGTACAAGGGGCTGATCGACGGGCGCGCCCACGGCGTGTTCAACGGCAAGGTGTACGTGCACCCCGAGGCGCAGCAGACCGACGGGAAGCAGACCAACCACACGCTGCTGCTCTCCCCCGAGGCGCAGGTGGACACCAAGCCGCAGCTGGAGATCTTCGCCGACGACGTGAAGTGCACGCACGGGGCCACGGTGGGGCGCATCGACGAGACCGCCCTGTTCTACCTCAAGAGCCGCGGCGTGGGGGCGGTGCTGGCGCGGCAGCTGCTGATGTACGCGTTCGCGGCCGACGTGCTGGAGACGATCGAGCAGCCGGCGGTGGTGGCCGAGCTGGAGCGGCTCACCCTCGAGCGCTACACGGGGTGAGGGCGTGCGCCCCGCCCGCGTGACGACCCGGTGAGGAGGCCGTGAGCGACCTGCAGGAGCTCTACCAGGCGGTCATCCTGGACCACAACCGCGCCCCGCGCAACTTCGGGGCGCTGGAGGGGGCCACGCGCACCGCCGACGGGCGCAACCCGCTGTGCGGCGACGAGGTGCACGTGGCGCTGCGGGTGGCGGGCGACGTGATCGACGCGGTGCGCTTCACCGGGCGGGGGTGCGCCATCTCCAAGGCGTCGGCGTCGCTGATGACGTCGGCGGTGAAGGGGAAGTCGGTGGCCGAGGCGGAGGCGCTGTTCCGGCGCTTCCACGCGCTGGTCACCGGGCAGGGGAGCGCGGAGGGGGCGGCCGACCTGGGGCCGCTGGTGGTGTTCTCCGGCGTGTCCCGCTTTCCGGCGCGCGTGAAGTGCGCGTCGCTGCCCTGGCACGCGCTGCGTGCCGCGCTGGCCGCCGAGGACGGGGCCGGCGGGACGCCGGCGCACGCCAGCGCGACCACCGAATGAGCCCCGCCGACGGGAGCGCTGCGGTGGCGCGGCTGACGGAGGTGGACGCGGGGTATCCGCTGGCCGTGACGCTGCCGGACGGGTCGGCGGTGTGCCTGGTGCGGCACGGGGACGCGGTGTACGCCGTGGAGGACCGGTGCCCGCACCGCGACTTCCCGCTGTCAGGAGGGGACGTGGTGGCGCCGGGGGTGCTGGAGTGCCCGTGGCACGGTGCGCGCTTTGACGTGCGCACCGGCGGCTGCCTGGCGGGCCCGGCCACCGACGCCATCGCCACCTGGCCGGTGACGGTGGTCGACGGCCGGGTGTATCTGGGGGCGCGCCGCGCGCCCGCCGAGGAGGCGCCATGATCGCGCCCGTCGGCGGGGGCGCGCTGCTCCCGCGCGACCAGGTGCCGCTGCTGGCGGCGCACCCGGGGCTGCACTACCTGGACTCCGCCGCCACCACGCAGAAGCCGCAGGCGGTGCTGGACGCCGAGCGGGGGTTCTACGCCACCGCCAACGCCAACCCGCACCGCGGCGCCTACGCGCTGTCGATGGCGGCCACCGACGCGCTGCACGACGCGCGCGCCACGGTGGCCCGCTTCCTGGGGGTGGCAGACGCGGCGTGCTGCCTGTTCACCCGCGGCACCACCGAGGCGCTCAACCTGGTGGCGCGCAGCTGGGGGGAGGCGCACGTGCGCGCCGGCGACGAGGTGGTGGTGACCGCGCTGGAGCACCACGCCAACTTCGTCCCGTGGCAGCAGCTGGCGCGGCGCACGGGCGCGGTGTTGCGCATCGTGCCGCTCACCGCGCGGCAGGAGGTGGATCTGGACGCGCTGGCCGCGGTGCTGGGGGCGCGCACCAGGGTGGTGGCCATCACGCACGTGTCCAACGCCGTGGGGGCGATCACGCCGCTGGCGGCGGTGGTGGCGCTGGTGCGCGCGCGCAGCGACGCCCTGCTGGTGGTGGACGGCGCGCAGGGGGCGCCGCACCTGCCGGTGGGATTTGATGCGCTCGGCGTGGATTTCTATGCCTGCAGCGCGCACAAGCTGCTGGGCCCCATGGGGGTGGGGGTGCTGGCGGGGCGGCGCGCGGTGCTGGAGGCGATGCCCCCCTGGCACCATGGCGGCGACATGATCGAGGTGGTGGGGGACGAGGACAGCACGTGGAACGTGCTGCCGCACCGCTTCGAGGCGGGCACCCCCAACGCGGCGGGGGCGGTGGCGCTGGCGGCGGCGGTGCGCGTGCTGGAGGCCATCGGCGTGCCGGCGATCCGCGCGCACGAGGTGGCGCTGCTGGAGCGCGCCGAGGCGCGGCTGCTGGCGTTGCCGGGGGTGACGGTGTACGGGCCGCCGGCAGCCGAGCGCAGCGGGGTGCTGAGCTTCACGGTGGACGGCGTGCATCCGCACGACCTGGCCACCATCCTGGACCAGCACGGCGTGTGCATCCGCGCGGGGCACCACTGCGCGCAGCCGCTGATGCGGCGGCTGGAGGTGCCGGCCACGGCGCGGGCGTCGTTCTACGTGTACAGCGACGAGGCGGACGCCGACGCGCTGGCCGACGGCGTGGCGGAGGCGGCGCGGTTGTTCGGGGTGGGGTGAGGCGGTGCGTGCGCTAGCCGGGTGCCGCCGCGGCGCGGCGTGGGCCCTGGTGCTGGGGCTGATGGTGAGCGCGTCCGCCGGCGCGGCCGGGGCGCAGGGTCCGGGATCGGCGCCGGTGCGCTTCGAGGCGGTGGCCGCGGTGCCGGTGCCTCCGCCCACGGCGGTGGTCCCCTACGGCGACGGCCCCGAGCAGTTCGGGCGACT
Source organism: Gemmatimonas sp. (assembly GCA_044352305.1). Taxonomy (GTDB): domain Bacteria; phylum Gemmatimonadota; class Gemmatimonadetes; order Gemmatimonadales; family Gemmatimonadaceae; genus Gemmatimonas. The sequence continues at coordinate 8,549 of JBILED010000008.1, forward strand.
GCGGCTCCCCGCGGGCCCCGGCCCGCATCCGGTGGTGCTGTTCCTCCACGGCGGCTGCTGGCTGTCGCAGTACGACATCGCGCACGCCGCGGCGCTGGAGCAGGCGCTGGCCGACGCGGGGTACGCGGTGTGGAGCCTGGAGTACCGCCGTGTGGGGAACGCCGGCGGTGGCTGGCCCGGCACCTGGCAGGATGTCGCGCGTGGCGCCGACCACCTGCGTGCGCTGGCGGGCCGCTATCCGCTGGACCTGACGCGCGTGGTGGCCGCGGGGCACTCGGCGGGGGGCTATTTCGCGCTGTGGTTGGCGGCGCGGGGCACGCTTCCGGCGGAGAGTCCGCTGCACGCGGCCGACCCGCTCCCCGTGCGCGGCGTGCTGGCGCTGGCCCCGGCCCCTGACCTGGAGGGGCTGCACGCGGCGGGGGTGTGCGGCAACGTGATTGACCGGCTCATGGGCGGGAGCCCCGCCGCCGTTCCCGAGCGGTACGCGCAGGCGTCGCTGATGCAGCTGGCGCCGCTTGGCGTGCCCACCGAAGTGGTGATGGGCGCCGAGGACGGCGCATGGCGCCCGGTGGGGGAGGCGTACCTGAAGCGGGCCGCGGAGCGCGGCGACCGCCGCGTGCACACGGTGGTGGTGCCGGGGGCGGGGCACTTCGACGTGATCGCGCCGTTTGCGCCGGCGTGGCGCGAGGTGCTGGCGGGGGTGCGGGCGCTGCTGCCGCGGTAGGGGAGGGGGGTGGAGGGGGGCTCAACGCCGCGCCCCCGCGGCCCGATCCCGCGCGGCCACCCGGCGGGCGCAGGCCGCGGTGGCCTCGGCGTGCGCCGCGTCCAGCAGCGGCAGCAGGGCGTCAAACACCTCCCGTGACGGCGACAGCAGCTGCACCCACCCCATCCACGCGTACACGGGGTGCGGCATGAGGACGTTCCGCTGCGTGAAGTCGTGCCCCGTGGCCACCACGCCCCCCTTGGGCGGACGCGCGGGGCGCGCGCCAAACCGCTGCGCATACACGGCCGGCGGCAGCCCCAGCGCCACGCGATAGACCCCGTCGCGGTCCAGCCGCGAGGCGCGGTCGTTCGCGCCGTCATGGTCCTTGAGGGTGCAGAAGTAGACACCGCGCGGGAGCTGCCCGCCGGGATTGACGAACAGCGACGTCTCCCCCCAGCTGGCCGTGGGGACCACCCCCGGGTAGCGCGCCACCACGGCGTCCGCCACCTCCCGCAGCGCCATGGCCGTCACGGGTCAGTACCCCGCCGCCATCCCGTCCTTGCGCGGGTCGCTCCCGGCGCCCCACCCCTTGGCCAGCTTCACGATGGCCTGCGCCCCGCCGAAGGCGACGGGGGGCTGCTCGATGAGCACGTGCCCCATGGCCTGCAGCGCGGTGCGCACGCCGTCGCCCACGGGCGCCTCCAGCGCCACGCGATGGCCGTCGTAGTGGCGGAAGCGCGGCGCATCGATGGCTGCCTGCAGGTCCATGCCGAACACCAGGTGGTTGAGCAGGAACTGCACGTGCCCCTGCGCCTGCACGCCGCCCCCCATGAGCCCGAAGGCCATGTACGCCTCCTCGCGCCCGTTCACGGGGCGCGTGACGAAGCCGGGGATGAGCGTGTGGAAGGGGCGCTTGCCGGGGGCCGCGGTGTTGGGGAGCCCGGGGGTGAGCGTGAACCCCGCACCGCGGTTGTGCAGCGCGAAGCCGGTGCCGGGGACCACGAGCCCCGACCCGAAATAGTCGTACACGGAGTTGATGAAGGAGACCATGTTCCCTTCGGCGTCGGCCGTGGTGAGGTACACGGTCTCGCTCCGCGTGCGCAGCGGCCCCGGGTCGGCGCGCTCCATGGCGCGCGCGGGGTTCAGCAGGGCGCGCCGCGCGGCGATGAACGCGTCGCTCAGCAGATGCTCGGCGGGGACATCCAGGTGGTCGGCGTCCCCCACGAAGCGGTCGAGGTCGGCGTAGGCGAGCTTCTTGGCCTCGATGAGGTGGTGCAGGTACGGCGCACTGTTGTGCCCCATCGCGGCCAGATCGTAGGGCTCGAGGATGCGCAGCATCTCCAGCGCGGCAATCCCCTGGTTGCTGGGAGGGAGCTCCCACACGCGGTAGCCGCGGAAGGGCACCGAGAGCGGCGTCACCCAGGTGGGGGCGTTGCGGCGCAGGTCGTCCATGGTGAGGAAGCCCCCCCGCCGGTCCAGGTGGGCCACCAGGCGCCGCCCCAGCGCCCCGCCGTAGAACACGCGCACGCCGCTGTCGGCGATGAGCTGCAGTGTGCGCGCCAGGTCGCGGTTGGTGAACCATTCGCCCGCCTTGGGGGCGCGCCCGCCGGGGAGGTAGGTGGCGGCGGCGGCGCTGTCGCGCGCGAGGAAGGCGGTCTCGTTGGCCCACTGCGCCGCGATGATGGGGGAGACGGGGAAGCCGTCCCGCGCATAGCGGATGGCGGGCTGCAGCACCTGCCGCAGCGTGCGCCGCCCGTGCGTGCGCACCAGGAGGTCCCACCCGGCCAGGGCGCCGGGGACGGTGACGCTCATGGCCCCCTGCTGCGAGCCGCTGCGGAAGCCGCGCGCCACGAGCGTGTCACGCACCATGCGCGTGCCGGCGCGCCCGGCGGCGTTGAGCGCCACCAGCTTCTGTGCCTTGGCCAGCCACACGATGGCGAACATGTCGCCGCCGATGCCGGTCATGTGCGGCTCGGTGACGCCGAGCACGGCGGCTGCGGCCACGGCCGCGTCCACCGCGTTGCCGCCGGTGCGCATCACCTCGAGGGCGGCGGCGGTGGCCAGCGGCTGGCTGGTGGCGGCCATGGCGCCGGGGGCGTACACCGTGGAGCGGCCGGCAAGGGTGGTGGGGCGCTGGGCGGCGGCGGGGGTGAACGCCGTGGCGAGGGCGCCGGCGAGGAGCGCCGACGCGGGGCAGAGGAGGCGGCGAGTAGCCATGGGGATGGCGGAGGGGCGGGGAATGGCGGTCCGGATCCTCGTACAACCTGTTGCATTTTCTTGCGTTGGCAATGTGCGCAATAGTTTGGAAGGTGACTTGCCAATGTATTGCGCCCCGCCTCCCGTCATTGACGCCCGCCCCCGCCGGCATTTGCATTGGGGCATGTACGCCATCGCCATCATCCGCTACCGCCGTCCCTTCGAGGAGATCGCTCCCGTGGTGGACGCCCACCGCGCCTACCTGCGCGAACTCCACGCCCAGGGGGTGCTGCTGGCCTCGGGGCCCTTTGACCCGCGCACGGGCGGCGGGCTGCTGCTGCGCGTCCCCGACGAGGGGACGGCGGCGGCGCTGGACCGCATCCGTGACGGGGACCCGTTCACGCAGCAGGGGCTGGCGCAGTACGAGCTGCTGCCGTGGAACCCGGTGATCGGGACGGAGAAGCTGGCGCAGCTGTAGCCGCGGGGGGGCGCGTCAGCGGCCGGCGGCGCAGCTCCCCAGCACCGCCAGCGCGTTCCCCACGGGGCGTTCGCCGGTGGGGTCGGAGGTCTTGTTCACCACCGTGGTGACACCGTCACGCGCCCGCACCACCAGCGCCGACGACCCGCCACCGTCCAGGTTGATGGCGTCGCGCGCGCCCATGGCACGCAGCAGCTCGGCCAGCGGACGCGTGCCGATCCCCACGCTGTGCCCGGGCTGCCGCCCGTCCACCACCAGCAGCAGCAGCCGGCGACCATTGGCGCCAATCCCCACGGCGGTGCGCGGGTTCACGTCGCGGAAGGCGGCGTTGGACACCGAGTCCACCGCTCCCACCACGGCGCTGTCGCGCAGCAGCAGCGGTTGTCCGCCCACCGCCTCGCGCGGCATGGTGGGCGCCAGCGTCAGCCGCACCGCCACGGTGTCCCCCTCGCGCAGCAGCGCGGCCGTAGGCGCGGTGATGCCGGTGAGGAGGAGCGTGTCGCCGCGCGCCTGCACAGGGCCCGCGGGGGGGAGCGCACCCACGCGATAGCGCCCGCCGGGGGCGCCGGGACGCTCGGGAGCCACGGGGACCAGCCACCGCGCCGACGGGCGCACGAGGGAGTCGAGCGGTTGCCCCCAGGCGGCGTCCACCACCCCCAGGCGGCGCGGGGCGGGGCGGTTCCAGGTGACCAATGGCACCGCGCCGCTGCGCAGCGCCAGCGTGCCGGTGGCCTGCCACACCCCCACCCATGGCGTGCCGTCGGGGGCGAAGGCCAGGATGGGGCGGTTGACCGGGCCGCTGATCAGACGCCCCTGCGTCACCATGGCGCCCACGGGGACCCCCGGCGGAGTGAACGCGAAGAAGTCGGCGTTGACCGCGGCCAGCGGGCGGTCGCTGGCGGGGAGCGCGGCCAGCAGCGCGCTGGTGGTGGCGCGCCCCACCGCGGTGGGGGCCCCCTTGAGCGCGCGGAAGGACACGCAGGCGCTGCGGTCCACTTCCAACAGGGCGCCGCGCCACGGCCCCGCCAGGCGCACGAAGCGGTGCAGCCACACCCCGGGGGCCAGCGGCTGCGTGACCAGCGAGTCCACGGCCGTACGGCTGATGGGCCAGGGGGAGTTCGCGGTGATGGTCTCCCCACGCGGCGCGCGGGGGGCGCACGCCGCCAGCACCAGCAGAGCGGCCAGCCGGATTGCGGGCGGGAGGTGGCGTCGCACGCCAGGCATGCGGAGGCGCCCGCAGGGGCGCGGGTCGGGCGAGGGAGACGGCATCCCTTATCTTGCAGCCATGACCACCCCGTCGCGACTGGTGCGCCTCCACGCCCGCCTGCAGCAGTGGGCCGACCACGGCTGGGCCAACAGCGTCGTGTTTGGCTGGGGGCTGGCGCAGGGGTGCGTGTTCCCCGGGCTGGCCGACCTGTTCTTCCTGCCGCTGGCGGTGGCGCGCCCGGCGCGCGCGTACCTGCTGGCGGTGGTGGCCACGGCGGGGACGCTGCTGGGGAGCATGACGTTGTACGTGCTGGGGCACGAGGCGCTGGCGGTGCTGGAAGGGCCGCTGGCGGGGTGGCTGGGGCTCTCCCCCGCGTCGCTGGACCGCTACCGCGGCACGTTGGCGGAGTACGGGGTGCTGGCGATCTTCGCCAGCACGATGAGCCCGCTTTCCACCAAGCTCACGAGCATCGCCTCGGGGGTGGTGGGGGTGGCGTTCGTGCCGTTCACGCTGGCGCTGCTGGCGGGGCGTCTCACGCGCACGCTGGCGCTGGCGTGGCTGGTGCGGCACGGCGGCGCAGCGGCGGTGGAGCGGTGGGTGGGGCGGCAGCTGACGCCGTCGGACGCGCCGCCGTCGTGAGCGCCAGCGGCAGCGGGGACGGCAGCGGGGACGGCAGCGCAGGCGGCGGCGCAGGCGGCGGCGCGACGAGCGGCTTCGCCTTTCACGTGGAGGCCGAGTCGAGGGCGGCGCGCGCGGCCACCTTTGCCACGCCCCACGGCCCCGTGGCCACGCCGGCGTTCATGCCGGTGGGGACGCACGCGTCGGTGCGCGGGCTGGCCATGCCCGAGCTGCGGGCCGCAGGCGCGCGCATGGTGCTGAGCAACGCGTACCACCTGGCGCTGCGCCCCGGGGACGCGATGGTGCGCGCGCTGGGGGGGCTGCACGCCTTCGCGCGGTGGGACGGCCCCATGCTCACCGACTCCGGCGGCTACCAGGTGTTCTCGCTGGCGCGCTACCGCGACGTGACCGAGGACGGGGTGACCTTCCGCAGCAAGGTGGATGGCGCGCGCCACCACTACACCCCCGAGCGGGTGATGGCGATCGAGCGCAACCTGGGCGCCGACGTGATCATGCAGCTGGACGAGCTGATCGCCGGCGGCGCCGACCATGCGGCGTCGCGTGCGGCCATGGAGCGGAGCCTCCGGTGGCTCACGCGGTGCCGCACGGAGTTTGACCGCCTCACGCGCGAGGGGCGCGCGCCGTTGCCGGTGGGCGCGCCCTTCGTGGTGGCCGACGGGGCGCCGCCGCTGATCGACGACGCCACCGCGCCGCCACAGGCGCTGTTTCCCATCGTGCAGGGGGGGACCTACGACGACCTGCGGCGCGCGTCCATTGCCGGCATTCTGCAGGCGGGGGACTGGGTGGGGATCGCGGTGGGGGGGCTGAGCGTGGGGGAGGCCAAGCCGCTCATGTACGCCACCTTTGACACGTGCGCGCCGCTGCTGCCGCGTGACCGGCCGCGCTACCTGATGGGGGTGGGGTTCCCCGACGACCTGCTGGAGGCGGTGGCGCGCGGGATGGACCTGTTCGACTGCGTGGCGCCCACGCGCATGGGGCGGCACGGGACGGCGTTCACCCCCGACGGCACGGTGCAGGTGCTGCGCGGGCCGCACCGCACCGACCGGCGCCCGCTGGTGGCGGGGTGCCCCTGCCCCGCCTGCACGCAGTATGACCGCGCCTACCTGCGCCACCTGTTCGTGACCGAGGAGCCGCTGGGGCCGCGTCTGGTGGCGCTGCACAACCTCACGCTGCTGCTGGCGCTGATGGCGGAGGCGCGGGCGCGGATTGCGGCGGGGACGTTTGCGGGGTGGTGGGAAGGGTGGTGCGCGCGGTACCGCGCGGGGCGAAAGGCGCGGGGGTAACGGCGGGGCGACGGGCTACCGTCCGGCCCCGAACATCGCCAGCACGGTCCCCATGACGGCGTTGGCCATGCGCAGCTCGCTCTGGTCGGTCACGGCGAGAGCGATGGTGATGCCGGCCTCGGGGAACACCATGGCGGTGGTGCCCCAGAAGCCGCTGTGCCCGTAGCCGTGCAAGCCACGCACGTTCGATCCGAAGATCCCCAGCCCGTACCCCGCCATGTCGGTGCTGCGCGGCGCCAGCATGGTGTCCAGCGTGGCCGGCCGCGCGAACACGCGCCCCTCCAGCAGCGCCGCCACGAACTGCGCCAGGTCGGCCATGGGGGCCACGATGCCTCCGCCGCCGTACAGGTCGAAGGAGGGATCGATGTCGTGGGAATCGAAGCCGGCCAGGTACTGGTGCGCGCGCGGGGGCGCGTCGCGCGGGGCGGGCTCCAGGGTCTCCCACCAGGTGCCATGCAGGGCGAGCGTGTCAAAGTTGAGCAGGCGCCGCACCGCCGGCCCCAGCGGCTGGTTGGTGTAGCGCTCGATGATGGCGCCCAGCAGCGTGTAGCCGCTATCGGAGTAGCGGAACTGCCCGCCCGGGGGGCCCACGGGGGCCAGGCTGTCCACCAGCCACTGGAGCTGTTCTTCCCGCGTCCACCGATAGCGCGGCGCCGTGCGCAGCCGCGCCGTGTAGCTGGGGACGGCGGGGTGCTCATGGAAGCCGGCGCGATGGCTGAGCACCTGCTCGATGGTGATGGCGTCGGTGTCGTAGCCGTCGCGCCGCAGCAGCTGGTTGAGGGGCGCCGGGAGGTGCTTGGCCAGCGGGTCCCCCAGCGCCAGGCGCCCCTGCTCCACCAGGCGCAGGAGGGCGGCGGCCACGTACGTCTTGGTGTTGCTGGCGATGCGCATCGGCTGCTCGGGGCGCAGCGGCACGCGACGCGCCGAGTCCGACAGCCCGGCGGCCACGCTCCAGCGGCGCCCCAGCGCACGCGACTGCACAGCGATGACGATGCCGGGGAGGCGCGGACGCGCGGCGATCAGGCTGTCGGCCAGGCGCTGCAGCGCGGGGGCGATGGAGTCTGGGGGGAGGGCGCGCGCGGGGGGCTGCGCGGGCGACTGCGCGGAGGATGCCGCGAGGGGGGCGAGGAGCGCGGCGGTGAGGAGGCGAGCGGAGATCATGCGCGAATGGTAGCCGCCCGTGCTGACCGGCGGAAAGACGCCAGGCGACTGGCCACCCCAACCCACGGGGGACGTCGGCTGTACTTTCGGGGCGGTACTCCTCGAGCAACCCTCCACGCCGTCCCTGTCACCATGGCCACCCCCAAAACCCAACCCACCGACGCCAGCGTGGAGGCGTACATCGCCTCGCGCGCCTCGGCCGCGCAGGCCGCCGACTGCCAGACGCTGCTGGCGCTGCTGCAACGCGTCACCGGTGCGCCGCCCCGCATGTGGGGGCCCAGCATTATCGGCTTTGGCTCGTACCGCTATCGACTGGCCAGCGGGAAGCTGGGCGAATCGTGCGCCACCGGCTTTGCCATCCGCGGGCGTGAGCTGGTGGTGTACTTGATGGCGGACGGGCCGGAGCACGCCGCGCTGCGCGAGCGCCTGGGCAAGCACCGGATGGGAACGGCGTGCCTGTACGTCAAGCGGCTGGCCGACTTGGACCTCGGTGTTTTGGAGCAGCTGGTGGCCCGCTCACTGGCGGCGCTGCCTGCGGCGGAGTGAGGATGGTGGGTGCGCAGCCGATGGATGCTCCCGTGGCGCCCAGCAACGCCACGTTCACGGCACGAACGCGGGGTGTCATGCCGATGACCAGTAAGGGGGCAATGCCTTCGGAAAATCGCCACCGTGGATCGCGCCGCAACTTTCCGGAGCATCACCTCGTAGGTCTTCAGCAACCCGTCTTGATCCAGCACCGGCCCCTGTTTGGTGCCCTTGTACCGACGGCTTACGCGCGCATTCCATTGACACATCGATTCGCCCCCTCGGTCACCACAATTTGCTTTCGGCGCTGCAACGCGGCCACTTCGTTCGCGCCGTCGCTGCCGGCCTCATCACCACCCTGGGCGCGACCTGGCTGCTGACGCATCTGCTGGCGCTGGCCGTCACGCAGCGCGCACCGGACAGCGTGCCGTTTCCAGCAGCCTTTCTCACCGCACTGCAGGAGCAGCGGTCGCTGAAGGTGGCAGCCGACGCCGTGACCGTGTTGGGCACCCTCCTGGGAGGCATGGCGGCCGGATGGCTGTGCACGCCGGCTCCCACCCGCCTTCGGCGGGTCGCAGCCCTGCTGGCCGTGTCCCCGCTACTCTATGCGTTCCTGATCCACTACACGGGGGACCCGTTCCCGCACCCCGGATGGGGGGATGCTGGGTGGGCCCTCCTGGTTGCCGCCGCCGGGATGGTGGGGAGCGACCTTGCTCAGCGGCTCCGCGCGAGCCGCTGAGCACCGCCGGTCCAGGCGCACACGCGACACCACTACGGTCGCATTACCGCACCACCCGCCACAGCCCCGCCGCGCAGGAGGGCGGCGGCTACTTGCGTCTAGGTGTTGCTGTCGATGCGCACCGGCTGCGCGGGCGACTGCGCGGAGGATGCCGCGAGGGGCGCGAGGAGCGCGGCGGTGAGGAGGCGGACGGGGATCATGGGGCGGGGGGTCTGAGGTCCCGGGGTGACGCTTCAGGCACCACGTCAAAGTCCAGCGCGACCGCGCTCACGCGGATCCGGTCGTCGAGGGAGAGGATGGTGACGGCCCCCACATGCTCCCGCAGCACGAGCGCCGTGGCCAGGTGCAAGGCGTCCAGCGTGCGGACCGGATCGTTGGGGAGGGGCGCGCGGGCGCGCACCAGCACGGCGTCCGTCATGGCGAACAGGTCCCACCCCGCTTCTGCGGTGGCCAGCAGTTGGCTGGCGGCCAGCTCCTCCACCCGCGAAAGACGCCCCATCTGCCGGGCCCGCGTGAGCGCCCGGGCGCACTCCACCCCGGTAAGTGACGAGGTGCACACCCGCTCGGCGGCCCGCAGCTGCTGGAGCACCGCCGGGGCGCCAGGCTCATTGAGCAGCCAGGCCAGCACGGCGCTGGATTCGGCATAGAGGATCACCGGTTGGCTTACCGATCGGCGGGATCAGCCAGCCGGTCGCCCCGCCCCTCATCCAGCAGCTGCTGCGCCAGCCCGCGGCACGCGTGCACCGGACTGGCCTGATACGGCTGGGCGGCCCGCTCGGCGACGCGGAGCGCCCCGGCCGAGGCGAGCCGGGCGAAGACGCGGTCGGTGCGCGACTCGACAAACGTCCCCCCGTCTGGGGCACGCAACTCGGCCACCACCTGGCCCCGGTCGGTGACAAGGACCGTTTCCCCGCCCCGGACGTCGCGGAGGACGCGGCTGAGGTGGGCCTTGAGTTCCCGGACGCCGATGGTCTTCATGGCCACAATGTAGTCTCATGTGACTACATGTGCGACCGGCGATTTTCCGGAGTAACGCCCAAGACGGACGCGACCTCTCAGGGTGGCAAGGCAGAAGGACCGCACTCGGACCTGGCGCCTCGCCACCTCCCCCTGGTGTCTATCTCACCTCGGTAGTTGCCCCTACCCGATCACCCGCCACAGCACCGCCGCCACCGCGCCTCCCACCAACGGCCCCGCCACCGGGATCCACCAGTACCCCCAGTCGCTGTGCCCCTTGCCGGCGATGGGGAGCAGCGCGTGCATCACCCGCGGCCCCAGGTCGCGCGCGGGGTTGATGGCGTACCCCGTGGGGCCGCCCAGCGAGAGGCCGATCCCCCACACCAGCGCCCCCACCAGCGCGGGGCCCAGGTTGCTGGCCGGCGTGCTCCCCGCCACGCCGCTGCTGCCGATGGCGGTGGCCACCAGCACCAGCACCGCCGTGCCGATGATCTCCGCCACCAGGTTGGCCCCGGTGCGCCGCACCGCCGGCGTGTTGCAGAAGCAGCCGCGAATGGCGTCGGGGTCCTTGGTGAGCTCCCAGTGCGGCAGGTAGTGCAGCCACACCAGCGCCGCGCCGGCCATGGCCCCCAGCATCTGCATGGTGATGTGCGCCAGCACCTCGGTGGGTCCGTACTTGCCGCCCAGGTGCACGGCCAGCGTCACCGCAGGATTCAGCTCACCCGGCGCCCCCAGCGCCACCGCCACCAGCACGCCGCACAGCACCGCAAAGCCCCACCCGGCGGTGATCACCATCCACCCGGCGCCGTTGGCCTTGGACCGCTCCAGCGACACGCCGGCCACGACACCGTTGCCAAGGAGGATGAGCACCAGCGTCCCGAGGAATTCACCCAGCGCGGAAGAGGGCATGGCACATGACGGTAAGGGGGAAGCACGGGGAGCACCGGGCGCACGACGGACGCACCGGCGTGCCGCTACGTTGGCGGCCGGACCGCTGGTTGGCGAGCCCTGGCCCCCCGTCGTTGCTGGCCGGTGACGCGCCCGGCGCGCATGTTCGGGGGATGCGCACTCGCCTCCCCCTCCCCTCCCCCGCCGTGTGCCGCCGCGCGGCTGCCGCCCTCCTGGCAACGACGCTCCTGGCCTCCGGCCGCCTGCACGCCCAGCCCGCCGCCGCGCCCCCGGCCGAGGGGCTCCCGCGCACCGCCGACCCCGCCGTCCGCGGGGTGCCCCTCTCGGCGTTCCCGCGGTTCATCCGGCTGGCCGACGGCGTGTACGGCTACGAGGAGATCCGCCAGCCGGGGTTCACCACGGTGAGCCTGGTGGTCATCGGTGCGCAGGGGGTGCTGGTGGCCGACGGCCAGGGGAGCCCTGCCGCCACGCGCACGATGCTGGAGCGGATCCGCTCCCTCACCCCGCTCCCCGTCCGCTGGTACGTGGTGGGCTCCGACCACGGCGACCACACCGCCGGCAACAGCGAGCTCCCCGCCGACGTGCAGTACGTGGTGCACCCCACCTCGCTGGCGCAGCTGCGGCGCGACTCGGCGGCGGCCACGGGCGGCCGCCGCGTGGTGGTGCCGCCGCGCGCCATGGCGGGGGACCAGGAGGTGATCGACGTGGGGGGGCGCCAGGTGCACGTGCGCTTCCTGGGGCGCGCGCACACGGGGGGCGACCTCATGGTGCACCTCCCCGACCTCCAGCTGCTGTTCATGAGCGAGGCCTACCTGAGCCGCGTCTTCCCTGCGATGCGCTCGGCCTACCCCAGCGAGTGGGCGGCCACCATCGACCGCGCGCTGGCGCTGCCCGGGGTGCACCACTTCATCCCCGGGCACGGCTTCATCGACACGCCGGCGGTGTCGCGCGAGGAGCTGGTGACGTTCCGCGACGCGGTCACCGCGGTGATCACCGAGGTGAAGCGCCTCAAGACGGCGGGGCGCACGGTGGAGCAGGCCGTGGCCGAGGCGCAGTGGGGCGCCATTGGTGGGTGGTTCCTGGCGGGGCAGCAGGCGCCCGTGGCGGTGCGCCGCGTGTGGGCGGAGCTGGACGGCACGCTCAAGTAGGCGCCCCCCGAAACGCCGCACGCCCCCGTGCCGAAGCGCGGGGGCGTGCAAAGGTCACCTGCACCACGGCGCGGCGGTCAGGCCGTGGCCGGCGCTCCCGCCCGCAGCAGGCGGCTCACCCCCGCCGCCAGCAGCCCGCCCTGCAGCGCCGGCAGCAGCAGCGTGGCCGCATACAGCGCCGCCGCCGGGACGTTGAAGTTCCCCGCCATCTGCTGGGCGAACTGCGGGATGGTGTACCCCCGTGCGATCGCCGCGAGGAGGAGGATCCCCGCCGCGCCGGCGGCGCTGTAGGCGCCCAGCCGCCCCGCGCGCCCCTCGCGGCTCATCACGCCCGTGGCGATGCCCGCCACCGCGGCGCCCCACGGTCCCAGCAGCTGCTGGGCCACCACCTGCAGCGCCAGTGCGGCGCCCACGCGTGCCAATCCGGTCATGCGGGCTCCGTCAGCGCTTGAGGGTGAGCACCGCGCGCGTGTCCGCGGCGGCGAGGTCCTGCGGCGTGCGCGGGGTGCGCACGCTGTCCAGCTGGCCGTCGGCCCACATCGCGTAGCGGTCGAGGTAGCGCGGCGACCCCGGATTGCCGCTCTGTCCGCCGGGGTACACGGCGCGGATGCGCGGCCGCCGGTCCATCTCCGCCACCATGCGCCAGGAGGCGCCAAAGTTGGCGCGGCGCACGCCGGGGCCCACCGAGGGGTTGAGGGTGCCGCGCCCGCCGTCCACGGGGCGGTACGGCGCGGCAAAGCCGGCCAGTCGCAGCAGGTGGTTGGGGGAGGCCGGCGCCACCTTCCCCCACGTCCACGGCGTGGCGGCGGGGTTGCCGTACTGCACCACCAGCGTGTCGTAGGCTGAGGCCAGCGCGGCGGCCAGGATGTCGTCGCGCGTCTCGCGCGCGGGCGTGGCGCGGCGATCCCACCATGCGTTGGCGGAATCGGCGATCAGCCCGGGGAGCTGCGCGTCGGTGGGGGTGGCCACGCGCACGCTGTCCCCCTGCGGGACCAGCTCGTCGTACAGCAGCGTGGCCGCGCGCTGCAGCGCGGTCTCGAAGAGGCGCGCGGCGGTGTTGTCGCGGGTGTAGCGGTGGTCCCACGCGCCCAGCAGCGCGGCGGCGGCGGCCAGCGACGCGCTGGTGTCCCCCGCGGCGGCCTTGGCGCGCGCGGCGCGCACCAGCGCCGGCGCCAGCGTCTCGGCGCGCACGCTGCCGGGGTCGGTGTGGTAGCGCCGCATGGCGTCGGGGGTGACTGCGGCGTCGGCGCGCAGCAGCCGGTTGATCTGCAGCGCGCGCCACGTCTCGTACTGCGGGTCGGCACCCAGGTAGAGCGGCTCGGCGGCGGGGTCGATGGGCTGCTGGTTGGCGGAGGCCAGATACCCCTGCGCCGGGCGGATGGCCTGCGGATAGCGGCTCACCGGCCAGTCGCCGATCCAGTCGGTGGCGCGGGTGCGCCCGTCGCGAACGACCGTGCCGCGCCCGCTGTCGGCGCGCACGGGGTAGCGCCCGGTGCTGCGGATGGCGATGGTGCCGGCGGTGTCGGCCACGATCCAGTTCTGCGCCGGGGCCTTGTAGTACACCGCCATGGAGTCCAGGAAGGCGCCGGCGGTGGCGGCCTGCTGGCCGGCCAGGAACGCCTCGATTTCGCGCCCCGCCTCCAGCACGGTCCAGCGCATGGAGAGCCACTCCGTCCCCTGGCGCGTCATGGGGCCGCGGTGCGTGTAGTACACCGTGTCGGTGGCGATCACCGCGCCCGCGGCGTCGCGGTACTGCTCGATGCGCGTGTCGGCGAAGGGGACGCGCTGGCCGTCCAGCTCGTACGTCGTGGGGGCGTCGGCGTTGTCCACCGTCTCGCGCCAGAAGTCCATCACGTCGGCGCCGGTGTTGGTGGCGCTCCACGCGAAGGCGCGGGTGTAGCCGATGCTGATGCCGGGGAGCCCCGGGATGCTGACCCCGCCCACGTCCATGCTGTCGGGGACCACGAGGTGCACCTCGTACCAGATGCTGGGGAGGGTGAGCTCGAGGTGCGGGTCGCCGGCCAGGAGGGCCGTGCCGGTGGCCGAGCGCGCGGGGGCCACCGCCCAGTTGTTGCTGGCGAAGGCGCGCGCCTCGCGGTCGGCGGCGTCGGGATCGCGGGCCCACGCCAGCAGCGACGGTTCGGCCTGCCGGGCGGTGAGCGCCGCCACCAGCCGCGCGGCGGCGCTGTCGGGGGCACCGGGGGCGGGGACGCGCTGCGCGAGGGTGCGGGGGGCCGCGCCGTACGGCTGGATGGGCTCCTGCACCGGGGAGTCGGTGTCGAAGAGCGCGCGGGCGGCGCTGTCGCCCACCAGGGCGCGGGCCTTGAGGAGATTGAGCTCGCCGGGGTTGCTGGCGAGGGTGTAGCCCATGCGGTTGAACAGGTGCAGCGCGTACTCGGGGCGCCAGGGGCGCGGGGCGCGTCCCAGCAGCTTGTACTCCACCGGATAGTCGGCCGCCGACAGCGTGGCGCGGTAGGCGTTGATCCCCTCGGCGTAGGCGCGCAGCACGCGCGCCACGCGCGACGTGCTGTCCATCCCGGCCCAGTTCCGCTCGGCGGCGCGCGGCATCCCCAGGCGGCGCGTCTCGCGGTCGGCGGGGAGCGCCACGGCCCCCACCAGCTCGGTGAGCGTCCCCTCGCCGGCGCGCGACTGCAGCTCCAGCTGGAAGAGGCGGTCGCGGGCCACCACGTAGCCCAGCGCGCGCATGGCGTCGAGGGTGGTGGTGGCGAAGAGGTGCGGCACGCCGCGCTGGTCGTAGCGCACGGTGACCTCCGCGTCGAGGCCGGGGAGCGTCCCCTCGGCCTGCGCGGGGAGGTCGTCGTGCGCGGCCCGCCACACCCCCACGCTGGGGGAGAGGAGGCGCCCCACGGCGGGGAGGCTCCCCGCCCCGGTGGCGCCGAGGACCGTCAGCGCGCCCCCCGCCGCCAGGGCGAGGAGGGCGGGGAGACGCGAGGGGGTGGGCATGGGCGGTTACGGCTTCTGCTTGGTGGCCGTGAAGGGGAACGCCGCCATCCCGGTCACCTCGAGGGAGCCGACCATGGTGGTGTCGTCCTTCACGATGGCGGTGCCATTGATGGGGACCACCTGCCCGCCGGCGTCGAAGTTGAAGGCGAAGAACACCGAGTCGGCCTTGACCATGCCCATGAGGGGGGTGGAGCCGGCGGGGGACTCGAGGGAGCCGCCCAGGCTGTCGCCCTTCTGGGTGAAGCTCATGGCGAGCGGCATGGCGCCCTGCGGACCGTCCACCGACCCGGCCCACTTGCCGGAGAGGTCGACGACGAGACGCGGCGCGGTGAAGGCCGTGGTGACGGCGGCGCCGAGGGCGAGGAGGGCGGCAAGCTGGCGGGTGCGCATTGGCAGGACGGGCTGGGAGTCCGCGAGGCGGGACGGCCAGGGGCCGCCCGAGGGGAACGCGAGGAATCTAGCGCGCGAACGCGAGGCGCCACACCAGCGTGCCGGCCACCAGCGCCACGGCGTAGCCGTAGGGGAGCCACGCGGCGGCCCCGCCGCAGGCGAGCGCGAGCGCCAGGGCGCGTGGTTGCGCCAGCTGGTCGCGCACCAGCCAGAGGACCGCGGCGGCCTCCACCAGCAGCAGCGTCCCCAGCACGGGCGCGGGGAAGAGGCGCTGGAAGGCGGCGGGGTCGCCCACGAGGAAGAGCCCGGCCAGGAGGAGGAACCCGCCGTAGAGCACCACGCTGCCCCCGGTGCGGGCGCCGAAGGCGTAGTGCCCCGCCATGCCGCCCGAGCCATGGCACACCGGGAGCCCGCCCAGCGGGGCGGCGGCCAGGTTCATGAGGGCGTAGGTGGTGCCGATGGTGCGCACCGTGAGCGGGGCACGCTGGGGGAACAGGTCGCGCACCACCTGCTGTGTGGCGAGCACCGAGTTGCCCAGCGACAGCGCCAGCTGGGGGAGCGCCAGCAGCAGGGCCCCCTGGGTGAACTCCGCCGGCGTGGGCCAGCGCGCGGGGAGGGCGGGCGGATGGAACGCCAGCGGCAGCGGCTGCCCGGCGGGCCAGGTGGCCAGCGCATAGGCGGCGCCGGCGCCCACCACCACCAGCGCGGCGGGGAGCTGCCGGTTGGTGCGCAGCGCCAGCACCGCCACCAGGGCGACGGCCCCCACCAGCCAGCCACGCGGTCCGTTGGCCGGGAGGAAGCGGGTGAGGGCCAGCGTGCCCAGCTGGATGGCCAGCCCCACCTGGATGCCGCGCACCACCGGCTTGGGGACCGTGCGGGCCATCCACTCCAGGGCGCCGGTGCGCGCCAGCAGGAGCATGACGGCGCCCACGATGAGGCCGCCGGCGGCGAGCACCGGGGGAGCGAGGCGGCCGGCGATGGCGATGGCCGCCATGGCCTTGAGCGGCTGCA
Source organism: Gemmatimonas sp. (assembly GCA_044352305.1). Lineage (GTDB taxonomy): Bacteria > Gemmatimonadota > Gemmatimonadetes > Gemmatimonadales > Gemmatimonadaceae > Gemmatimonas. The sequence goes on from JBILED010000008.1 coordinate 24,859, forward strand.
CCGGCATGGGGAGGCGATAGGTGAGCCCGGAGGCCACCTGCAGCGCGCCGAAGAGGAGGAACGCCATGGGGGCGTTCATCCCGGTGGCCAGCACCACCCCCACCAGCAGCGGGAGGTCGGTCCCCAGGTCGCCAAAGGCGCCGGCCAGCTCCTGCCGGGTGAAGCGGAGCGGGGGCGCAGGCATGGGGGGAACGGCGGCGGCCGCGGGCATGGGGGCCAATATCGCCGGGCGGACCGGGCAGCGCGACGGTCCCGCCGCTAGACTGTGCGCATGGCAGAAGCCGCCCTCGACCTTCGCGACGTGGCCAAGGCGTACGCGCACCATGTGGCCGTGCGCTCGCTGTCGCTCACCGTCCCCGCCGGGACGGTCTACGGCCTGCTGGGCCCCAACGGCGCCGGCAAGACCACCACCATCCGGATGCTCCTCAACATCATCGCCCCGGACCGGGGGGAGATCCGCGTGCTGGGGCGCCCGGCGCGCGACCCGGCGCTGGTGGACCGGGTGGGGTACCTCCCCGAGGAGCGCGGGCTGTACCGCAAGATGGGGGTGCGGCGCATGCTGCGCTTCCTGGGGGAGCTCAAGGGGCTGGCGGGGCCCGACCTCGAGCGGCGCATCGACGCGTGGCTGGAGCGGCTGGCGCTGCGCGACGCGGGGAAGGACTGGGGGGGCGCCAAGGTGGAGGAGCTGTCGCGCGGGATGCAGCAGAAGGTGCAGTTCATCGGCGCGCTGCTGCACGACCCCGCGCTGGTGATCCTGGACGAGCCCTTCAGCGGGCTGGACCCGCTGAACGCGCAGGCGCTCAAGGACACGGTGGTGGCGCTCCGGCAGGCGGGGCGGACGGTGATCTTCAGCACGCACATCATGGACAACGCCGAGCGGATGTGCGACGCGGTGTGCATCATCGCCCGGGGGGAGAAGGTGCTGGACGGCGGGGTGGCGGCGGTGCGCGAGGCGCACGGCGCGCCGCTGGTGGCGCTGGCGCTGGACGGCGCGCCGTCGGCGGCGGTGCAGGCGGTGCTGGCCGACCCGGCGCTGGTGCGGCGGGTGGACGACTCCAACCGCTACCTGGAGCTGGAGCTGGCGCCCGACGCGGCGGCCGGCGCGCTGCTGGCGCGGCTGGTGGCGGCGGGGGCGCCCATCGAGCGGTTCGAGCGGATGCGCCCGTCGCTGCACCGCATCTTCCTGGAGAAGGTGGGGGCGGCCCACGTGGAAGCGGGGATGAGCGGCCATGGGTGACGGCATGCGCGGGGCGCGGAAGCTGTGGGCGGTGATCCGCCGCGAGTACCTGGAGCGGGTGCAGTCCAAGTGGTTCGTGGTTGCCACGCTGTTCGGGCCGGTGTTCTTCGGCGGGGTGATGCTCATTCCGCCGCTGCTGGCGGACCGCGACAAGGGCGCCGGGGACGGCGCCCGCATCGTGGTGGTGGACGCCACCGGCGCGGGGCTGGGGGCGCGGGTGGCCACCTCGCTGGCGGGGGGCGCCATGGGCACCGACACCCCGCCGCGCGTGATCACGGCCACGGGGGGCGAGGTGGCGGCGGCGGAGTCGCTGGCCACGCGCCTGGTGGTGGCGGACTCGGTGCGCGGCTACCTGGTGCTGGACAGCGCCACGCTGGCGGCGGGCGCGGCGCGCTACTCTGGGGGGAACACCACGGCGCTGTTCGACATGCAGCGGCTGGAGCGATCGGTGCAGCGGGCGCTGGTGATGTGGCGGATCGAGCAGGGGGGGGTGGACCCCGAGCTGGGGCGGCAGCTGGTCACCACGTCGGTGCGGCTGGCCACCGAGCGGCTGTCAGCGCGCGGGCGCGGCGGGTCGGGGGAGCTCAACCTGTTCGCGGGGCTGGCGGTGGCGATGCTGCTGTACTTCATGATGTTCATCTACGGCATCGCGGTGATGCGCGGCGTGCTGGAGGAGAAGCAGTCGCGGGTGGCGGAGGTGGTGATTGCCAGCATCTCCCCGGCGCGCCTGCTGCTGGGGAAGGTGCTGGGGGTGTGCGCGGTGGGGCTCACGCAGATGCTCGTGTGGGCGGCGGCGTCGGCGGCGCTGTGGCGCGGGCGGGGGCCGCTGCTGCGGGGGATGGGGGTGGAGGCCCCGGCGTTCACGCTCCCGGCGGTGGGGGGCGGGGTGCTGGCGGTGCTCCTCGCCTTCTTCATCACCGGCTTCCTGCTGTACGCGGGGATCTTCGCGGCCACGGGGGCCAGCGTGAACAGCGAGCAGGAGGCCCAGCAGGCGCAGACGCCCGTCATGGTGCTGCTGGTGTCCACGATCGTGTTCGCGCAGTCGGTGCTGATGCAGCCGGACGGCACGGTGGCGCGGGTGCTGTCGCTCCTCCCGCACTCGGCGCCCATCATGATGCCCCTGCGCATGACCGTCACGCAGGTGCCGTGGCGCGAGGTGGCGCTGGCGCTCGCCTCGGTGGCGGCGGGGGCGGCGGTGTCCATCTGGGCGGCGGCGCGGATCTACCGCGTGGGGCTGCTGATGACCGGCAAGCGCGCCACGGTGGCCGAGCTGCTGCGCTGGATGCGAGGGTAGGGACAGGCGGGGGGCGCGCTACTGCACCAGCGCGCCCCGCATGACCGGCCCCGGGCGGGGCTGAAAACCGCCCGTGTAGGGATCGGCCGACAGCGCCGTGAGGTAGCCGGTCACGGCGCCGTTGTTGAACTGCGTCACCACGAAGGCGCCCACGTACAGCACCTGCACCCACGCGCTGGCGCTGCCGCCACTGCGGGCGTTCCAGATGGGGAGATACACGGGCGCGTTGCAGCCAAAGCTGTTCCCCGCCCCGCCGCACAGCGCCTGCATCCCCTGCCGCGTGGGGCCCACCATGTTGCCGCTCTCCAGGTCCAGCCAGTCGCCCACGCCGGCGGTGCGGCTGTCCCCGGTGCAGGCCACGCTCCCCAGCGCGTCACGGTAGACGTTGGCGCCTCCCTGCGGGTTCCCGGCGCTGCCGTTGGCGTACTGCACCGGCGGCAGGCGCACCACGTAGTAGTTGCCGCTGATGGCGCTCCCCCCCACCAATGCGCCCCCGAGGTCCTGCGTGGACGAGGAGACCTTGAACACGATGGGGAGCTGCCCGTCGCGCAGCAGCGCCACGTCGGCAGCGGTGAGGCGGTAGGCGGTGTCGGTGGCGGGGCGCCCCAGCGTGACCAGCAGGTTGCTGTACGGCACCGCCCACGGGGTGAGGCAGCGGCGCCAGCGGGGCGAGCCCAGCGCGGCGATGGCGGTGGCGGTGAGCGCGCGCCCCTCGGTGCCGAAGATCCGCGCGAAGCTCCACGGCAGCTGGTGGCGCGCGGTGGCGCGCACGGCCGTGGCCGCCGCCCACGCCGTGGGGGTGAACGCGCCGGCCGCAAAGTCCCAGGTGCCGGGCACGACATCGCTCGCGCCCATGCCGACGTCACCCATCACCGTGCCCCCCACGCGGTTGCCGGCGCGCAAGGCCAGCGCGCGGGACAGCGCGTCCCCTTCCGCCGCCTGGCGGGCGAGGTCGGTGGCCCCCGACAGCGCGGCCGCGTCGGTCAGCGTGCGCAGCTGGGTGCGCACGCCATAGGCGCGCGCCAGATCCACCGCCAGCGCCGCGCACCCCACCAGGACGGTGAGGAGCACCGCCACCAGCACCAGCGTGCCCCCGCGGCGCACGCGCCCGTCACGCCGGGGGGCGCTCACGGCCCCACCCCGAAGGCCTTGCCGACCTGCAGCAGCGCAGGGCCCAGCAACACGACGAAGATGGTGGGGAAGATGCACAGGGCGAGGGGAATGAGCATGCGGGTTCCGGCGGTGGCGGCGCGCTTTTCGGCCGCCAGCCGGCGCCGGCGGCGCAGGTCCTTGGCGGTCACCCGCAGCACCGTGGCAATCGACGTGCCCCAGCGTTCGGCCTGGACCAGGTGCGCGGCCAGCGTGCGCAGTTCGTCCACGCCGGTGCGCAGGTACAGCCCCGTGAGCGCCTCGTCCCGCGTGAGCCCGGCGGCCAGGCGGCGGTTCATCACCGCCAGCTCCGACGCCAGCCGCGGGTGCACCGGCCCCATCTCGCGCGCCACCCGCTGCAGCGCGGCGTCCATGGACACCCCCGCCTCCACGCACACCACCAGCAGGTCCAGCGTGTCGGGGAGCGCCTGCCGCAGCGCCCGCTGGCGCATGGCGGTGAGGCGGTCCAGCAGCGCAAACGGGGCCAGCAGCGCCACCACGGCGGCCAGCGCCACCCAGAGCGCGCGCAGCAGCGGCGGGTGCGCCGGTCCCAGCCACAGCGCCAGCAGCGGCAACCCCGCCGCCAGCCCCACGCGCGCCGCCGCCAGCAGCAGCGGCGCCTCCTCTCCCTCAAGGCCGGCGCGCACCAGCCGACTGGCCAGCACGCGGTCCTCGCCCACCTCGGCGGGAACGCGCGCCGCCAGCCAGTCGCCCAGACGGTTTGCCACGCCCCTCTGGGCGCGCGCGACGCCCTGGCGAGGGGCGGCCAGTGCGGCCCCCTCGGCGGATGCCCCGGTCGCGAGGCGACGCACCATCCGGCGCCGCTGCCGCTCCGCCGCCGCCGCCCACAGCGCCACCGCGGCCGCCGCCGCGGTCACCGCCACCAGCGCCCCCATCCCTGCCCGCACGGCGTCCATGGTCAGGCCTCCACCCGCGCCATGTGGCGCAGCACCAGCGTCCCCACCGCCAGCGATGTGAGCGCGTACCCCACCAGCCACCGCCCCGCCGGGGTGCCGGTGAGCGGCGCCATGTAGGCCGGGTTCATGGCCCGCACCCCCACGAACAGCACCACCGGGAGCGCGGCCAGCACCACCGCCGAGAGGCGGGCATCGGCGGTGAGCACCTCCACTTGCGCGCGAAACTCCAGCCGCTCGCGGATCACCTGCCCGATGGTGGCCAGGATCTCGGCCAGGTTGCCGCCGGTCTCGCGCTGCACCTGCATGGCCAGCACCAGCAGCCGCGCGTCCAGCGTCCCCAGCCGCGCTTGCAGCCCGTCCAATGCGTCGCGGGTGTCCCCGCCCAGCTGCTGCTCGCCGGCCACCCGCTTGAACTCCGGGCCCAGCGGCGCGGGCTGCTGCTCCCCCACGAACTGCAGCGCCGCCGACAGCGCGTAGCCGGCGCGCAGCGCGCCCACCAGCATATCCACCGCCTCGGGGAGCTGCCGCTCGATGGCCGCCAGCCGGCGGCGGCGCGCGCCGGTCACCAGGTCGCGCAGCGCCCGCGCGCGCGCCGCCAGCGACGCGCCCTCCCCCGCCGGGGCGCCGCGCAGCACCGCCTGCGCCGCCGCGTCCCCCGCCGTCATGGCGGCCAGCCGCGCGCGCAGCCGCGCCCGCTCGACGAGGCGCCGGCGGTCCAGCCAGGCGTAGCCGCCCAGCGCCAGCGCCAGGCTCCCGGCCGCCGCGGCGGCGCCGCCCGCCAGCGGCAGCCAGCCGGGGGCGGCCATCACCGTCCCTCCGCGAAGAGCGACGGCGGCAGCTCGATCCCCGCCAGCGCCACCTGCGCCGCAAAGCGCGGGCGCACGCCGGTGGCCTCGAAGTGCCCCGCCACGGTGCCGTCGGCCAGCACCCCCTGCCGCCGGAACCGCGCGATCTCCTGCAGCTGCACCACCTCCCCCTCCATCCCCGTCACCTCGCAGATGCTCACCACGCGCCGCGTGCCGTCCGACAGGCGGCTCACCTGCACCACCACGTCCAGCGCCGAGGCCACCTGCTCGCGCACGGCGCGGTCGGGGAGCGCCGTCCCCGCGAACAGCACCATCGTCTCCAACCGCGCGAGGGCGTCGCGCGGGGAGTTGGCGTGCACCGTGGCCAGCGACCCCTCGTGGCCGGTGTTCATCGCCTGCAGCATGTCCAGCGCCTCCGCCGCGCGCACCTCCCCCACGATGATGCGGTCGGGGCGCATGCGCAGCGCATTGCGGACCAGGTCGCGGGTGACGACCTCGCCGCGCCCCTCCGCGTTGGGCGGGCGCGTCTCCAGCCGCACCACGTGCGGCTGCTGCAGCCGCAGCTCGGCGGCGTCCTCGATGGTGACCACGCGCTCGGTGGCGGGGATGTACGCGCTGAGCGCGTTGAGCAGCGTGGTCTTCCCCGACCCCGTGCCGCCGGCGATGAGCACGTTGAGGCGCGCGCGCACGCACGCCCCCAGCAGCGCCAGCATGCCCTCGGTGAGGGCGCCCAGCTCCACCAGCCGCGCCGGCGTCAGCACCGCGCCGAAGCGGCGGATGGAGAGCACCGCGCCGTCCACCGCCAGGGGCGGGATGATGGCGTTCACGCGCGACCCGTCGGGGAGGCGCGCGTCCACCATGGGGGAGGCCTCGTCCACGCGGCGCCCCACGCGCGAGACGATGCGGTCGATCACCGCCAGCAGGTGCGCGCCGTCGCGGAACCGCAGCGGCACCCGCTCGAGGCGCCCGCCGCGCTCCACGTACACCTCGTGCGGGCCGTTGACGAGGATGTCGGACACGGCGGGGTCGCGCACCAGCGGCTCGATGGGGCCCAGGCCGGTGACCTCGTGCAGCACCTGTTCCACCAGCGCGTCCCGCTCCCCTTGCGCCAGCGGCGTGGGCTCGCCGCGCAGCAGCTCGGCCACCGCCTGCCGCACCCGCGCGGCCACCTGCCGCTCGTCGGCGAGCGCCTCCAGCGCCGCAAGGTCGAGCCGCTCCACCAGCGTGCGGTGCAGCGCGTGGGCCAGCTCGCCCACGGGGGAGGTGGGGGGCGGGTCGGCGCGGCGCGGCGCGGGGACGGAGGCGACCGGGTCGGAGGGGGTGGTGGGGACGGCGCCATAGAGGCGCTGGTGCAGGGCGGTGGGCATGCGACGGAGGTGGTGAGAGCGGTGGGGCCGGGACGCGGGGGCCGTCAGCCGCGCGCCAGGAGGCGCGCGAACCGGGAGCGGGGCGCCGCGGCGGCGGGCGACGCCGCCCCGCCCTCCCGGCGCGCCACCATGGCGGCGAGCTGCGCCACCGCCGCGGCCAGCGGGTGGTGCCGCCCGCCGCGCTGCAGGAACTGCCCGGCGGCGAGCGCGGCGGCACACCGCTCCCAGTCATTGGGGAGGAGTGCGTCGAGACGGCGCCCCAGCGCGCGCTCGGCATCCCCCGGGGCGATGCCGGCGCGGCTCCCCGCGCGGTTGGCCACCAGCAGCACCTTCCCCACGGGGTACCCCAGGCGGGAAAAGAGGGCCAGCGCCTGCTGCGTGCCGCGCAGCGCGGGGACGTCCAGCTGCGTGACCAGCACGATGCGGTCGGCGGCGTCCAGGGCGGCCAGCGTGGCGTCGGCCAGGTGGTGGTCGGTGTCCACCACCACGTGCGCGTGCGTTTCGCACAGCAGCCGCAGCACGCGCGCCGCCGCGGCGGCGCCCAGCGGCGGCGCCTCGGCCGGCGCGGCCGCCGAGGCGAGCAGCGCCACGCCGTCGGGGTGCGCGAGGAGCACCGACTGCAGATAGGCGCCGTCGACGCGGTCGGCGCGCGCCGCCACGTCACCCAGGTCGTACGGGGGCGCCACCTCCAGCACGCCGCGCAGGCCGGCGCCCACCGTGGTGAAGTCGGCCAGCGCCACCGCCGGGACCTCCCCCCCGACGGGGCCCCGCGTGGCGTCCGCGTGGGCCAGCGCCCACGCCAGCGCGAGCGCCACCGTGGAGCTCCCCGCCCCGCCCTTGGCGGCGTACACCGCCACGCACTGCCCACCGGCGGAGGCGCCCTCCTGCAGGACCAGCCGCACCGCCTGCGCCAGCTGCGCCTCCGTCAGGGTGGCGGCCAGTGCCGGGGGGATGTCGCGGCGCAGCGCCGCCAGCACGCCGTCGGGGACGGCGGCCGGTGCCGTGCCCGCCTGCCCCTCGCGCGCGGCCTCCGGCGTCGCCTCGATCGTCGTCGGCATGGCCGTCAGCGCCGCAGCGTGTCCGGGGGGAACCGGCGCTCCAGCGCCGGGCGCGCGGGGAGCGTGGTGTCGGGGGCGAACCGCAGCAGGTCGGCGGGGCGCGGCGCTCCCGCGTCCACCAGCACCGGCGACACCACCACCACCAGCTCGCTCTCGTTGCGCTGCCAGCGCTTGCTCGAGAAGAGCGCCCCCAGCACGGGGATGGCCCCGAGGTAGGGGAGCCCCGAGCGCACCATCTCGCGCTCCTCGTTGAACAGCCCCGAGATCACCAGCGACCGGTTGGTGAGCACGTCCACCGTGGACTCCACGCGGCGCGTGCGCAGCGCGGGGATGCGGAACCCCTGGATGGTGACG
>JBILED010000267.1:0-3703 GCA_044352305.1 Gemmatimonas sp.
AAGCTGTCGCCGGCGGAGCGCGCGGCGGTGGGGATCAGCGACGGGCTGCTGCGCGTGAGCGTGGGGCTGGAGCATGTGGACGACGTGATCGCCGACCTGGCGCAGGCGCTGGCGGCGGTGCGCTGACGCGCCGCAGGGGGGCTGGCTTCGTCGCGGTGGCTGCGCGGCGGTCCGCGTGGACGCCGCGGCGCGGCGGTGCGTGGGGCTGCGGGCGAGCTCGACTGTCACGTGCCGAGCTCAACCGTGACGCTGCGGGCACGCCCGTCAGGCGGGAGGCGCGAGCGGCTCGCGGGTGAGCCAGAGGGTGACGGGCCCGTCGTTCACGAGCGAAACGGCCATGTCCGCGCCGAATTCCCCGGTGGCCACCTCGACACCCTGTTCCCGCAAGCGCATGACGAATAGGTTGTATAGGGGTTGTGCCACCTCCGGTGGTGCGGCGTCGGTGAACCCGGGGCGTCGTCCCTTGCGGGCGTCGGCATACAATGTGAACTGCGAGACGACCAGGAGGGCGCCTCCGCGCTCGCGCAGGTCCCGGTTGAGCTTGCCGTCCGCGTCGGGGAAGAGCCGCAGGGCCAGCACCTTGTCCACCATCCATTGCACCTCGGCGGCGGTGTCGCCGTGGGTGAAGCCGGTCAGGAGCAGGTAGCCGGCGCCCACGCGGCCGGCAAGGCGCGGGGGAAGGTCGGGGGTGGCGCCGCGGACGTGGACGGCCGCCTCGGTTACACGCTGGAGCAGGATTCGCATAGGTTGTCAGTCTGGCAGCGTCCTTCCGGCGACGGAAGGGCGCGGCAATGGTCCATTCGCCTTGATCCCCGTGCACCAACGACTCGCGCTTCGCTTCGACCTCTCGCCCCGCACCCCTGCGGCGGACGCTGACGCGGCCTTTCTTGCGGCCTGTGTCGCGTGGCTGGGGCTGGATGCGGGTCAGCAACTCCTGTGGGACGCCCCCTCCAAGCACACGCTGGACGGCGGCCGCCTGCTGCGCTGGGCCCCGTACCGTGCCAAGGGGCGCACGCTGGCCGACGTGGTGGTGTACGCCCCCGATCCGCTGGACCGGGGGCTGCAGTGGTCCACGCAGGTCACCTATGTGGCGGCGCCGGGCCCCACCGGGCAGCCGCACCGGCAGGTGCTCATCCGCGTGGGGACCGACGGGGGAAGCGGCAACGGCGCGCCGCCGCCGGTGCGGCCGCCGCGCCTGCTGGCCGAGCTGGACGCGGCGTTCACGCTGGTGTCACCCGACGGCCCGCTGCAGCGCATTCCCACGCAGCTGGAGGCGGGGACGCTGGACGCCTTCGTCCGCTTCGTGCTGTGCGACCCGGCGCGCACGATGCCGGTGCTGCTGCTGACGGAGCTCCCGGACGGCGGCTACGTGCTCCCCCCCGAGCAGTTTGCGGCGGAGCTGTTCGGGCTGGGGCTGTGCTTCATGCTGCGGCACGCGGACACCTTTGCGCTATCGGACGCGGTGGGCGGGCACGCGCGCTCGGTGTTCCTGGGCTCGGCGCGCGCCTACCTGCCGGGGTTCTCGCTGGAGGCGGACCCGTTCCAGCATCCGCTGGTGCTGGCGCGGGCGCTGGCGTTGCCGGGGGAGCGGCGGCGGCTGGTGCAGCGGCTGGCCGAGGTGTCGGTGCAGCGGCCGGTGACCGACCCGGCGGTGGTGGACGCGCTGCGCGAGTCGCGGGGGGCTGCCTACCGGCTGCGCCCCGACGCGACCGAGGCGCTGGCCGCGGCGGAGGCGGGGGTGGAGCTGGACCGGGAGCAGCTCGTGGCGCTCCTGCGGGATTACGAGACGGCGGTGCGCGCCGCCGAGGGGGAGCTGGCGCGGGCGCGCGAGGAGATGGCGACGGTGAAGGAACAGTTGGAGGGGGAGCGCCGCGCGGCGCGTCACCTGCGCACCACGCTGGCGGCGCTCAAGGAGCGGCAGCCCATGGCTCGGCCGGCCAGCGACGCGCCGCAGTCCGTGCTGGAGGTGGTGGAGCGGGCCCAGGGGCTGTACTCGGACGCGTTGCGCATCCTCCCCACCGCGTTCACCTCCGCGGCCTCGTCGCTGTTTCCCGATGCCGACACGGCGTGGTCGTACCTCAAGGCGCTGGGCGAGGTGGGCCGGCGGCGGCAGGACCGCGCGCTGGGGCGTCCCTTGGGCGAGGTGCTGACCGACCTCGACGTGGACTACTCGCCCGGAGCCAGCACGCCGGGGCGGAAGTCCCCGTACCTGTTTCGCGATGGCGACCGCGAGGTGGAGTGCGCCGACCAACTGCGGCAGGGGAGCAACCCGCTCACGTGCCTGCGGGTGTATTTCACCAATGCGCCGGACGGCGGCTTCATCATCGGGCATGTGGGGCCGCAGATCGACACCACGCAGACACGCCCAGTTGGCGAGGCGGACCCCGACCCGGTGGGTGGCGAGGACACGGTCGGCGCCGATGCCGGCCGTGGCGCGGGGGCCGAGTCCGTCCCCGACGCCGCCACCGAAGGCTGAGCGCACCGCCGGACGGCCCCTGGGCGCCCCACGGTGGGGTGCGCGGGGGCCGTCCGGCATGCGCGGGGGGTGCGGAGGAGGGTCAGCCTGCCGTCAGGCGCGGGCTCACGGTGCCGTCTCGTGGAAGACCACCTCGGTCTCGTGCTGCAGCGCCCGCCGCAGCGCCCAGTTGTCCTGGAAGAGCAGCACCACGGCGCCCTTGTGGTCGTACACCTTGAGGCGCCCCACCCCGGTGCAGGCGCGCTCCACCGCCGCCTTGGGGCCCGTGACCCACCGCGGCCACCGGTGGGTCATCTTCTCGAAGCGGCAGGGGGCGGCGTACTCGTGCTCCAGCCGGAACGCCATCACGTCGAACTGCAGCTGCCCGACGGCGCCCACGATGGGCTGGCTCCCGGCCGCGGTATCGGCGTAGAACACCTGCGCGGCCCCCTCCTCGGTCAGCTGCCGCAGCCCGAGGTCGAACTGCTTGCGCTTCATGGGGTCGGCGGGCATGGCCCGCGCGAAATGCTCGGGGGGGAAGCGGGGGATCCCCTGGAACTCCATCCCCCCCTCGCCCCCCAGCGTGTCCCCGATGCGCAGCGTGCCGCGGTCGAGGATCCCCACCACGTCGCCGGGCCAGGCCTCCTCGACCGCCACGCGGTCGCGCGCCATGAACTGCTGAGGGGCGGCCAGTCGGATCGCCTTGCCGGTGCGCTGGTGACGCACGCTGAGCCCCCCCGCAAAGCGTCCGGAGACCACGCGCACGAAGGCCACGCGGTCGCGGTGCTTGGGGTCCATGTTCGCCTGGATCTTGAAGACGAAGCCGGTGAAGTCGGGGCGCGTGGGCGCCACCGGGCCGACGGTCGTCTCGCGGGGGCCCGGGGGCGGGGCCAGCTGGAGGAACTCGCGCAGGAAGGGCTCGATGCCGAAGTTCGTGAGCGCCGACCCGAAGAACACCGGGGTGAGGGTGCCGTCGATGACACGCGCGTGCTCGTAGGGGTGCCCGGCGGCATCGAGCAGCTCGAGGTCGGCCAGCAGGCGGTCGCAGGCGCCGTCCCCCATGGCCCGGCGCAGCGCGGCAGGGTCGTCCAGCGGCACCACCGTGTCCTCGGCGCGGGTCGCGCCGCGGTCGCCGCCCCGCTCGAACAGGTGCACCTCGCGCGCGAGGCGGTCGCACACCCCCACGAACACGTCCTGGTCGAACACCGGCCAGCTGGCGGCGCAGCAGTCGATCCCCAGGTCGGCCTC
>JBILED010000268.1:0-3694 GCA_044352305.1 Gemmatimonas sp.
GCGCGCAGGGGGTGGGGCGCAGCGCCACGCAGGCGGTGGTGATCTCCGCGGTGATGATCCTGGTGCTGGACGCGTTCTGGGCGCTGGTGTGGCTCACCGGGCGCACCATCCGCTGACGGCGCCCCTGTCCTTTCGATTAGCCTTCACGTCATGACCAAGCCGCGCCGGGCCAGCGACCTCGTGGTGGGGATCACCGTGGTGGTGGTCACGGTGGTGCTCATCGTGGCGGTGCTGTGGATCAACCAGGCCGACCTGCGGGGGGCCACGCTGCACCTCCACGCGCGCAGCCGCGACGTGGGAGGCGTGTCGGTGGGGAACCCGGTGGTGATCCGCGGGGTGCGCGCGGGGCAGGTGGAGTCCATCGCGCTGGGGGACAGCGGATGGGTGCGGCTAAGGCTGGGGATCGACCGGCGGATGGGGCTTCCCGCCGACCCGGTGGTGCTGCTGACCGCGGCCAGCCTGTTTGGCGAGTGGCAGGCCACGATCACCGGCTTTGCCGGCGTGCCCCCAGACCGCGAGCTGCGCGCGGCCCTCATGGAGGCGCGCACCGACGGCAACCTGCTCCCCGCGGCGGTGCAGCCGGACATCGCGCAGCTCACGTCGGTGGCGGGGCGCCTTGCGGGGGACGTGGCCAACGTGGCCGAGCGGGTGCGGGTGGCCTTTGACGACCAGGCGGCGCGCGAGCTGCGGAGCTCCATCCGCAACGTGGCCGACCTGTCAGGGGAGCTGTCGCGCACGGTGCGGAGGCAGTCGCGCACGCTGGACGAGCTGGGGGGCGACGTGCGCGCCGGGGTGGCGCGGGTGAACGCGGCGGCGGCGCGGGTGGACGCGCTGTCGGCGCGCGTGGACTCGGCCACCAGTCACGGCGAGCTGCAGCAGATCCTGTCCGACGCGCGCGCGGCCGCGCGGGAGATGGCCGACGCCACGGCGCGGCTGGGGCGGATGGCGGCGGAGCTGGAGGGGAGCAGTGGGGCGGTGCGCTCGGTGGTGGCGCGCAGCGACTCGGTGCTGGGGAAGGTGAACGCCGGCGCCGGGACGCTGGGGCTGCTGGTGAACGATCCGCGGCTGTACCAGCAGGGGGACTCGCTGGTGGCCGAGCTGCGGGCGCTGGTAGCCGACGTGAAGGCCAACCCCAAGCGGTATTTCTCGGTACGGATCTTTTGAGCGGCGCCCGTCCCGCCGGCCGGGTGGCAGCCGGTTTTGACGCCGAGGCGGGACCCGTCGTCCTCAGTCCTGTGACCATATCTCCGCCTCCGACCGACGGTGAGGCCCGTCACGACGCCACCGGCCCCGCCCTCTGGCGCCGCCAGGTGCTGGCGGCGCTGGCCTGGGAGGGGGGTGGCGTGGTGTTCATGCTCCTGGTGGTCGCGCTGGGGCATGCCCCGTTGTCCGCCGTGCTGGTGTGGGCGCCGCTGTCCATGCTGATGAGCGGGGGGACGCTGCTGGCGCTGTCGCTGGGGTGGACGCGCCACCTGCGCGACCCGGCGCTCACCGTGCAGCAGGTGGGGTGGGCGGTGGGCTCGGCGGTGGCGTGCTACGGGCTGGCCGGCCCCATGCGGGCGCTGACGATCCCCCTCACCTGCCTGGCACTGCTCTTCTCCATCTTCTCCCTTGGCGCCGAGATGGTGCGGTGGATGGTGCGGTACGCCATCGGGCTGTACGGCGCGGTGATGATGGCCATGGCGGTGGCGCAGCCCGACCGCTATCCGCCGTTCGAGGAGGCCACCAGTTTCCTGGTGCTGCTGGTGGTGCTGCCGGGATTTGCCGTGCTGGGCGCGCGGTGGAGCCGCGTGCGGCAGCAGCTGCGCCAGCAGCGCGGCGAGCTGCAGTCGGCGCTGTCGCGACTGGCCGATGCGGCGGAGCGGGATGCGCTCACGGGGCTGTTCAACCGGCGGCGCCTCACGCAGAGCCTGGAGGACCGGTGCGCGCAGTCGGCGCGCGGCGGGACCTTCCACGTGGTGCTGCTGGACATCGATCATTTCAAGGCCATCAACGACAGCCACGGGCACGGCGTGGGCGACCAGGTGCTGCAGGGGTTCGCGCAGCGGCTGGCCGCGCTGGTGCGCGACACCGACCTGGCGGGGCGCTGGGGAGGCGAGGAATTCCTGCTGCTGCTCCCCCATCACCAGACGGACGAGGCGGTGCAGGCGGCGGAGCGGCTGCGGCAGGAGCTGGCCACGATGACGGTGGCGCTGCCGTGCGGCGCACCGCTGTCGGTGACGGTGAGCATCGGGGTGGCGCGCTTCGAGCCCACGGACACCCCCGAGGGGGTGGTGGCGCGGGCGGACCGGGCGCTGTACGCGGCCAAGGCGCAAGGGCGCGATCAGGTGGTGATGCACTGACGGCGCGCGGGTGAGGCGGTGGGGGGGGTCCTCCTACCCCCGCACCACCAGCACCCCGCAGCGTGCGGTGCGCAGCAGGCTGGTCGCCACGCTCCCCACCAGCAGGCGGTCCACGACCCCCACCCGCTCGGCCCCCACCGCCAGCAGCGGCGCCCGCTCCTGCTGCACCCGCGCCAGCAGCGTGGGCGCGGGGTCGCCGCGCAGCATCGCCGTCTCCACCGAGATCCCCACGGGGACCGCCAGCCGCGCCACCAGCCCCTCGAACAGCCGCGGCAGCGTCCCCGCATACTCCGCGTCCCATTGCTCCCACCCCTCCACCGGGCGCGCGAAGCGCGGCGCCACGTGCACCAGCGACAGCCGACCGCCGGGGGCCAGGAACCGCAGGGCCAGCCGCGCCGCGCGCGTGCTTGCCTCGCCGAAGTCCACCCCCACCACCGCGTGTGCCGGCTGCCGCGGAAACGACGACCCCACCGCCAGCACGGGTACGGTGGTGTCGCGTACCGTGGCCACGGTGGTCTCCCGCCCGAACAGGCGGTCCAGCGGGCTGTGCCGCCCCAGCCCCATCACCAGCAGCGACGCCTGCCGCGCCGCGGCGTGCGCGGCCAAGGTGCGCGACGGCGCCCCCGCGAGCACGGTCACGGGCCACGCCGGGTCGCCGCTTGGGGACACCGACAGCGTGCGCGCCACGTCGGCCCGCACCAGCGCCATCCGCCGCGCCTCCAATTCCAGCAACGGGCGGGGCACTTCGACCACCTCCGCCCCCACCACCGACGGTGGCTCGCACACGCTCACCACCTCGACCGCCGTCCCCAGCGCCCCCGCCGCCATCCGCGCTGCCGAACAGAGCGCCTCCCCCGCGTCGGCGTCCCCGTCGCTGGCCACTAGCACGGGGCCCAGTGGCACCACCGGGGGCGCCTCGGCCACCGGTTCGGAATCGCGGGAGACCTGGATCATCGGCGATCGGGGGGAGGGGATGCGCCGCGCGGCGCGGCACCGATACAGTGCCAGATCCCGGCCAAGGCGCCAATCGGGGAGCGGGAGGGGGCGCCGTCAGGGAAACCCTGACCCCCACCCGCCGCCGCCCCGCGCCATTCCTCACGGCATCCCCCGCTACAGCCCCCGCTACATCCCCCACCGCAGCAACCGAGCCGCCCCGGCTGCCACCCGGGCCCACCACGGTCGGGCCCGCCACCCGCTCACCGTGATCTCCCGGCTGGATGTCAGGTCGCGCTGGTACTGCGCCTCCATCGCGGCCGCGCACCCGTCGTCCAGCACCAGCAGGTTCACCTCGGCGTTCAGCCAGAAGCTCCGGAAGTCCAGGTTGGACGACCCCACCAGCGTGGCGTGCCCGT
>JBILED010000269.1:0-3662 GCA_044352305.1 Gemmatimonas sp.
CCCGGAGGGGGCTGCTGGATCGCCAGCTCCGCGGTGGAACTCCACAGCTCGATCCCGCGCGGGTTCACCCACCGCAGCGTGAGCGGATGCGTCCCCGCGTCCCCCGCGGTGGCCTTGAGGCGCACCACCACCGTGGCGCGCGGGTGCACCGCCGGCAGGGGGCCGGCGTGGACCGCATCGAACACCCCCAGGATGTTCAGCTTCCCTTCCTGGGAGATGTTGGCGGCGTCGGCGAAGAGGATGAAGGAGAGGTGCATCCGCGGAAGATACCCGGACGCCCTTAGATTTGGCGGATGTCCTCCACCCCCGCCCGTCCGCCCTTCGGCCTCACCGACGTGGGGCTCGTGTTCATGGCCGTCATCTGGGGGGTCAACTACAGCATCGTGAAGGAGGGGCTGCGCGTCCTGCCCCCCCTCACCTTCAACGCCACCCGCATGCTCCTGGCGGCCGTGGTGCTGGGGGCCATCGCGGCCACCGTGCGCACCGCGCGCTGGCCGTCGGGGCGCGCCCTCTGGCGGCTGCTGCTGCTGGGGATGGTGGGCAACGGCGCGTACCAGCTGCTGTTCATCCTGGGGCTGTCACGCACGCGCGCCGGGGTCGCCGCCCTGGTGGCCGCGGCCGGCCCCGCGTGGATCGCCATCGTCTCGCGCCTCATGGGGGGCGAGCGCCCAAGCGCCCGCGGGTGGCATGGCATCCTGCTGCAGCTGGCCGGCGTCGCCTGCGTGGTGGCCAGCACCGGCGGGCTGGAGGGGGGCGCGGAGGGCACCCTCGGCGCCCTGCTCATCATGTGCGGCAGCATCTGCTGGGCCGTGTTCAGCGTGGGGCTCCAGCCACTCACCGGCACCACCCACCCGTTCCACCTGTCGGCGGTCACCATGCTGAGCGGCGCGCTGCTGGTGGCCACCGTGGCCGCCCCCGGCATGGTGCGGCAGGACTGGGGGCTGGTCACCCCGGCGGGGTGGGGGGCGGTGGCCTATGCCGGCCTCTTTGCGCTGGTCATCGCCTACCTGCTGTTCTATCGCGGCGTGCAGGTGCTGGGCGCCACGCGCACCGCGCTGTACAGCAACCTGCAGCCGGTCATCGCGCTCACCGTGGCGTGGCTGCTGCTGGGGGAGCGCCCCACCGCGTGGCAGCTGGTGGGGACGGCGCTGGTGCTGGCGGGGCTGCTGCTGTCGCGCCTCGCGCCCATGCGTCCGCCGCGCGGCGCGGCCACCGCCTCCCCCGCGACGGAGGGGGCGCCGTGAGGCTGGTGCTGTTCGACATCGACGGCACCCTGCTGCGCACCGACGGCGCAGGGCGGACGGCCATGGAAGCGGCGCTGGTGGAGCACTTCGGCGTGGCCGGCGTGCCGGGGTACCGCTACGACGGCAAGACCGACCGGCAGATCGTGCGCGAGCAGATGCGCGTGGCGGGGTTCGACGACGCCACCATCGACGCGCGCTTCCCCGCGCTCATCGAGCGCTACCTGGAGGGGCTGGACGCGGCGCTCACGCGCGACCCCGCGGCGAACGTGGTGTGCGCCGGCATCCCGCCGCTGCTGGCGCGGCTCGCGGCGGAGCCGCGGGTCACGCTGGGGCTCCTCACCGGCAACGTCGCGCGCGGCGCGCGCCGCAAGCTGGACGCCGTGGGGCTGGACTTCGGCGCCTTCCGCGTGGGCGCCTTCGGCTGCGACCACGAGCACCGCCCCGAGCTCCCCGCCATCGCGCAACGTCGCGCCCGCGAGGCGCTGGGGCTGGCGTTTGCGGGCGACCAGCTGGTGATCATCGGCGACACGCCGGCGGACATCCACTGCGGACGCGCCCTGGGGGTGTGCGCCATCGGGGTGGCCACGGGGCGCTACACGGTGGAGCAGCTGGCCGAGCACGCGCCGGCGCACTGCTTCACCACCCTCGAGGATACCGACGCGGTGTGCCGGGCCATCCTGGCGTGACGGCGCCGGAGCGGTCCGGCGGTGGCGAGGGGGCCGACCTGCGGTATGGCATCCCGGAGCTCACGCGCGGCGTGCGCGCGCTGGGCGGGGCAGGGGACCCGGTGGCGCGGGCGTGCCTGCTGCCGTTGCTGGCCGTGCGTCGCGCCCTGGTGGGGGTGACCGATCCTGCGCGTCAGGTGGCGTTGTGCCGCGCGGCGGAGCTGCGCCGGCAGGTGGAGGCCGCGCTGGCCACGCTGGCCGCCGCGCGCGCGCCTGATGAGCCGCCGCGCCGGCGCGCCGAGGAGGCACGACTGGAAGACGCCGCCGCGCCGGTGTTTCGGGCGCTGGAGCAGCTGCAGGTGGCGGCCACCGACCTGGAGGCGGCACTGCGGCGCCCCGACGCCGGTGCGGTGGCCGCCGCCTGGACCCGGTGGGTGGAGGCGCTGCAGGGGGCGTTCCGCGCGGCGGGGGATTGTGTCGAGGCGCGTCCTCGTGGCTACCCCTGACTTCTCCTGCCTCAGGGGGCGAGGGGCCCTGTTCGCTTGGGCCCCTGACTTCTCCTGCCTCAGGTTGCGAGGGGCCCTAGGCATGCGTGATCGATGTGAGGTGGGAGGTGCGGTGTGTACACCGTCGTACCGATGCCCTCGGACCTTTTCCTCAGATCCAGGGCCCCTCGCTGCCTATTCCTGCCTCAGGTTGCGAGGGGCCCTAGGCATGCGTGATCGATGTGAGGTGGGAGGTGCGGTTGGTTCACCGTCGTACCGATGCCCTCGGACCTCTCCCTCAGACCCAGGGCCCCTCGCAACCTGAGGCAGGAGAAGGCTGCGAGCCGAGCCGACAGGTGGCACCCCTCAGGCGCGCCTCGCGCTCACCGGCAGTGGTCGCACCCCCCCGCCGCCGGCCGCCGAGCCCCCCACGCGCGCCACGCCAGCCGCGCCAGGTACCCCGCGGCCGCGGCCACCACCGCGCCCGCCAGCAGCGCGTCGGCGCTCACGCGCCCGTCCCCCACCCCAGCGCACGCCCCACCGCCAGCACCAGCCAGGACGCGCCGTACGCCAGCGCCAGCATGTAGCCGAACTGCACCCCCGCCCACGTCCATCCCAGCCGCCCGCCGCCGGCCTCGCGCACCGTGACCGCCACCGTGCTCATGCACATCAGCGCGAACACGTAGAACACCATCAGCGCCACCGCCATCAGCGGCGTGTACACCGGCGCGCCCGTCGTCGGGTGCCGCTCCGCGCGCAACCGCTCCGCCAGCGCCGCCTCGGGGTGCTCCGCGTCTCCCACGCCGTAGATGGTCCCCATGGTGGAGACGAACACTTCGCGCGCCGCGAAGCTGGCCGCAATCGACACCCCCACCTTCCAGTCGAACCCCAGCGGGCGCACCAGCGGCTCGATGGCGTGCCCCGCGCGCCCCAGCGCCGAGTGCGCCAGCTGCGCCTCCTGCTGCTGTGCCGGCGTGCGCGCCGCGTCCGCCGGGAGGCGCGGCCACGTGGCCATCGCCCACAGCACGATGGAGAGCGCCAGGATCACCGTCCCCGCGCGCCGCAGGAACAGCTGGCACCGCTGCGCCACCGACACCGCCAGCGACCGCACGCTGGGCCACCGGTAGGGGGGCAGCTCCAGGATCATCGGCCGCACCGGGCCGCGCAGCAGCGTGCGCTTGAACAGCGCCGCCATCGCCAGCGCCGTCACCGTCCCCAGCAGGTACATCCCCAGCATCGTCGCCCCCTGCAGCGACAGCCCCGGCAGC
>JBILED010000270.1:0-3645 GCA_044352305.1 Gemmatimonas sp.
CGGGGAGTACGCGGTGACGCGGCCGGCGCGGGAGGTGCTGTACACCGTGGTGAGCGCGGAGGACAAGTACAAGGCGAAGAACTTCATCGACACGTTCGTGTACCGCGGGGGCGACCAGATCGGGGCGTGGAGCTACGCGGGGATGCAGGCGATCGGGATGAGCGTGGCGACGATTTCGCTGTGCGCGGCGCCGCTGAGCGCGGTGTGGCTGCTGGTGGGGCTGTGGCTGGGGCGTCGGTACCGGGACCGGGAGGGGGGGGAGGCGACCGGTCGCGCGGCGGCAGCTCTCGGTTCCTGATTGTGGAATTCGCTGATGGGGCTCGAGTTGGAGTTCAATGCGCGATTTGAGTTGACAGCGTTAAGTCGACGCTTCATGTTAAGTGCATGACCACCGAAGCGATCCGCATGGCCTCCCTTGCCCGCCGCGAGCGGCAAAAGGCCGAAACGCGCCAGGCCATCCTGGACGCGGCGCGGGTGCTGTTCGTGGAACACGGGGTGGCAGCCACCACTATGCGCGGCATTGCCGCCGCCATCGGCTACACCCCCACCGCCATCTACCACCACTTCCGCGACAAGGAAGCGCTCCTCCTCGAGTTGTGCCTCGAGGACTTCGGCGCCATGGCGCGGGCGCTGCACGCCATCGGCACCATCCCTGACCCCATCGAGCGGCTGCGGCAGATGGCGCACGCGTACGTGGGCTTTGCCGTGGCCAATCCGCAGCAGTACCGCCTGCTGTTCATGACCGAGCTCCCCGACTTCCCGCTGGAACCCGGAAGCCCGGTCCCCTACCCGGGGGAGGGGGCCTACCGCTTTCTCGTCGACACCGTCGCCGAGGCGGCGGCCCAGCAGCGGCTCCGCGCCCCGTACGAAGACCCCGCCGTGCTGGCCCAGCTCCTCTGGAGCGGCGTGCACGGCCTCGCCACGCTGTGGTTCACCCACTTCAAGGATCCGCTGGTCCAGCTCCGGCACCCCAGCGCGGTGGTGGACGCCATGTGCGACGCCCTCATGTGCGGCGCCCTGCGCCCCGCGCCCCAGGAGGTGGGCTTCCCCTGATCGCGCCGCCCCTTTTTTTGCCCGTCCACCTAACAGTGTTGCGTCATTGGTCACCGTATAAACACCCGCCGATGTTCACCTCAGCCGCACGACGCGCCATCCTCGCCCTCGCCCTCCTCCCCGCCGCCGCGCGGGGACAGCCCGACACCACCTCCACCCCCCTCCCCCCGCTCCTCCCCCTCCTCAACCAGCTCGTCGCCGACGCCTGGCAGCGCAACCTCGGCGTCGCCCAACAGGACGCCGCCCTCGCCCGCGCCACCGCCGCCCGACGCGAGGCCGACGGCCGACGCCTCCCCGCCCTCGCCCTCAACGCCCGCTACTCCGAATACACCGGCGTCCTCGACGTGGGCGAGTTCATCAACCCCGCCTACCGCGCCCTCAACCAGCTCATCGGCGCCCCGCAGTTCCCCACCAACATCCGCGCCACCCTCCCCTTCCGGCAGGAAACCCGCCTGGAGGCCGCCGTCCCCGTGTACAACGCCGAGCTGCAGGCGGGGCGCGACGCCGCGCGCGCCGGCGCCGCCCTGGCCGGCGCCGCACGGGACGGCGTGCGACGCCAGGTGGCCCACGACATCCAGCAGGCATGGCTGGGGTACGCCACCGCCACCCAGCTGGTGACCGTGCTGCAGGCCACGCGCCCGGTCCTCGACGAACAGCTCCGCGTGAGCGAGCGCCTGGTCGCCGAAGGGATGCTCACCCCCGACGCGGTGCTGCGCGCGCGCGCCGACCGCAGTGAACTGGAGCAGCAGCTGGCCGAGGCGGCGGGTCGGCGCGATGCGGCCCGCCGCGGCGTGAACCTGCTGCGGCACGCCCCCGACGACCCGCCCCTCCCCCTGGCCGATCCGGCCGCGTTCCCCGCGCTCGACTCCGCCGGCGTGGAGGCGCTGGTGGCGCACGCGCTGGCCCACCGCGAGGAGCTGGCGCAGGCAACCGGCGGGGTGGCCGTGGCGCGCGCGCAGGAGCGGCTCGCCCGCGCGGGCTCGCGCCCCGCGGTGGCGGTGGCCGGCAGCTACGGCGTGCAGGGCGAGCAGTACCGCTGGGACCCCGCCCGCAACGTGGGGCTGGTGTCGGTGGTGCTCTCCTGGCCGTTCCTCAACGGGGCGCAGGACGCGCCGCGCCGCGAACAGGCCCGTGCGCTGCACACCGAGGCCACGCTCCGCCGCGCCGAGGCGGAGGCGGCGATCCGCGTGGAGGTGCGCAACGCCGTGGACGCCGTGGCCGTGGCGCGCGCGGCGCTGGTCACCGCCGAGGACCGCAGCCGCGAAGCCGATCGGGCCTTCGCGCTGGTGCGCCGCCGCTTCGCCGAGGGGATGGCCCCGCCGGTCGAGTTCCTCTCCGCCCGCACCGCCGCCACCGCCGCCGCGCTCAATGCCGTGGTGGCCCGCTTCACCGTCGCCAGCCGGCTGGTCGCGCTCGAGCGCGCCGCCGCCCTTCGCCCCCTCCCCCGCTGAGGTCTCCCATGGCCCCCCTGTTCTCCCGATTCCTCCTGGCGCGCGTCATCCGCGTCGCCCTCCTGCTGCTCCCGGGGCTGACCGCCTGTCGCGATGCGGCCGACCCCGCCGCCACGCCGCCGCCGCCGGAGATCCCGGTGGAGCTGGCCACCGCCGTCCCGCAGGGCGCCGCCGACGTGGTGGTGGTCACGGGGCGGTATGCGGCGCGCGACGAGGTGGCGCTGGCCTTCAAGACCGGCGGCGTGGTGGCCCGCGTGCTGGTGGACGAGGGGGCGGTGGTGCGCCGCGGGCAGCGGCTGGCCGCGCTGGACCTGCGGGAAATGGACGCCGTGGTGGCCGGGGCGCGCGCTGCCGTGGACAAGGCGCAGCGTGACGCCGAGCGGCTGGCGCGGCTGGCTGCCGACAGCGTGGCCACGCGCACGCAGGCGCAGGACGCGGCCACCGCGCTGGACGCGGCGCGTGCCGCGCTGGCCCAGGCCCAGGTCAACCGGGAGTACGGCGACCTCACCGCGCCGGAGGACGGCGTGATCCAGCAGCGGCTGCTGGCGCCGGGGGCGATGGCGGCCCCCGGGCAGCCGGTGCTGCTGCTGGGGGGCGCGCGGCGTGGTGCGGTGGTGCGCGCGGGGCTCCCCGATCGCGATGCGGTGCGCGTGCGCGTGGGGGATGCGGCCACGGTGCGCTTTGCCGCCGTGGATGGGGCACCGCTCACGGGGCGCGTGCTGCTGGTGGGGCGCTCGGCCGATCCGCGCACCGGCACGTATCCGGTGGAGGTGGCGGTGACGGGCGCCGAGGCGCTGCCGCTGGGGCTGGTGGGGGAGGTGCGCATCGTGCCGGCCGCGCCGCCCGCGGCGGGGGCCACGCGCGCCACCGCCTCGCGCCGCGAGGGGTCCGTGGCCGTCCCCATGGCGGCGGTGCTGGAGCCCGATGGCGATTCCGCCACGGTGCTGGTGATGGCCTCGCCGCGCGACTCGGTGCCGCAGCCGCGCCGCGTGCGGCTGCTGGGCGCCGACGGTGATGCGGCCCGGCTGGCCGGGGTGGCGCCCGGGACGCTGGTGGTGGCGCGCGGCGCCGCCTATGTGACCCCCGGGACGGTGGTGCGGGTGACGGCGCCCGGGCGCACCTCCGGCGCCGCGGTCGCGCG
>JBILED010000271.1:0-3624 GCA_044352305.1 Gemmatimonas sp.
CATTCCGCGCCTGGCGCCGGCGGTCCGCGTGGCGGTGCACGGGGTCCCCGACCGCATCGTGTACGCCGCGCCGCGGCGTCGGCAGCTGGCGCAGTGCGGGCTCGACGCCGCGGGCATTGCCGCCCGCGTGCGCGCCCAGCTGGCGTCGGAGGCGCTGACCGGCTGATGGCTCCCCTCCGGATGGGGGTCATCGGGCACCAGGGGTACGAGGGGCTGCCGGCGATCCTGCATCGCCTGCTCGACCTGGGACCGTCGCTGGGCGTGTCCTTCGCCCTGGAAGACGAGCTGTGGTCGCTGGTGCAGCGCGGGGACCCGCTGGGTGACCCCAAGTCGCTCGATGCCCTCTTGACGCTGGGCGGCGACGGCACACTGCTGCGCGGCGCCCGGTACCTGGAGGGACACCCGCTGCCCATCCTCGGGGTCAACCTGGGCCGCCTGGGGTTCCTCACCACCTGCGGGCGCGACGACCTGTTCCAGGCCGTGGAGCGCTTCGCCGGCGGTGACTACATGGTGGTGCCGCGCATGGCCCTCGAAGCGTCGGCGGTGGGGCGCGACGGGGAAGGGCGCGGGCACTGGCTGGCGCTCAACGACGTGGTGCTGCACAAGGGCGGGTTTGCGCGCCTGGTGCGGCTGACCGTCTCCGTGGATCAGGAGGTCATCGGTGCCTACTCGGCCGACGGCCTGGTCATCTCCACCCCCACAGGTTCCACCGCGTACTCCTTGTCGGCGGGCGGACCGGTGGTGGCGCCAACCGTGGAGAGCATCATCGTGACCCCCGTCTCGCCGCACACCTTGGCCATGCGCCCGCTGGTGCTGCCGCCGGAGGTGCAAGTGACCGCGCGGGCCGATGACGGCCCCGAGCAGCTGCTGGTGACCGTGGATGGGCAGGTGGGCACCACGTTCACGGGGGGTGAGTCGTTGGTGGTGCGCAAGGCCGACCATCCGGTGCTCATCGTCCGCTTCCCGGGGACCACGTTCTTTTCGCGCCTGCGCCTCAAGCTGGGGTGGGGCGGGCTCACCGAGCGCGACGGCACGTATTGAGGGGACGGCGGTGCTGACGGAGTTGCGCATCCGCAATGTCGCGGTGATCGACCAGGTCACGCTGGCGCTGGCGCCGGGGCTCAACGTGCTCACCGGCGAGACCGGAGCGGGGAAGTCGCTCATCGTGGGCGCGCTGGAACTCCTGCTGGGGGACCGGGCCGCGGCGGACCGGGTGCGGGCCGGCTGCGAGAAGGGCACGGTGGAGGGGGTGTTCGAGTTGGGCACCTGCGGCGAGGCGTTGGCCACCGTGCTGGATGCGCGCGGGCTGGAGGCGGTGGATGGCGTGCTGGTCCTGCGCCGCGAACTCGCCGCGTCCGGACGTTCGCGCGCGTGGGTGAATGGCACGCCGGTGACGGCCGCCGTGCTGGCCGAGGTGGGCGGGCACCTGGTGGCGGTGCATGGGCAGCATGAGGCTCGCGAGCTGGTGGACCCCGCCGCGCAGCGCGCCCTCCTGGACGCCTTTGCGGAAACGGAGGCCGCGCGCGCGCGCGTGGCGCGCGCCGTGGTGCGGCGCCGCGCGTGCGCCGCGCACTTGGCGGCCTTGCAGGGAGAGGCGGAGGCCGCCGGGGCCCGGGTGGCGGAGTGGCGCGTGTTGGTGCGCGAGGTGGACGAGCTGCGGCTCCGTCCCGGCGACGACGAGCGACTGGATGCCGACATCCGCCGCCTGGCCCACGCCGAGGAGCTCCAGGGGGCGGTGCAGCAGGCGGTGGCGGCGCTGGCCGCGGACGAGCGCGGCGCGCTGGCCCGCTTGGGGGTCGTGCGTCGGATGCTGGCGCAAGTGGCGCGCATCGACGACGAGGCCGGGCGCTGGGAGCCGCTGTTGGAGGGCGCGCGGCTGGCGCTCGACGAGCTGGCGCGTGAGCTCGAGAGCTATGCCGAAGGTGTGGAGGCGGACCCGTCCCGGTTGCGCGCGCTGGAAGCGCGGCGCGAGACGCTCCTGGCCCTGCTGCGGCGCCATGGCCCCTCGTTGGAGGAGCTGCTGGCGGCCGCGGACGAGGCGCGCGCCGCCTTGGCCCGGTCTGGCCGGGAGGGCTCGGCGCTGGCCGAGGCGGCCCGGGCGGTGGGGGAGGCGGAGGACGAGGTGCGAGAGGCTGCGGCGGCACTCACGGCGCGGCGCACCGAGGCCGCCGGGCGTTTGGGTGACGCGGCGTCCGCGCTGTTGGGTGACCTGGGGATGGCGGGGGCGCGGCTGGCCGTGCGCTTGACTCCCTTGCCGGAGGTCGGGGAGGAGGGGGCGGAGTCCGTGGTGCTGGTCGCCCGCCTGAACCAGGGGGCGGAGGAACGCCCGCTGGCGCGCATTGCATCGGGGGGCGAGCTGTCACGCGTGATGCTGGCGTTGAGCACCGTGCTGGCGCATCGCCAGCAGGTGCCCACGCTGGTGTTTGACGAGGTCGACGCCGGCATCGGGGGGGCGGTGGCCTGGCAGGTGGGGGCGCTGCTGCGTCGCGTGGCGGGCCATCATCAGGTGCTGTCCATCTCGCACCTGGCGCAGATTGCGGCGCGCGCTCATCACCACGTGGTGGTGCGCAAGGGCGCCGTGGGGGCCGTCACCACCGCGGACACGGTGGCGGTGGAGGGCGAGGCCCGGGTGCAGGAGGTGGCGCGGATGCTGGGCGGCGATGCCGAACGCGAAGTCAGTCGCGCGCACGCGCGCGAGCTGTTGGCCAGGGGCGAGACCGACGGGGACGACGGCGCGTCCGCGCGCTAGCGGCGGGGAAACCCCGTGTAGACCCGCAGCTCGAGGCGGTCGGTGACCACGGCCGGGACGCTGCCCTGCCCACCGGCTGCAATCGGGCGCACATGCAGGTACGACACCTCCACGGCAAGCCGAGAGGCGCCGTGGAGGGCGGGGGCCAGCGTGGAAAAGGTGAGCCCGGCCGCGGCGGAATGCAGTGTCCGTCCGGGCGCGGTCCACGGCTGGAGCGCCAGGCCAGAGGAAAGCGCCGAGGCCAGGCCTGCGGAGTCCGGTCGTTCCGTGTACCGATCGCGCCCCCAGTGGCGCAGCTGGTAGCCAGCCGTCACCCCGAAGTACTCGCCGATGGCGAGGCGCGGCATGAGGTCGGCTTCCAGCCGCAGTCCCAGCGCACGGGAGGCCATGGCCGTCCGGAACGGGGTGAACAGCTGGGCGAGGTCGCGCGCTGGCACCACGGTGGCCACCTCATCGCCAAGCGGGCGGACGGCGCGCACCGTGGTGCTCACCCATGCCGACCGGTTGAGGACGAGGTCGGTGGACGCACGCAGCAGCAGGGCATTGGCACCTTCACCGATGGGGACGTCCAGCGCGTCCTCGGTACGATCGGCCCCGGCGGTACCAAAGCGCCAGCCCACCGCGACCATCGAACGGAGTGCCCGCTGGTTGCCCAGCAGTCGTCGTCGCACATCGCCCTGGTCGCTGTCTACCAGCAGCCAGGTGGCCCACAGGTCAATGTCCCCGATCCCCGCACGTCGCGTGTTGCCAAAGCGCTGGTAGGGGAGCCGCCAACTGCTGTCCGCGGCCATGGCCGGCACGCCACCGGGCCCCAACACGGTGGTGGCCGCCGCCGGGGTGAGCGACGGCTCCGGGGGGGTGATGCCGAAGCGGGA
>JBILED010000009.1:0-32437 GCA_044352305.1 Gemmatimonas sp.
AACATGAGCGCGGACCCCGACAACGCGTACTTCGCCGACGGGATCACCGACGACATCATCATCGCGCTCACGCGGCTGCCGGGGCTCAAGGTGGCGGCGCGCACCTCGGCGTTCCAGCTGCGCGGGCCGGACGTGTCCCTGGCCTCGGTGGGGGAGATGCTGGGCGTGCGGCACGTGGTGCAGGGGAGCGTGCGGCGCGCGGGGAGCCGCGTGCGGGTGACGGCGCAGCTCATGAGCGTGGCGGGTGGCACCCAGCAGTGGAGCGGGCGGTGGGACCGGGAGCTGGACGACATCTTCGCGATCCAGGACGAGATCGCGCAGGGGATCGTGGGGGAGCTGGAGGTGCGGCTGGGGGCGCGCGTGTCGGCGGCGCCGCTGGTGCCGCGCGCCACGGCGGACCTGGTGGCCTACGAGCTGTTCCTGCAGGGGCGGGAGAACATCCGGCGGCGCATGCCGGCGGTGATGCGCGCCGGGGTGGAGCAGTTCCAGCAGGCGCTGGCGCGCGATCCCGGCTTTGCCCAGCCGTGGATCGGCCTCGCCGAGGCGTACGCCGCCATGGGGACCTTCGGGTATCAGGCGATGGCCCAGTGCCGGGCGGCGGCGCTGCACGCGCTGGAACAGGCGCGGCGGCTGGGCGCCCCGGCCACTGATGTGGAGCGCTACCGCATCATGGTGACCCTGTACGTGGGCACCGACTGGCGTGAGGCGGCCCCGCTGGTGGACGAGGTGCTGCGCACCGCCCCGCATGACGCCTTTGCCAACACCATGGCGGCGCTGTACTACGGACTGCTCGACGATCCCGCGCGGCTGGCGGTGGCCGCGGCCCGCGCGGTGGCCGGGGACCCGCTCTCCCCGTGGACCTTCACGGTGGTGGGATTGGCGTGGTGGTATGTGGGGGACCTTGAGCGCGCACTGGCCATGAACCTGCGGGCCGGGGCGCTGGCCCCGGACTTCACGACGGCGCTGCTGTTCCGGCCCATCTACCTCTCCGACTTGGGGCGCCATGCGGAGGCCGTGGCGTGCGCACGCCGGCTGGTGGCGCTGAGCGACCGGGCACCGGGTGCGCTGGCCACCCTGTGCGCCAGCCTGTGGCGGGCCGGCGCGCACGACGAGGCCCGGCGCGTGCTCGACGACGTGCGGGCGCTGTCCCAGGACACGGCCATCTACCTGTTGGTCGCAGAGCTGTACCTGTGCGACGACGATCGCCTGGCCGAGCTGCTGGAGAGGGCCCGGGTCGAGGAGGTGTCGCCCATCACCATGGGGGGGTTCCGGCAGCTGCTCGCATACCTCGACCACCCCCGGCTGGGGCCGCTGGTGCGGCAGTTTCCGGTCTTTGCGCACCGGCGGCCCCACCCGGCGCCCGGCGCCTCGCCCGCTCAGCCGGGGTAGCGCAGAATCCCCAGCCGGCCGGCCGCGCCCCTACCGCCGCAGGATCCCCCACGAAAACTCGCGCCCCAGCGTGGCGGTGGCGGTGATCCACACCAGCGCCGCCGGCTCCTGGAAGCGCGCGCGCGCCAGCGCCCCCAGCCGCACCGGCTCGAACCCCAGGTCGCGCCCCAGCCCCGCCACCGTGTCGCACGCCGCCGCATCGTCGCCGCACAGCCACAGCGCCGACTGGCCGGTGGCAAAGCGCGGGTTGGCCATCACCTCCATGCCGATGGTGTTGAACGCCTTCACCACCCGCGCCCCCGGCGCCCACCGCGCCACCTGCTCGGCGCCCGAATCGGTGGTGCCGTGCGTGAGCACCATCCCGGGGCCGATGGGGTTGGTGGCGTCCACCAGCAGCTTCCCCGCCAGGTCGCCGGCGGCGGCCAGCGCCCCCTCGGCCCCGGCCCACGGCGTGGTCAGGAAAACCACCGCCGCCGCCGCGGCAGCGTCACGGATGCCCGCCACGCGCCCCAGCGCCGCGTGCTTGGGGTCGTCGGGGGTGCGCACGCCGTAGGTGACGGTGTGCCCGGCCTCGGCGAGGCGGCGCCCAAGGGTGGTGCCCACGCGGCCGGCGCCGATGATGGCAATCTGCATGTGGTGTGCTCCTGAAGCGGGTGGCAGGGCGGCCGGGGCCGCGGGTTCATGGCACGGGGCGGGCCGCCGGATAGATCCAGCGCGCCAGCCACCGGGTGAGGCGGGGCATGATCACCCATGTCATCAGCGCCACTTCGATCACGATGGTGACCAGCAGGCGGAGCGGCGCCGGGGCGTCCCCCAGCACCCGCGCCACCAGCGCCCCGATGGAGAGCACCAGCCCGTAGACCACGAGGATCATGAGCAGGGCCATGCGCGGGCGCGAGGGTTGGGGCACCACCGTCCCCGGCGGGGCGGTGAACCACAGCTCCAGCCCCGTGAGCTCCCGCCACGCGGCATCGGCCTCCACGAGGTGGGCGACCTCCGCCAGCGCCCGCTGGCGGAGGTCGCTGGCCTCGAAGGCGCGCAGGTGCGCCACTGTGTCGAAGCGGAAGACGCTGGTGAACTCGCGCGCGCCGGTGGCCCCCGGGCGTTGCACCGTGGCGCCCAGGTAACCGGGGAGTGCCGCCGCGTCGCGGAGGAGGCGCGCCAGCCACGCCTCGTAGTCCGCCTCCCGCCCCGGCTTCACGCGCCGCGTGACCACCACGGTGACACCCGCCCCGGACGCCACGGCGTCCGGGGCGGGGGGGATGGCGGGCGGGCTCACGCCGCGGGGGGCTCCAGCAGCCCGATGCGGTTCCCCTCGCTGTCCCGGATGATGGCCGCCGTCCCGAAGGACCCCAGCGGGATCCGGTCGGCCAGCACCGTCCCACCCGCCGGCACCACCCGGGCCACGGCGGCGGCCAGCGGGCCGAAGAGGTTGAGGTACAGGAGGGCGCCGTCCATCCCCGGCGTCATGCCGTCGCGCTGGACGATGCTCCCTCCCACGGCGGCCCCGGTGTGGAAGGGGACGTCGAACAACGCCAGGGCGGCGCCGCCGAAGGTGCCCATGCGGACGTGGCCGTCCAGCACGGCGTGGTAGAATGTGAAGGCGCGGGTGAGGTCCGCGGCCGGGATCTCGAACCAGTGCAGGGCGTGCGGGCTCATGCCGTCCTCTAGCGTCCCAAGGTGTCGATGACCAGCTGCGCCGTGACGGCGCCCGAGAACTGCTGCTGCCCCGTGATGAGCCGCCCGTCGCGCACGGCAAAGGCGCGGAAGCGCTGGTCCACCACGAAGTTCGTCCCGGGGAGCTTCCGCGCCTCCTCCTCGATGCGGAACGGCTGGATGCGCATCCCCACGAAGCCGTCAGCGAAGTCCTCCTCGCTGTCGGCGAAGCCGGTCCAGGTCTTCCCGGCCACCAGCAGCTCGCCGGTGGACAGGCGCGTCTCCAGCAGCACGCAGGTGCCGTGGCACACCAGCGCCACCACCTTGCCAGCCTCGTAGAACGACGCCACCAGCCGCTGCACCGCCGCATTCCCCCGGTAGGTGATCATGGGGGACTGCCCGCCGGTGACGAAGAGCGCGTCATAGGCGCCCGGGTCCACGCCGGCGATGGATGCCGTGTTGGCCAGGAGCGCCGCGTGGGTGGGGGACTTCTTGAACCCCAGCGACAGGATGTCGTGCGCCGAGTAGCCGCTGGCGTCCTCGGGGTCGGAGTAGCCGTCGGCCTGCAGCGCGCCGCCGTCGGGGCTGCGGATCTCCACCTGGTAGCCGGCCTCGGTGAAGGCCCAGTAGGGGTGGGTGAGCTCGGCCCACCAGAACCCCACCGGCCACTGGGTGACCGGGGAGGTGGCGGCGTTGGCGGCGAGCAGGAGGATGCGCTTGGGGCGCGCGGGGTTGGTGACGTTCAGGTCGGCACTCATGCACAGGGCTCCGAAAGGGGTTGCCGGAGGCTATGCTTTGCTGGACGCACAAGACAGTATGCACTTTTTCGTCCAATACTATCCAAAAGGAGAGTGTGTGCCGGAGTTCACCCTCAATGGACAGCGGTACCACAACCCGGTGGAGCTCGCCCTCGACACCATCGGAGGCAAGTGGAAGATGCCGATCCTCTGGCGATTGGCGCAGCGCGACTGGCGCTACGGCGAGCTGCGCCGCGACCTGCGACTGGTGACGCACAAGATGCTCACGCAGCAGCTGCGGGAGTTGGAGGAGGCGGGGCTGCTCACCCGCACGGTGCATGCGGTGGTCCCGCCGCGGGTGGACTACGCCATCACCCCCCTGGGACGGTCGGCCATCCCGGCCATCGACGCGCTGCGCCACTGGGGGCAGCTGTACCGGACGGCGCGGGAGCCGGAGGGGCCCGGGGGGTGACCCCTGAAGCGTCCGGTGGGGGGGGCTACCGACATGTTTAGGTTTGCCTAATTATTCAGCATGGCCAAGTCGAAAACTCTTCTTCTTGCTTCCCTCATCTTCGGTGCTGCCCCGATGGGCACCTTCATCCTGGGCGCCCTTCCCCCTGGCGCCCTGGCCGTGGGCGCCCTGGCCGTGGGCGCCCTGGCAGCCGTCCCCACGGCCCTCGCCGCCCAGGTCGCGGACACGGTGAAGCGCCAGCCCCCGCCGGCGGATTCCGCCCTCCCCGCCCCACTCCCCACCATCCAGGTGTCCGCCAGCCCCGTGGCCACCGCCGCACTGCGCAGCACCCTCCCCGTCACCGTCGTGGGGGGGAGCGCGCTGCGCACCGCCCAGGGCGCCTCCCTGGGGGAGACGCTGCAGGGCACCCCGGGGCTCCGCTCCATCTCCATGTCCACCGGCATCGGCAAGCCGGTCATCCGCGGCCTGCACTCGCAACGGGTGCTCACGCTGGCCGACGGCCACCGGATCGACTCCCAGCAGTGGGGGACCGACCACGCCCCCAACGTGGAGACGGCCGCCGCCGAACGGATCGAAGTCATCAAGGGCCCCGCCAGCGTGCTCTACGGCAGCGAGGCGATGGGCGGCGTGATCAACGTGGTCCCGCGTCCCCTGTTCGACGCGGGCGACGGCGGCGCCCCCCGGACCGAGCGCCAACTGGCGGCCAGCTGGCACAGCAACCTGCGGCAGCCCGACCTCACCCTCCTGCTGCAGGGCGGGACCGGGCGCCTCGCGTGGCGCTCCTCCCTCTCCGGCCGGCGCTCGGGGGACATCCGCACCCCCGTCAGCGCGTTGGCCAACACCGGCAACCGGGCCGGGGCCGGCGAGCTCACCCTGGGGTGGGCGGGGGGCGCCACCACCGCGCAGGGCACCGTCACCCGGCGCGACGAACGCATCGAGATCCTCGACGACCCCGTGGAGGCCCCGGGGTTCACCGGCTTCCAGCGCATCACCACCGACCGCGCGGCGCTGCGGGTGGAGCGCGCCGGCCCCCGCGGCCAGCTGGAGCTGCGCGCGGGGATGGAGCGCAACTGGCGGCGCGAGTTCGAGTCGGTGGACGACACCGCGGACCCGGTGCTGGGGCTCCTGGCGCACCAGGGGACGGCACGCCTGGCCTTCACGCACGCCCCGCGCGGCGGGTGGCGCGGCACGGTCGGCGTGAGCGCCCTGCGCGGGCGCTTCGCCAAGCGGGGGCGCGAGACGCTCATCCCCAGCAACCGGCAGGACGCGGTGGGGGTGTTCGCCTTCGAGCAGCGCGACGCGGGGCGCCTGTCGCTCTCCGTCGGGGTGCGCCACGACCTGCAGTGGCTGGCCACCGACGGCGACGCCGAGCTGGCGCTCCCCGCGCAGCGCCGGCGCTTCGGCGCCACCACCGGTTCGCTGGGTGCCAGCTGGCTGCTGCGCGACGGCGTCGCCGTGGCGGCCACCCTCGGGCGCGGCTTCCGCGCCCCCACCGCGCAGGAGCTGTGGGCCAACGGCTTCCACGAGGGGAGCCGCGCCTACGAGCGCGGCAACCCCGCGGTGGGGGTGGAGACGTCGCGCAACGCCGACCTGGCGCTCCGCGTGGAGCGCGCCACGGCGCGCGGCGAGGTGAGCGTCTATCGCAACGCGGTGGACGGCTTCCTGTACCTGCGCCCCTCGGGGAGCGGCGGATTGCGCTTCGACTCGCTGGCGGTGGTGCAGGGGGATGCGCTGCTGGCGGGGTTCGAGGCGGCGGGGGAGTGGCGCGTGGCGCGCCGCCTCACGGTGCACGGGGCCGCCGACTATGTGCGCGGCACCAACACCACCACGCGCGATCCGCTGCTGTTCATTCCGCCGCTGCGTGGCACCGCCGGGGCCCGGCTGGAGGCGCCGCGCCTGCGGTTGCCGGGTGGCGCGGTGGTGCAGCGCCCGTACGCCGGCGCCACGGCGGAGGCGCACCGCCGGCAGCGGCGCATCGAGGCGCGGGACGTCGCCCCCCCGGGGTACGCCCTGGCCCACCTCGCCGCGGGCGGCGTGCTCACCCTCGGCGGCCGCCCGGCGGTGGTGGACCTGACGGTGCGCAACCTGTTCAACGCCAGCTACCGCGACCACATGAGCCGTTACAAGGAGTTCGCCGCCGCCATGGGACGGGCCGTCGTGGTGCGCGTGACCGTGGGGTGGTGAGGGGCGGCGCCCCCGACGGGGCGCCGCCTCCCGGTGAGGTCAGAACGTCGCGTTGACCGACAGGAACAGCTGCCGCGGCGCCCCCGTGAGGAACGTGGGGAGATCGCCCATCGGCACGAACCCGCCGCTCCCCATGGTGGCGATGTACCGCTCGTCCAGCAGGTTGTTGACGTTGAGCTGCAGCTCCAGCGCCTTGATCACGCCGATGCGCCCCAGGGCGTAGCGCGCCGACAGGTCCGACACCAGGTAGGCGGGCACCTTGCCGGCGCCGTCACCCGCGGTGGCCAGGTCGTTGGTGTAGGTGAAGTACCGCTCCCCCACATGACGCGCCGAGAGCGACAGCGCCAGCGCCTTCCGGGTCCACGACAGCGAGCCGTTGAGCATCTGCTGCGGCGCGTCCTGCACGGTCTTCCCCTTGGTGTTCACCCGGGTGGCGGGGTTGGTGGGGTTGGACAGGTAGTCATCCTCGAAGCGGGAGCGGTTGAAGGTGGCCGAGGCGAAGGCGGTGAAGCCGTGGCCCAGGGTCGCGTTGGCCACCGCCTCCACCCCCATGGTGCTCACCGACCCCACGTTGCCGAACCCCGAGGCACAGGTCACGGTCTGCGGGCACAGCTGGATCCCCAGCAGCCGGTTGCGGTAGTCGATGGCGTAGGCGGTGAGCGCCCCCTCCACACGCCCGCGGCGGGTGCGCGTCCCCACCTCCAGCGTCGTGGCGCGCTCGGGCTTGGCCGAGGTCTTGAAGAAGTCGAAGGTGGTGATCGCGGTGTTGTACACGCCGCTGGCCGGGTTGAGCGGGTACTGGTTGACGTTCTCCGACCAGTTGGCGAACAGCTCGGTGCGGTCGGTCACGGTGAACACCGCGCCCACCTGCGGCAGCACGCCGCCGTCCAGCGACAGCGACAGCGCGGGACGGGTGGCATCGGCGAAGGCCTTGGCCGCCACGCCGTTGGTGAGGGTGTTGCCGTTGTTCACGAAGTCGGCATCGATGCGCAGCAGCTTGGCGCCATAGGTGAGTGCCAGGCGGCGGTCCAGCAGCCGGCTGGTGTTCTGCAGGTACGCCATGGTCGTGGTCACCGTGGCCGTGCGGTCGTAGTCCAGACGCAGCACGTTGCCAAAGTCCACCTCGGGGCCGGCCTGGTAGTTCCGCATGCGCCAGCGCGGGCGGCGGTTGCTCGACTCGTTGGACTCGAGCCATCCGCCCACCTCCAGCTGGTTGGCCGTGCCGCCCACGTCAAACGAGGCCACCGCCTTGGCCATGGCCCCGGAACGGTTGGCGCGGTACTGGGTCTGGCGGAACATGATGGGGTCGGGGCTGTAGCCGGCGCCGTAGCTGGGCGCGTGCCAGTCGCCGCCACCGCGGTTGAGGTGGAGGTACGGCTGCACCTCCACCCGCACGCGGTCGTTCACCCGGAACTCCCCCTTGAGGTAGGCCAGGTGGTCCATGCGCGCCCCCTGCGCGGAGCTGTAGTAGGCGGCGTCGGTCAGCGGGGTGTAGGTGGGGATGCTGGCCTCGGCGAACTGCCGCGACGTGGCCCAGCTCTCGAAGTAGTCGAACATCGGGCCGAAGCCGTACTGGCTGCTCCCCGGCGCCGTGCCGTTGAACACCGCCAGCGACAGGTCCATGAAGTCGCTTTCCTTGCGGCTGGCGTGGTTGTAGAAGGCCGTGAGCTTGGCGGAACCCAGGAACAGGTTGGCCTTGAGGTTCACCTGCTCGTGCCAGGTGTCCCCCGAACCGCCCAGGAAGCCACGCTGTCCGAAGAGCAGCGACTGCTCGCCGGGGAAGCTGGATTGCCGGTCGCCACCCCCCTTCCACTTGTCGGTGTCGAAGCGCGAGGCCGACACATAGGCGGAGACGCCATTGCTGCCGCCAAAGGTCTTGAGCCCCAGGTCGTAGCGCAGCATGGTGCGCCGCGACGCGTACTGCCCGGCCATCTGCTGCAGCGTGAGCCGGGGCTTGGCCGCGGGCTCGGCGGTGGCGTACTGCACCACGCCCCCCAGGTTGTTGGCGGAGGCGGTGCCCAGCGCGCCGGTCCCCTGCGTCACGGCGGCGGACTCCAGGTTCGCGGCGTCCACCGCGCGCCCCACGCCCAGGCCGTTCCAGTTGCCGTAGGACATGTCGCCCAGCGGCACGCCGTCCATGGTCTGGCCGATCTGCCCCGACTGGAAGCCGCGCATGGTGATCCGGTTGGACCACTCATACATGCCGAAGCCGTCCACCGACTGCATGTTCACGCCGGGGAGGCGCTCGATGACCTTGAGGGCGCTGGTGCCCGGGGCCGTGCGGCGCAGGGCGCCGGAATCGACGGCCGAGGCGGCGCGGGCGCTCCCGCGCCCGGTCACGCCGGTGACGGTGATCGTGCCAAGGGTCCGGGCGGAATCCTTGGCCCCGGCCTGCTGCGCGAGCGCAACGGACGGAGCCAGGAGGAGCGCCGCGAGGGTGCCGCCGCGAAGGGCGCGGCGCGCGGAGGAGATGCGCATGGTGGCGGTGGGGAAGGGGGGTGAGGTCATCCCCGACGGAGGCGGGGCGCCTTCAAGCCTCGCGCGGATCCGTCAGCGTTTCCCCGGCGTCCGGTCACGATCTGCCCCGCCCCCCGTCACCGTTCGGTATCCATGCGCCGCGGGAGCGGCGGTAGCTTTCCCCCACACCACCTGTTGCCCCCCAGCCGCGCCTCCCCATGTCCGACACCACCGCGTCCCCCTGGCAGCCCACCCTCGAGGGCCCCACCCTGCGGGTGCGCCCGCTGGCCGCCGCCGACCTCGAGCCGTTGTATGTCGAGGCCAACGACCCCGACCTGTGGGCGCAGCACCCCGAGCCCACCCGCTGGCAGCGGCCGGTGTTCGAGGCGTTCTTTGCCAGCGCCCTCGCCTGCGGCGCCGCGGTGGTGGCCGAAGAGCGCGCCACCGGGCGGCTGGTGGCGTGTTCGCGCTACTACGACATCGACCCCGCCACGCGCAGCGTGGCCATCGGCTACACCTTCGTGACGCGCTCGCATTGGGGGGGCGCCACCAACGGCGAGCTCAAGGCGCTCATGCTGGCGCACGCCTTTGCCCGGGCCGACACCGTGTGGCTGCACATCGGGCGCGACAACTGGCGCTCGCGCAGGGCGGCGGAGAAGATCGGCGCCGTGCTGGACCGCGAGGGGGAGCGGGCGCAGGGCGGGGCCATGGTGCCGTACTGCTGGTATCGGCTGGACCGGCCGTTGCGCCTGGAGGCGTGATGGACGCCGCACTGGCCGACCTGGTCGCGGTGGTGCTTGCGCTCACCGCCGCGCTGGCCTACGTGAACGTGCGGTGGCTGCGCCTCCCCTCGGCCATCGGGCTGCTGCTCACCGCGCTCCTCAGCGCGTTGCTGCTGAAGGTGGCGGCGTGGCTGGGGCTGGTGCGGCTGGACCCGGTGGTGCGGCTGCTGGAGACGCTGGACTTCCGCGAGACGCTGCTGAACGGGATGCTGGGGCCGCTGCTGTTCGCGGGCGCGCTGCACGTGGACTGGGGGACGCTGCGCGACCAGCGGTGGCCGGTGCTGCTGCTGGCCACGGCCGGGACGCTGCTGGCGGCGCTGCTCATCGGCGGGGCGCTGTGGGTGACGGCGGGGTGGTTCGGGCTGGGCATGCCCTTCCCGTGGGCGCTGGCGTTCGGCGTGCTGGTGGCCCCCACTGACCCCATCGCCGTGGGCGCGCTGCTCAAGAAGGCCGGCGTGCCGCCGCGGCTGCAGGTGGCCATCACCGGCGAATCGCTGTTCAACGACGGCATTGGCGTGGTGCTGTTCCTGGTGGTGCTGGGGTTGCTGGGGAGCGATGGCGCCCTGGCGCCGGGCGCGGTGCTCGAGCTGCTGGCGGTGGAGGTGGGGGGCGGCGTGCTGTTCGGGCTGGCGCTGGGGGCGCTGGCGGTGCGGCTGCTCCGCGCGGTGGACGACTATCAGGTGGAGATCCTGGCCACGCTGGCGCTGGTGTCGGCGGGGTACGCGGCCGCGCGGCACCTGCATGTGTCCGGGGTGCTGGGGATGGTGGTGCTGGGGCTGGTCATCGGGCAGAGCGGGCGCGCGGTGGCGCTGTCGGCGCGCACGCAGGCGCGGCTGGACGAGTTCTGGGAGCTGGTGGACGAGTTCCTGAACGCCGCGCTGTTCGTGCTCATTGGCGTGGAGATCCTGGTGCTGGACTTCCAGCGCCCCGCGCTGCTGCTGGGGGCCGTGATGATCCCGCTGGTGCTGCTGGCGCGGTTTGCCTCGGTGGTGGTGCCGCTGGCGCCGCTGCGGCGGCGGCTGGCCTGGCCCGCAGGGAGCTACCGGCTGCTCACCTGGGCCGGGGTGCGCGGCGGCATCTCCATCGCGCTGGCGCTGGCGCTCCCCGCCGGCGAGGCGCGCCCCACGATCCTGGCGGTCACCTACGTGGTGGTGTGCTTCTCGATCCTGGTGCAGGGGCTGTCCATGGAGCGGGTGGCGCGGCGGCTGATGACCGAGGCGGTCGGGAGGTCGTGACCCGCCGGTGATTGACGCGTCAACCGACCGGCCGTAGATCACGAGGGAGCCCTCGTGGTTCGATCCTGGAGTGCCGCATGACGGTTGGCCGGACCTGTCGCCCGGCCCTGTTCGCGGTCCCACGGTTAACGCCCTCCCTCTCGCCGAACCCTCCCATGTTCGTCCCGTCGCTCCTGCAGGGCCGACGCCGCCGCGGTGCGGTACCCCTCTTCCTGCTGGTCGCCCTGTTGGGCGGCTGCGCGGCCACCGACCTCACCGATCCGCCCAACTGGGACGTGGCCTTCAACTTTCCGGTGAAGGGCACCACCATCTCGGTGGGCTCGCTGCTCCCCGGCGGGGTCACCATCCGCCAGGACAGCGGCGCCTTCATGGTGGCCGTCCCCGGCGTCTCCATTTCCCGCACTCTGGGGGCGGTGTGCCCCGAGTGCGCGGCGATCAACGGCCTCACGGCCCCCAGGCCGGCCTTCGCCTTCCAGGCCACCACCTCCGCGGCGCTGCCGGCGGACGTCGCCACCGCCACCCTCGCCGGCGGCTCCCTGGCCCTCACCATCCTGAACGGGTACGCCTTCGATCCGCTGGGCGGCTCGGGCGCCGGCGCCATGGTCATCACGGTCACCGACGCGGGCAACCGCCTGCTGGCGCGCGACTCGATCAACGGGGCCAGCATGAGCATCCCAGCGTCGGGCGTGACCACCCGCACGCTCACCCTGGCGCCCGGTCCCGTGCGCGGCCCGCTGACGGTCGCCGCCACCGTCACCTCCCCGCAGGGGGCGTCGGTGGTCATCAACACGGCCCAGGCGCTCACCATCCTGGGCACCCTGCAGGACGTGGCCGTGAGCGACGCCTCGGTGACGGTCACGGCCAAGGCGATCAACACCAGCGCCTCCACCTTCGACCTCTCGGGGATCGACGCGGGGATCCGGGACCGGTTGCTGGGCGGCACGCTCCGGCTGTCGGTCGCC
Source organism: Gemmatimonas sp. (assembly GCA_044352305.1). Lineage (GTDB taxonomy): Bacteria > Gemmatimonadota > Gemmatimonadetes > Gemmatimonadales > Gemmatimonadaceae > Gemmatimonas. Next base: position 11,875 of record JBILED010000009.1, read on the forward strand.
AATCCCTTTGGGGTCACGGGCGCCCTCTCCCTCACCTTGGCCGGGGGCGGGGTGACGGTCACCAAGCCGCTGGCACTGGCGGCCGGCACCTCCACTCCGTCGATCGCCTTCACGCAACAGGAGCTGACCTCCATGGCAGGCAAGAACCTGGCGCTCACGCTGACGGGACCGGTCTCGGCCGCCGCCGCGGTCCGGGTGGCCCCGCGTGACCGCGTCACGGTTGGCGCCCGGCTGGAAATCACCATGTCCACCGAGGCCAAGTGATGCGCCGCGCACTTCTGGCCCTCGCGGCCCTCGTCCCCGCCGGGCTGGCCGCGCAGGAAGGCAACCCCAGCGTGGCGGCGTACGGCATGGCGGGCAACTACACGGCGGCCGCTCGCGGGTATGAGGCCACGGTGTGGAACCCGGCGTTGCTGGGGCTCCCGGGTGCCCCGCGCTTTTCCCTGGGCGGGCTGGTGCTGGGGAGCAGCGCCGGCATTGGCCCGGTGACCGTGAAGGACCTGGCCGACCGGGCCGGCACCTCCATCCCCGTGGACGTCCGCCGCAGCTGGGTGAGCGCGGTGCGCGAGGCCGGGAGCCAGCAGGGGAGCGCGGACGCCTCCCTCACGCTCTTGGCGCTCAGCGCCGGACGCCTGGGCGTTCAACTGTCGAGCACCCTCGGCGCCCGCATGGGGTTGGGAGCCGATGCGCTGGAGCTGCTGTTCCTCGGCAATGCCGACGCGGTGGCTGCCAACCGCACGCTGCGCCCGAGCGGGTCGCTCACCGCCCAGGCGTTCCTCACGCCGTCCGTGTCGTACGCCATTCCGCTGCGCACCGGCCAGGACGGCGGGCTGGCGCTGGGGGTGAGTGCCAAGCACGTGCGCGGCCTGGCCGATGTCGATGCCCGAGACAACGGCTCGCTGATCAGCCCTGACACGCTGCGCCTGCGGTTCCCCGTGCTCGTCAACAACCCGGAGTCCGGGGGCGGCTCGGGGATGGGGGCGGATGTGTCGCTCGCCTGGCGGCGCGGCACCACCACGGCCGGGGTCACGGTCACCAACGTGTTCAACAGCTTCGCCTGGGACGGCACGGGCTACCGGTGTCGGGACATTCGAACCGACGTCACCGTGAACGCCACCAGCACGAGCACCGAGGAGGTGCCCTGCGCCGGCGCGCTGGCCGATCGGGTGCGGCAGGCGTCGGCGCGGGGCTTCGGCCCCGGGGTGCGCGCCGGGGTCGCCTTCGTCCCCACCAAGGCCCTTACGGTCACCGGTGACGTGGCGGCGCAGTTGGGGGCGGAGAGCGAGACGATCCTCATCGGCCCCAAGACCAGCATCGGGGTGGGTGCCGAGTATCGCGGGATCTCCTTCCTCCCCCTCCGGGCGGGCTTCTCCGTGGTCACGGGCGGCACCCTTGTGGCAGGCGGGGCCTCGCTCCGGCTGGGCAGCTTCGAACTGGGCGCGGCCGCCCAGCTTCGCTCGGTGGACGGGATCAGCACGACCAACCTGATGGTGGGGCTGCTGTCGGTGCGGTAAGGCGCCGACTGGTCGGGGCACCGGCACACGGGGCGGGGATCGCGTTGGCGGTCCCCGCCCCGTTTCCGTGGGGCGGAGGTTGGCGGCGACCAATGGCGTCCCACGGTCCAGCCCGCAGATTCTCCGCATGATCCTTTTCCGACTTTCCGATGCCGTCCGGCGGCTGGTGCCGCTCTCACCGCTCCTGCTGACGCTGTCGGCCTGCGCGCCGACCGCCGAGCGGATACCGGACGCCACGCCTTCCCCGGCCCCCGCGCCCCCCGCCACCGAAGGCTACCTCTCCGTTCCCGGCGGGCGTGTGTGGTACCGCCGCATGGGTACGGGCCCCGGCCTGCCGCTGCTGGCGGTGCATGGCGGCCCCGGAGGCACGAGCTGCCGCTTTGCCGCGCTGGCGCCGCTGGCCGACGAGCGCCCGGTCATCTACTACGACCAGCTGGGGTCGGGGCGCTCCGACCACCCGGCCGACACCACGCTGTGGACGGTGGCGCGGTTCGTGGAGGAGCTGGAGGCGGTGCGCCGCGGGCTGGGGTTGGACTCGCTGGTGCTGCTGGGGCACTCGTGGGGGGGCGCGCTGGTGGCCGAGTACCTGCTCACGGCGCCGCGCCCGGCGGTGCGCGCGGTGATTTTCAGCAGTCCGCTGCTGTCCACGCCGCGGTGGATCGCCGACGCCAACCTGCTGCGCGCCGCGATGCCCGCCCCGCTGCGCGAGGCGCTGGATCGCCATGAGCGCGCCGGCACCACTGATCACCCGGAGTACCTGGCCGCCACCGACTCGTTCTACGCGCGGCACGTGTCGCGCATTCCCACGCCGCCGGAGCCCGGCTGCGCCGGCGTGGCGGGGAACGACACCATCTACCGCCAGATGTGGGGGCCCACGGAGTTCCGCAGCACGGGGTCGCTGCGCACGTGGGACCGCGCGGCCGACCTGGATGACATCTCCATCCCCGCGCTGCTGGTGGCCGGGGAGTTTGACGAGGCGCGCCCCGCCACGCTGGCCGAGCTGGCCGCCACCATGCCTCGCGCACGCGTGGTGACCATCCCCGGCGCCGCGCATGGCACGTACCGCGAGAAGCCCGCGGAGTACCAGGCCGCCGTGCGGGAGTTCCTGCGCACGGTGGAGCCGTCGCCCGCACCACGCTGACCCAGCCGTTCCGTTCCCCGTCCTTCATCAATCCACCCTCCTCCCGGAATCCGATGCCTGCCATCACCCTGCCTCGTCACTGGGGCGCGGTGCGCCTGACGGCGCTGTCCCTCGCCGCCCCGCTCGCGCTGGCCGCGCAGGGCGCTACCCCGCGCCCGATGTCCATGGATGACCTCATGGAACTGCGCAGCGCGGGGAGTCCGTCGCTCTCCCCCGACGGATCGCGCGTGGTGTACACCGTGACCGGGTGGGAGCACCCCGCCGCGCGCGACACCAGCAAGGGGGACCGGCACGACCAGCGGTCGCACCTGTGGATGGTCCCCGCCGCCGGCGGCACGCCCCGGCAGATCACCTTCGGCGAGCGCGGCGAGTCGCAGCCGCAGTGGTCCCCCGACGGCCGCTTCATCGCCTTCCTCGCGGCGCGCGGCACCGCCATCGGCGACGAGGGGCCGCGCCCGCAGCTGTGGCTCCTCCCCGCCGAGGGGGGCGAGGCGATGCCGCTCACCACGGCGCGCGACGGGGTGAGCGCGTACAGCTGGTCCCCTGACGGGAAGCGCGTCGCCTATCTCACCACCGACTCGCTCACGCGCGACGCCGAGGCGCGCGCGCGGCGGCGCGACGACGCCAAGCCGTATGAGGGGGATCTCCGGCTTTCCCACGTGTGGGTGGTCGACGTGGCCACGCGCGCCGCGACCAAGGTGACGAGCGGGGCGTACACCGTGCGCGGCGCCCCCGCCTGGTCCCCCGACGGTACCCGGCTGGCGCTGCTCACCTCCCCCACGCCGCTCATCCGCGACGAGCGGCGCGACGCGTGGGTGGTGACGGTGGCCACCGGGGAGAAGGTGCGGCTGGCCCCCCCGGCAAAGATGATCCCGCAGTTCGGCGGCGTGTGGTCCCCCGATGGGCGCACCCTGGCCTACGGGGCGCTGCAGGACGACGCGATCACCGCCGGCGACGGGATCCCCACGCGGTCGCTGCGCAACACGGTGCTGGTGCTGCACGACGTGGCGTCGGGGCAGGGGCGTGTGCTCACCGCCGCCACCTACGACAACAGCGTGGGCACCCCGCGGTGGGAGCCCGCGGGGACGCACCTGGTGTTCACCGCGCAGGACCGCGTGTGGTCTACCGCGTACCGGGTGGAGGCGGCCACGGGGCGCGTGACCCCGCTCACGGCCAAGCGGATGGTGCGCGGCGCGTCCTACTCGGCGGACATGCAGACCGTGGCGTACCTGCAGGAGGGCCCCGACGCCCCCGCCGAGGTGCATGTGAGCGGTGCCGACTTCGCCGCGCCGCGCCGCCTCACCACCACCAACCCGCAGTTGGCCGGCGTGGCGCTGGGGGCCACGGAGGTGGTGACGTGGAAGAGCACTGACGGCGTCGAGGTGGAGGGGGTGCTGCTCACGCCGGTGGGGTACCGACCCGGCGCCAAGGTGCCGCTGCTGGTGGACGTGCACGGCGGCCCCACCGGGGCGCACACCAACGGCTTCAAGGCCAACTGGGGGAACCCCGGGCAGTACTGGGCCGGGCGCGGGTGGGCGGTGCTGTACCCCAACCCCCGCGGCAGCACCGGGTACGGCGAGAAGTTCATGCGCGCCAACATCAAGGACTGGGGGGGCGGCGACTACCGCGACATCATGACCGGGGTGGACGCGCTGGTGCGGCGCGGGGTGGCCGATTCCACCAAGCTGGCGATCACCGGGTGGAGCTACGGCGGCTACATGACCGGGTGGGTGGTGTCGCAGACGGGGCGCTTCAAGGCGGCCATGATGGGCGCCGGGCTGGTGAACATGGTGAGCATGTACGGCACCACCGACATCCCCGGCTACATCGGCACCTTCTACGACGGGATGCCGAAGCTGGACGGCACGCTCTCCAACGCCTCGCTGGACTTCTACCGCCGCCGCTCCGCCATCACCTACAGCGACAAGGTCACCACGCCGCTGCTGATGCTGCACGGCGGGAACGACGAGCGCGTGCCCATCGGGCAGCCGATGGAGTACTACCGGTACCTGCGCGACCGCGGGAAGACGGCGGAGCTGGTGTTCTACCCGCGCGAGGGGCACGGGCTGGCGGAGTACTACCACCAGATCGACAAGGTGAAGCGGGAGCACGAGTGGATCGTGCGCCACACGCTGCCGGGGCCGGTGGTGCCGTAGCGCGGCAGGTTGTCGCTGGGGGGGCGGTTGGGCTTGGGGGCTGGAGCCCGCTGGACCTCGCCCCCCCCGGCGCACGGCCCTCTCCCTTGCGGCCCCCTCGGCGGAACTGAAGGTTAGACAGCGATCTCCGCCATCCAATCCAACGGCGACGGGCAGCTGTCCGGGTTGCAAGGCGTTGTGGGCCACCCGGTTGCGGGCTTGGGGGCTGCGGGGTCTCGTCGTGATAGACTGCGGGGGGGAGCGGTATAGTATCCGATTCTGCAAGGATCGCCTGCAGTCCAATACTCGTTAACTCGCCGTACATGCGCCGGTGACGGCTTGCGCTGGCGTATATACACGCGCATATTCCAGGTGTGCACTTCACGTGGGATCCGCGCAAGAGCGCCCGGAACGCCACCGACCGCGGCTTCGACTTTGCGTTTGCCGCGCTGATCTTCACGGGGCCCACTGTGGAGCGCACCGACACCCGGCGCGACTACGGAGAGGTCCGACGTCTCGCCGTGGGTCGCGCCGCATCGGCCCTGCTGACCGTGGTGTACACGGATCGCGTGGCGGCCGATGGAACCCTCGAACGCCGGATCATCTCCGCGCGAGTGAGCACACGCCGTGAGCGACAAGTCTACCAAGCCGCGTACCCGCAAGCCTGAGCAGCCGTCGAAGGGGCGTGCCGATCTGGCCCGGCTGCGCCGGATGACCGACGCCGAGATCGAGCGGACCTCGCCGCCGGAGCTCAAGAACTTGCCCGCCGACTTCTGGGATAACGCGGAGCTCGTGCCCCCGGTAATCAAGGAGCCGATCTCCTTGCGCGTCGATGCTGATGTCTTGACCTGGTTTCGGCTACAGGGGCCGCGATACCAGTCGCGCATGAATGCGGTGCTACGCGCGTACATGGATGCGAAGGTCGCGCCAGCCAAGAAGCGGGCGGCGACGCGGCGGGCGAGTTAACGATGCTTGCTGCAGGCGGGCAGATCGGTAGCTCACTGCGCTCGCATTTCATTTGATCGCCCGCTGCAGAAGCTGGCGTTAGGCGTCAGACCACCACCATGCACGGACGGAGCATGCGCACACCCGCTGCAAACCCGACCCTCCGCCCCCTGCAGACCACGCGATGAGCACAGCCGAGCATGCAGCGGTGCGGGTGCCGACGCCGGCGCTCGGCGATGCCGAGGGGTGGCGCGCATTCAGTGCCGCCATCGCGGCGCGCGTCGGCACGCGCGATCCGCTTGAGATTCTGTCGGCAACGGTACCCCGCCTCGAGGCTGTGCTGCGTGGTCGGTCCCTCGCCGAGCTGCAGCGCCCGGAGGCGCCGGGCCGTTGGTCCGTTGCGGCGGTGATCGAACACCTCGCCGACGCCGAGCTCGTGTTTGGGTTTCGGGTCCGGCAGGTCCTGACGCAAGAGGCGCCGCCGTTGGCCAGCTTTGATCAGGAGGGTTGGGCCACCGTCGGCCGGTATGCGGAGAGCGAGGCACACCAGGCGTTCGCACTCTTCGCGGCACTGCGCCAACGGCACCTCGCGCTGTACGGTCGGCTCACGGGGGCGGAGTGGGAGCGGGTGGGGATGCACGGCGATCGCGGTGCCGAGTCACTGCGCACGATGATCCGCATCATTGCTGGCCACGATCTCGCGCATTGTGCACAGGTCGAGCGCATACTGAATGTGCCGACAGACGCCTAACCTTGCGTTGCTGCGGTCAAACGCTGCGAGGATCGGTGCGGCGACCGCGGGGCGTTCTCTGAAGCGCCCAAGGCCGGTGCGAACGCCCCGCTTGCCTCCAGATGAGCGTTGGCAGCAGAACGCGAACGCTCAGCGGGCAACGCTCACCCCGGCGCCAGCTCCGTCCCCCACAGCCGCCGCCTCGTCACGTCCCACAGCGCCGCCGTGAGTGCCCGCGTGCGCGGGTCGATGTCCAGCGTGCCGTAGAACTGCAGGTTGTCGCTGGGGGGGCGGTTGGGCTTGGGGGCGGGGCTGGCAAAGCGCACCTCGGGGCCGAAGGTGCCGTCCAGCGCGTTGGGGCCGAAGGTGCCGGCGTGCATCGGCCCCGCCACGAACTCCCAGAAGGGGTCGAAGTCGGCGAAGGCCGCGCGCGCGGGGTTGTAGTGGTGCGCGGCGCAGTAGTGCACGTCGGCGGTCACCCACACCACGTTCTTCACCCCGTCCCGCTTGAGCCCGCGCAGCAGCGCGGCCACCTCGTGCTCGCGCCCCAGCGGCACCCCGTCGTCGGCGTTGGCGACGCCCTCGAAGTTGGGCTCGCCGTTGCGCCGCCGGTCGGGGACCACCAGCCCCACGGGCATGTCGCACGCCACCACCTTCCACACGGCGCGGCTGGCCGTGAGCGCCGCCCCCAGCCACGCCAGCTGCGTGGCGCCGAAAATGGCGCCCCCGGGGGTCCCCGCCGGCTGGCGGTTGTTCGAGTTGGCCTCGCGGTAGCTGCGCAGGTCCACCACGAACACCTCCAGCAGCGGACCGTGCGAGAACGAGCGGTACACGCGGTGCGGCTCCGACGGGTGGCGCCGCACGGGTAGAAACTCGAACAGCGCCTGCCGCGCCCGCTCGGCCAGCACGCACACCTGCTTCTCGGTGTAGCGCGCGTCGCGCTCCATGGTGAGCTCCCAGAACCAGTTGTCCACCACCTCGTGGTCGTCCCACTGCGCCACCACGGGGACGCTGGCGCCGAAGGCCCGCGCGTGCGGGTCCAGCTGGTTGTAGGCGAAGTTCCCGCGGAAGTCGTCCAGGCTCTGCGCCGGGCGGCTCTTGGCCTCGGTCACCAAGTTGCGCCACACCGTGCCGTCGTCCAGCGGCACCTCGGCCACCAGCGGCTGGTCGGCGTAGATGTTGTCCCCCGAGTGGATGAACAGGTCAGGCTCGGCGCGGCGCAGGGCGTCGTAGATGCGCAGGCCGCCGCGGGACTCGTCGATCCCCCACCCCTGTCCCACCATGTCCCCCGACCACGCCACGCGCACCGGGCGGTCGCCACGGCGCGAGGGGGTGCGGAAGTGGCCGGTGGTCCAGTCGCTGAAGGCCCCCGGCGCGTCCACGCTCTCGTAGCGCGCCCGCCAGGCGATGGTCTCCCCCGCCGGCAGCCCCGTGAGGTCGAGGTGGGTGGTGAACGCCGCCTCGGCGCGCGCCGCGGGCCCCTCCAAGCGGCGCGGATTGCGGAAGCGGTCGCTGGTGTCCCACTCCACGAACCAGCGCGCCGCGCGGTCGGCGCGGCTCCACACCACCGCGCGGTCGTTGAGCACGTCGCCGGCCTGCACGCCGCCCGGGAGCACGGGACGGAGGCGTTCGGCGGTGATGATGGCGGGGGCGCCCTGGGCGGGGGTCCACAGCGGCGACCGGCGCGCCACCGACGCGGCGCCGGCGGCGAGCGAGGCGCCCAGGAAGGCGCGGCGGGAGAGGAACGGATCAGTCACGGGGTCACTCCGGCCTCGCGCGCCAGCGCCGCCGAGGCGATGCGCGCGGTCTCGGCGAGCACGGCGGCGCCCACGGGGAGCGCCTCGTCCACGGCGTAGAAGGTGGGCTGGTGCGCCGCGATCACCGCCTCCCCTTCCAGCCGCGCCCCCACGCGCAGGAAGCAGCCGGGGATGCGCTCCATGTAGGCGGCGAAGTCCTCGCCGGCCATGTTGGTGATCCCCAGCGGGACCACGGCCTCGGGGCCGAGGAGGCGCTCCACTGCGGTGCGCGCCCACGCGGCGGGTTGCTCGGGGTTCACGATGGGGGGCGGCCCCCACTGGAACTGCACGTCGGCCGTCAGCCCGTGCGTGGCGGCCACGCCGCGCGCGATGGTCTCCACCTCGCGCGCCAGCAGCGCGCGCGTGTCGGGGTCGGTGCTGCGCAGCGTGCCGCCGCAGCTGGCGCGGTCGGGGATCACGTTGAGCGCCTCGCCGGCACGCAGCGTGGCCACGGTAACCACCGCCGGGGTGGCCGGATGCACGCGTCGCGCCACGATGGTCTGCAGCGCCATCACCAGCGCCGCCATCCCCACCACCGGGTCGCGCGATTCCTGCGGGCGCGCGCCGTGCGCCCCCTCCCCCATGAGCGTGATGGTGAAGGTGTCGGCGGCGGCGGCCAGCGGCCCGGGCTGCGCCACCACCTGCCCCACGGGGAAGCGGCGGTCCACGTGCGCGCCGAAGATGGCCGCCACCCCGTCCAGGGCGCCGCTGGCCAGCACGCGCACGGCGCCGTCGCCCGTCTCCTCCGCCGGCTGCAGCACCACCAGCACGTCCCCCTCGGCGGGCTCCGCGGTCAGCAGGTGCGCCGCGCCCACCGCCCACGACGCGTGCACGTCGTGCCCGCAGGCGTGCATCACGCCGGGGTGCACGGAGGCCCACGGGAGCCCGGTGGCCTCGTGGATGGGGAGGGCGTCGATGTCCCCGCGCACCGCCACCACGGGGGCGTGCGGATTGCGCCCGCGGAGGCGTGCCACCACGCCGGTCTCGGCCACGCGGGTGACGGACACCGGGGCCAGGGGGGCCAGCGCCGCCTCCAGCGCCGCGGCGGTGCGATGCTCCCGGCTGGAGAGCTCAGGATGACGGTGCAGGTCGTGGCGTAGCGCCACCATGGCGTCGCGCACGGCGTCGGGGACCAGCGCGGCCAGCGCGGGCGGGGCGGGGGTCGGTTCCATCCCCCAAAGATCCCGCGTGCCGCGCGCGGCCGCGAGGGGGCATGCCGTCACGGACCGGCGTCCTGTCGGGCGCGCGCGCCGACTGGACAAGCGACCGGGCCCGGGGAGATTGGACCCATGTCCCCGTGCCCCCCTCCACACGCCGAGCCTGCCGTGCGCCGTCCCTCCATGCCCCGCCTGCTGCCGGTGGCGGCGCTGGCCGTCCTCGCTGTCGCACCTGTCGTCCCGGCACCGCTCCCCGCCCAGGGGAGCCTGCCCGCGGCCGCCATCCAGGGTCTGCGGTGGCGGCATATCGGCCCCTTCCGCGCCGGGCGCACCAAGAGCGCCGTGGGGGTGCCGTCGCAGCCCAATACCTTCTACATCGGGGCCACCAACGGCGGCGTGTGGAAGACCACCGACGCCGGGCGCACCTGGGATCCCCTCTTCGACGCGCAGTCCAGCGGGTCGATTGGCGCGGTGGAGGTGGCCCCCTCGGACCCGAACGTGCTCTACGTGGGGAGCGGCGAGGGGCTGCAGCGCCCCGACCTCTCCACGGGGGACGGGATGTACAAGTCGACGGACGCGGGGAAGACATGGGTGCGGCTGGGGCTGCGCGACGGGCAGCAGATCCCGCGCATCGCGATCGATCCCGGCAACCCGGACCGGCTGTTCGTGGCGGTGCTCGGGCACCCGTACGGCCCCAACGCCGAGCGGGGGATCTACCGCAGCACCGACGGCGGGCGCTCGTTTCAGCGGGTACTGTACCGCGACGAGAACACCGGCGGTGCCGACGTGGTGATGGCGCCCGGGGACCCCAACACGCTGTACGCCGTGCTGTGGGAGGCGCGGCAGGGGCCGTGGGAGAACGCGGTGTTCAGCGGCCCCGGGTCGGGGCTGTTCAAGAGCACCGACGGCGGCACCACGTGGCGGCAGCTCACGGGGCTCCCCACCTTCGCCGACGGGTTGGGGCGCATCGGCATCGGCCTCGCGCCCAGCGACGCGCGGCGCATCTACGTGACGGTGACGGCGGGGGCCAGGAGCGGCATCTACCGCAGTGACGACGCGGGGGACTCGTGGCGCCGTGTCACTGCCGACAGCCGGTACTTCGGGCGCGGCGACGACTTCGCCTCCATCACGGTGGACCCCACCAACCCCGACGTGCTGTACACCATGAACGTGGTGGCGTGGAAGAGCACCGACGGCGGCACCACCTGGGCCAGCCTGCGCGGGGCCCCGGGGGGCGACGACTACCAGCGGCTGTGGATCAACCCGCTGCGCCCCGACCACATGCTGCTGGTGTCCGACCAGGGGGCGGTGGTGACGGTGAACGGCGGGCGGACGTGGAGCTCCTGGTACAACCAGGGGACGGCGCAGTTCTACCATGTGACCGCCGACAACGCGTGGCCGTACCGCCTGTGCGGCGGGCAGCAGGAGTCGGGGAGCGCCTGCGTGGCCAGCCGCGGCAACGACGGCAGCATCACCTACCGTGACTGGCATCCGGTGGGGGCCAGCGAGTACAGCTACGTGGCCCCCGACCCGCTGGACCCCGACATCGTGTACGGCGGCACGGTCACGCGATACGACCGGCGCACCGGGCAGGTGCAGGACGTGAGCCCCGCCATCGGCCGCCGCCGCGGCGCGGCCGGCAGCGGCCCCGACTACTTCCGCGGCATCCGCACGATGCCGATCCTCTTCTCCCCCACCAACCCGCGCAAGCTGTACTACGGCACCAACGTGGTGTGGCAGACGCTGAACGGCGGGAAAAGCTGGACGCGCCTCAGCGACGACCTGTCGCGCGCCACGTGGGAGGTGCCTGCCAGCGTGGGGGCGTACGCCGGCACCCCCGCCGCCCGCCCCTCGCGGCGCGGCGTGGTGTACACCATCGCCCCCAGCCCGGTGGACTCCAACACCATCTGGGCCGGCACCGACGACGGGCTCATCCACGTCACGCGCAACAACGGCAGGACGTGGCGCAACGTGACCCCGCCGCAGCTGGGTCCGTGGTGGAAGGTGTCGCTGATGGACGCCTCGCACACCGACCCCAACACCGCGTACGCGGCGGTGAACACGCTGCGGCTGGACGACCTGCGCCCGCACCTCTACCGCACGCGCGACGGCGGGAGGAGCTGGACCGAGATCGTGGCCGGCATCGACAGCGGTGCCACGATCAACGTGGTGAAGGAGGACCCGCGACGCCCCGGGCTGCTCTTTGCCGGCAGCGAGACGCAGGTGTGGATGTCGCTGGACGACGGCGACCACTGGCAGCCGCTGCGCCTCAACATGCCGGCCATTTCCATCCGCGACCTGGTCATCAAGGACGATGACCTGGCGGTGGCCACGCACGGGCGCGGCTTCTGGATCCTGGACAACATCACGGCGTTGCGGCAGTGGCGGCCGGCCGCCGCGTCGGCGCCGGCCACGCTGTTCGCCCCGGCGGTGGCCACGCGCGTGCGCTACTCCCTGTACACCGACACGCCGGTCCCCCCGGACGAGCCGCGCGCCGAGAACCCGCCCGACGGCGCGATGCTCGACTATTTCCTGGCGGCGGACGCCAAGCTCGTGGTGCTGGAGGTGGTGGACGGCGCCGGGCGCGTGGTGCGGCGCTTCCGCAGCGACGATCGCACCCCCGCCCCGCAGGACCTGGGCAACTGGCCCTGGTACTGGTTCCGCCCCGCGGCGGCGCCCTCGGCGCGCGCGGGGCTGCAGCGCTTCACCTGGGACCTGCACTACACGCGCCCCGTGGCGTCGTGCGAGCTGCCCATTTCGGCCACCCCCTTCAACACCAAGTGCGAGCCCGAGGGGCCGTGGGTGCTGCCGGGGCGCTATACCGTGCGCCTGACCGTGGACGGCGCGGTGCACACGCAGCCGCTGGTGGTGCGGCTGGATCCGCGCGTGAAGACCCCCGCCGCCGCGCTGCGGCAGCAGCACGACCTGTCGGTGGCGCTGCACGACGCGGTGGTGGAGGCGCAGGCGCTGGCCGCCGAGGCGCAGCGCGCGGGGCGCACGGAGCTGGCGGGCCCCGAGGGGTTTGGCGGGGTGGCGGGGAGCCACCTGCCGGTGATTGAGGCGCTGCAGGGGGCGGATGCGGCCCCCACGGAGGCGATGGTGCGCGCGGCCACCGAGCGGCTGGCGGCGTGGCGGGCGCTCAAGGCGCGGTGGGGCGGGGGCGGGAAGTAGCCCCGGAACGCACACCGGCCGGCGGCGCCCCGGAGGGTGCCACCGGCCGGCCCGGAGGTCGCCCCGCGCGCCCGGTTACGCCCTGAGGATCTCCGGCAGCTGGGCCGCCAGCTGGGTCATCTCCTCGGGGGTGCCGATGGAGATGCGCACCCACGTGTTGTACGGCGGGAAGGCGCGCCCCACCAGCCACCCGCGCTGCTCGAAGCGCTTCTGCATGTCCGGGGTGGGGCGCTTGCTGTCGAAGAAGACGAAGTTGGTGTGCGAATCGGTGACCTGGTACCCCAGCGCCTTGAGCGCCGCGGTCATGGTGGCGCGCCCCACGGCGTTCTGCTTCCGGCAGTAGGCCTGGTAGGCGGTGTCCTGCACCGAGGCGATCGCGCCGCGGGCACCGAACACCGACGGGAAGCTGGTGACCAGCGGCGTCAGCCGCTCGATGATGTCCGGACGCGCGATGACGTAGCCGGTGCGCAGCCCCGCCAGTCCGTGGATCTTGGAGGCGGTGCGCGAAAGAATCACGTTGGCGCCCGCCAGCACCATGTCCACCATGGGGCGGTACCCCGGGTCCTCCACGAAGTCGTGGTAGGCCTCGTCCGCCACCACCATGGTGTCCTTCTGGACCGACTCCACGAAGCTGCGCAGCCGGGCGTTGTCGGTGAGGGTGCCGGTGGGGTTGTTGGGGTTGCACACGAACACCAGCGAGGTGCGCTGCGTGATGCGCCGGTCCATCGCCTCCAGGTCGTGCGTGAAGTCGGCCTTGAGCGGCACCTTGTGCACCTTGGCGCCCACCGCCTCGGCGTAGCGCGGCAGCCCCTCGTAGGTGGGCCAGGGGGTCACCAGCTCGCCCCCCTGCAGCCCGTACCCCAGCGCGGCGATGGAGAGCGTCTCCGACGAGCCGGCCACCACCAGCACGCACTCGGTCGGCACGCCGATGGACTTGGCGTAGACTGCGCGCAGCTCGTTGGGGGAGGCGTTGCCGTAGCGATTGTGCTCCGCCCAGCCGTCCATGATGGCCTGCTTGGCGGCGGGCCCCATGCCGTAGGGGTTCTCATTGGAGGCGAGGCGCACCGGGGCGCCGGCGCGGGTGGCGCGCACCTCGGCCTCGTGCGCCGCCAGCCCGGCCGGCGTGGACAGGCCGTCCGCCACGTGCGGCGCGTCGGGGACGCCGGCGCGGAGCGCCTCGGGGGCCAGGACGGTGCCGCCGGCGAGGAGCCCCGACGTGGTAAGCCACTGGCGGCGCGAAAGCGGGGTGCGGGTGAGCGGCATGGGTGCGGGGGTGGGGGGTGGCCGGTGCGTGGCGGGTCGGACGCCCGGTGACGGCCGGTCGTTGGTCCCGATTCCGCTAGTTTACGGTGTCTGCGCGCCCTCCGCGACTTTCCCGCTTTCCATTTTCCGCACTCCGTGTCTCCAGCCCGCCTGGCGTTTGCGCTGCTGTCGTTCGCGGCCATGGCCGGCGCCACGGGGTGGGTGCTGCGGGACAGCTGGCCGGCCGGCGGCTTGCCCTGGCTGCCGTGGCCCGTGCACCTGGCGGCCGGAGGGACGGCGCTGGTGGAGGTGCTGTCGCGCGCCTTCAAGATCATGGCCTCGGCGCGCGCGTGCGGGGTGCCGCTGCGGTTCCGGACGGCGCTCACCACCTCGCTGGCGGGGGACTTTGCCGCCGCCATCACGCCGGCGCGGGCGGGGGCCGAGCCAGCCCGCTACCTGGTGCTGGCGGAGGCGGGGATCGCGCCCGCGGCGCGGGTGCTGGTGCTGTTCCTGGAGCTGTTCCTGGAGATGTGGTCGCTGGTGCTGGTGTGCGGGGGGCTGGCGTGGGCCTTTGCCGGCGCCGGGAGCAGCGCCCGGGGGCTGGCGGCGCTGGTGGGCGGGTACAGCGGTTTCGTGCTGGGGGTGGGGGCGGTGGGGGTGCTGCTGGCGCGGCGGCACGCGCGCGGGCCGGCGCCCGGGTGGTTCCGGCGGGTGGGCGGGCACGCGGGGCAGTGGCGCAGCGTTCAGCAGCTGATGCGCGGGGCACGCGCCGGGGTGGCGGCGTTGCGCCACGCGCGCCCCGGGGTGATGGCGCTGGCGCTGGGCGGGAGCGTGGTGCACGTGCTGGGAAAGGTGGCCGCGCTCCCGGTGCTGGTGGTGGCGGCCGGCGCGGCGACGGGCGTGGCGGTGCCTCTCACGCGCGAGGCGCTGGCGCCGCTGGTGCTGTGGCCGCTGGCGCTGTTCTACGGCGGCGTGGTGGTGCCGGCGCCGGGGGGGGGCGGGTTCATCGAGGGGGCGTTCGCCGCCACGCTGCGCGAGGCCATCCCGCCCGCGCTGTTTGCGGCGTCGCTCCTGTGGTGGCGGTTCTACACGTTCTACCTGTACCTGCTGGTGGGGGCGGCGGCGGCCGGACGGGGTGTCCTGCGCGCGTTGCGCTCCTGAGCCCCCCGATTCCAGGAGCCTGACCATTTCCGCCGCCTCCGGACCCATCCCCATCACGCGCCATGCGGTGCCCCGGTGGCAGCTGGTAGCGGGGTTCCTGGTCATCTACGTGGTGTGGGGGTCCACGTACCTGGCCATCCGGTGGGGGGTGGAGACCATTCCCCCGTTTTCGCTGGGGGCAGTGCGCTTCCTGATGGCGGGAGGGGCCCTGTATGCGTGGTCGCGGTGGCGCGGCGCGCCGGCGCCCGGGCGCGTGGAGTGGCGCAACGCGGCCATCGTGGGGACGCTGCTGCTGTTCGTGGGGAACGGCGCGGTGTCGTGGGCCAGTCGCCGCGTGAGCTCGGGGATCGCCTCGGTGCTGGTGGCCACCGTGCCGCTGTGGCTGGTGCTGTGCGAGCGGTGGCAGGGGAAGCGCCCCACCGGCGCGCAGCTGGCCGGGGTGGCCTTGGGGCTGGTGGGGGTGGGGTTGCTGGTGTTGCCGGGGGCCAACCGGTCGGCGGTGGACCTGGCCGGGGCGGCGGTGCTGACGGTGGGATCGCTGTCGTGGACCATCGGCTCGCTGTACTCGCGCAGCGCGCGGCTGGCGCGCCCGCCGGCGCTGGCGTCGGGGATGCAGATGCTGTGCGGCGGCGTGCTGCTGCTGGCGCTCTCGGGCGCACTGGGGGAGTGGGGGCGCCTCGATCCGGCGGCGGTGTCGACCCGCAGCCTGCTGTCGCTGGGGTACCTCGCGGTATTCGGCTCCATCGTGGGGTTCAGCACGTACATGTGGCTGCTCACGGTGGCGTCCCCCACGGCGGTGGGGACGTACGCCTACGTGAACCCCGTGGTGGCGGTGCTGCTGGGGACGTGGCTGGGGGGGGAGCGGTTGCCGCCGCTGGCCATGGCCGCCATGGCGGTGATCGTGGGCGGGGTGGCGCTGGTGAGCCTGGTGCCCGCGGGGTGGCGGCGTCGGCAGGCGCGGCGCGATTAGATTGCGCGCTCCGCCGCCGGCACCGCATGGGTGCCGGCCGCGACCTGCCGGGCTGTGGGCCCGTGTGCCCTCCCTCCCACTCCTTCCTCTCGTGGACCATCAATTCCCCTGGCGCCCCGCCCTCACCGGCGTGCGCGCCTGGCTGCGGCCGGCGCTGGCCGCCCTCCTGACCCTGGCCCCGGCCGCGGCTGCCGCCCAGGGCGGTGGCACCATCGCCGGTCGCGTCCTGGACGCCGACAACGGGCAGCCCATCGCGGCCGCGCAGGTCACCGTGGCCAACACCCCGGGCGGAGCCGCCACGGGGGACGACGGCCGCTTCACCTTGGCCAACATCCCCGCCGGCGCCCGCACGGTGGTCGTGCGGCGCATCGGCTACCAGCAGCAGGCGCGCGCCGTGACCGTCGCCGCCGGGGGGACCGTGACGCTGGAGCTCCGGCTGGCCAAGGCCACCGTGTCGCTGGCCGGCGTGGTGGTGACCGCCACGGGCGAGGAGCGCAAGAAGGAGGTGGGCAACGCCATCAGCACGCTCGGCAGCGCCGACTTCGACAAGGCCGGGGCGGGGAACACCCAGCAGATCCTGCAGGGGCGCACCACCGGCGTGACCGTGCTCGCCAATGGCGGCGGCCCGGGGTCCGGGGGCACGATCCGGTTGCGCGGCGTCAACTCCATCACGCAGGGGAACCGTCCGCTCATCTACGTGGACGGGATCCGCATCTTCAACGGCAACTCCCCCACCGGCGTGTCGTCGCGCCAGTCGGTGTCGCCGCTCAACGACATCCCCGCCGCGGACATCGACCGCATCGAGGTGGTGAAGGGGCCGGCGGCCACCACGCTGTACGGCACCGAGGCCTCGGGCGGGGTGATCCAGATCTTCACCAAGCGCGGGCGCGAGGGGGCGGCGCGCTGGACGCTGGACGTGGCGGGCGGCGTCAACTCGATGGGGGAGTTCGGCCCGGCGTCCGACCCCACGGGGATGTTCGTGCGCGAGTGCCGCGGCCCCAACATGAAGGACGCGGCCGGCGTCGCCTTCGAGGACGCCACCTGCCCGGAAAGCGGCTCGTGGCTCAAGAACGGCTTCCTCGGGCGCTATGCCCTGGGGGTGCGCGGCTCCAGCGGCGGCATCAACTACGCGATCTCGGGGAACCTGGAGAACGAGGAAGGGGTGCTGCGCGTGGGGAGCAACCGCACCGGCGGGCTCCGCGCCAACCTCGGCTTCGCCCCGACGCGCACCGTCACGCTGGCGCTCAACACGGCGTGGCAGCGCCGGAACACGGCGATGATCTCCGACGGCAACAGCGCCGACGCCTTCCTGCTGAACGTCTCCCGCGGCCCCAACTCCAACTTCAAGGGGGGCGGCTGCAGCTCGACCACCGTGGTGTGCACGGTGAACGACACGATGTTCTCCAAGGCCAACACCATCGGCGGCGACCACTTCATCCTGGGCGGCACCGCCACCTGGACCCCGATCCCGCAGGTCACCAACCGCGTGGCCGTCGGCATCGACTACAACAACACCGACCAGCGCACGGTCAACCCCTTCGGCTACCTGCGCACGCCGACCGGGCAGTACTTCCAGACGCTCTGGAACCGCCAGCTGATCACGGTGGACTACGCCACCACCTGGAAGCATTCGCTCCCCGGCGGGCTCACCGGCACCACCGCCGTGGGCGCCCAGCTGTTCGACAGCCGCCTCAACAGCACCGAGCTGCAGGGGGACAACTTCGCCGGCCCCGGGAACCCGACGCTGCTGTCGGCCTCGCTGCGGCAGATCACCGACGTGAACCAGCAGCGGGTGATCAACGCCGGCTTCTTCGCCCAGCAGATGGTGGGGTGGCGCGACCGGCTGTTCGTGACGGTGGGCGCGCGCGTGGACGGCAACAGCGCCTTCGGCCAGAGCTTCGGGCTGCAGACGTACCCCAAGGTGAGCGCGTCGTACGTGCTCTCCGACGAGGCGTTCTGGCCGACGTCGGTGATCGAGACCTTCAAGCTGCGCGGCGCGCTGGGGGAGTCCGGGAAGGCGCCGGGCGCCTTCGACGCCACGCGCACCTGGGACCCGATCGCCGCCGAGGGCGGGCTGGCCGCCGTGACCCCCGGGCAGCTGGGGAACCCCAACCTGGGCCCCGAGCGCACCCGCGAGACGGAGCTGGGCTTTGATGCCGGGCTGTTCAACGGGCGGCTGGGGGTGGTGGCCACCTGGTTCGCGGCGCGCACCAACGACGCGATCATCAACGTGGCGTACGCGCCGTCGCAGGGGTTCACGGCCAACCAGCCGGAGAACGTCGGCACCATCGCCAACCACGGCCTCGAGGCCGCGGTCACCGCCACCCTCGAGCCCACCCGGTGGTCGCGCCTGGAGGCGCGCCTCCAGTACACCCGCACCCGCGGCTCGGCGGTGGACCTGGGCGGGCGCGTCATCACCATCGACGCGCTGTCGCGCAGCTACGTGCAGGAGGGGCTCCCCCTCCCCGCCTACGTGGGGCGGAAGGTGATGAACCCCGACGCCTTCGAGGCGCCGGTGATCCAGGAGAACCAGCTGCTCGGGCAGACGTTCGCCGACCAGATCATCAATCCCTCCCTCACGGTCACGCTGTTCGGCACCTTGTCGGTCGAGGCGGTGGGGGAATTCCAGCGTGGCGGGCACCTGCTGAATGCCAACGGCTTCCAGAATGCCGGCCTCGGCATCTGGCAGCCCTGCTTCGCCGCGCAGGCGGCGCTGCGGGCGGCGGCGGCGGGAGATGCCAGCCAGCTGGCCACGGTGAACGCCCGCGACCGCATGCGCTGCTCCATCACGGCGGCCGAGCGCGACTACAGCTACTGGGTGGAGAGCGCCGACTTCTTCAAGCTGCGCAACCTGACGGTGTCGTACGACATCCCGGGGCGGCTGATGCCCGGCGGGCGCCCGGCCACGGTGCAGCTGGTGGGGCGGAACCTGTTCCGCCAGACGGACTACACGGGCACCGACCCCGAGGTGGCCGACCAGCGCACCAGCACGTTCTCGCGCCGCGACTACTACAACTTCCCGCCCTACCGCACGTTTCTCTTCAGCGTGAGGACGTCCTTCTGATGCCGACCCTTTCCACCGGCCGCCGACGCGCGGCCACGCTGGCGCTGGCGGCGGGTGCCGCCCTGGCCGCCGGCTGCGACTTCACGGTCACCAACCCCGGTCCGATCCTCGACGAGCAGCTCGACGTGGTGACCGCGGTCCCCTCCCTCGTCAACGGCATGGGTGGGGACCTGTCGAACGCCATCGGCAACTACCTCACCCGCGGCTCGCTGGCCGCGTTCGAGCTCACGCACTCGGGCAACTTCGCCGCCGAGCGGCAGTTCGCCACCGGCGTCATCCGCGCCGAGGACGTCAACGGCGACTGGGCCCGGATGCAGCGTGCCCGGTGGGTGGCCGAGAACGGGCTGGTGCGCATGAAGACCGTCCTGGGCACCGCCTTCGAGACCAACCCCAACACGCCGCGGGCCTACCTCTATGCCGGCTTCGCCAACCGGTTCCTGGGGGAGAACGTCTGCGAGACCGTCATCGACGGCGGGCCCAAGGTGCCGCACACCGAGCACTTCGTGCGCGCCGAGAGCCTGTTCACGCGGGCGCTGGCGCTGGCCGGCACCAACGCCGCGCTGGCCAACGCCGCCCGGGCCGGGCGGGCGCAGGTGCGGGTGAACCTGGGCAAGTGGGACGACGCCGTGGCCGACGCGGCGCTCGTCCCCGCGAGCTTCCGCCACAACGCCGTCTTCTCGGTGAACACCACGCGCGAGAACATGGACCTGGCGGTGCAGACCATCAACCGCCGCGAGGTGACGGTGTTTGGCACCGCCTGGGTGTCCAGCCCCGACCCCCGCGCGCGCTACGACACCGTCCGCACCAGCTCCGGCGGCTTCCAGACCGGGCAGGACGGGCGCACGCGCTTCTTCCGCCAGGCGAAGTACCTGACCATCGGCGACCCGGTGCCGTTGGCCAAGGGGACGGAGATGCTGCTCATCCGGGCGGAGGCGGCGTTGCGCGCCAACGACGTGACGGCGGCGGTCGGGTTCATCAACCAGGGGCGGACGGCCGCCTCGCTGCCGGCGCTCACGATCACCACGGCCGCCGACGCCTGGACGGCGCTCATCCGCGAGCGCGGTGCCGTCCTGTGGCTGGAGGGGCGCCGCCTGTACGACCTGCGGCGCTGGCTGGCCGAGGGGCGCAACACCCAGCTGCAGGGGCGCAGCGGCTGCATCCCGATCAGCCTGGAGGAGATCGGGGCCAACCCCAACCTGCGCACCAACTAGGACGGGGGAGTGGCCCGAGGCGACGCGGGGGGCCGGGAGCGATCCCGGCCCCCCGTGGCGTATCCGGCGCCCCGAATCTTCCGGGGGCGCCGCGGCGTAGGGCCTTCCTGATCCCAACCCCGGAGACCCGCATGCGCCGTCACGTCACCATCGTCGCCCTGCTCAACCTGCTTCACAGCATTGCCGGGCTGCTGGCCGCCCTGGGGCTGCTGGTGGGGGGCGTCTTCGCCGCCTTCATCACCTTCGACCCCTTCGCGTTCCTGGTGGGCACGGTGCTCAGCGTGGTGGCCGCCGGGGTCATCGGGGTGGCCAGCGGGGTGTCGTTC
>JBILED010000272.1:0-3618 GCA_044352305.1 Gemmatimonas sp.
GCGACACCGTCCCCTGCACCAGCCCCCCCAGCACCCCGACCACGTTGGCGGCCATCCCCCACGTCGCCTGTGCCCCGGTTCGCACCGCCTCGGCCACCCCAACCGGACGACGCACCACCGAATCCCGCACCTGGATGCCGATGCGCCCCACGCGGCGCGGCGCCCCCGTCGTGGGGTCAGCCGCCTCCGTGACCTGCGGCGTGACCACCATCGGCACCCGCACCGGCCCCGTGGGCCCGCGCCGCTCCACCTCCAGCCGCACCGACCCGCTGGTCACCGCCGACACCCGGGCCAGCACCTCGGTCCAGGCCGTCACCGGGGCGCCGTCGATGGCCACGATCCGGTCCCCCGGAAGGACCCCCGCCCTGGCCGCCGGCGCCTCGGCCACCACGGCCTGCACCACGGGGGGCACCGAGGCCACCCCGTAGGCCCACACCAGCCCGATCATGATGGCCAGCGCCATCAGCAGGTTCATCAGCACCCCGGCCGACAGGATGAACAGACGGGCCGGTACCCGCTTGCTCTCCATCCACCGGTCGGGGGGCACCGCACGCGGACCAAAAGGCGCCAGCCCCTGCGGGTCCCACAGGGAGGCCGGCACATCTGCCGGCCGCTCCGGCGCCTCCTCCAACGTCCCCCCGGCCCCCTCGAACCCGGCCATCGCCTCGTCCTCGCGCGATGCCATGCGCACGTAGCCGCCCAAGGGCAGCAGCGACACCCGATAGTCGGTCTCCCCGCGCCGCACCCCGAACAGCCGCCGCCCCCACCCCAGCGAAAACACCGGGGCGTACACCCCGGTGAGCTTGGCTGCCACGAAATGGCCCAGCTCATGGATGAACACCACCAGCCCGAACACCACCAGCGGCGCGATGTATGGCGTCACCGCCGTCATGCCGTCCCCCTCCCCACCTGTCCGTGTACGTGCGCCCGCGCCGCCGCATCAGCGGCCCACAGCGCCTCCAGCGTATCCCCGGGCTGCGTCGCCAGTGCCGCCAAGGCCCCCTCCACCACGCGGGGAATGCCCCCGAAGGGAAGCGCCCCGGCCAGGAACAGCGCCACGGCTGCCTCGTTGGCGGCGTTGTACACCGCGGGGGCCGCCCCGCCGGCGCGCCCCGCCGCGATCCCCATCCCCAGCATCGGGAACGCCTCGTGCCGCACCGCCTCGAAGGTCAACGTACCCAGTGCCACCGGGTCAAACGCTGGGACCCCGCTGTCCGGAATCCGTTCCGGCCACGTCAGGGCAAACAGGATGGGGAGCTCCATCGACGGGGCGCCCAGCTGGGCCAGCACGCTGCCGTCCACGTACTCCACGTACGAGTGGATGATGCTCTGCGGGTGCACCACCACCTCGATCCGGTCGTACGGGATGCCGAACAGGTGGTGCGCTTCGATCACTTCCAACGCCTTGTTGGCCAGCGTGGCGCTGTCGATGGTGATCTTGCTCCCCATCTGCCAGGTGGGATGCCGCAGCGCGTCCGACACCGTGGCGGCGGCGATCCGGTCGGCAGACCACTGCCGGAACGGCCCCCCCGATGCCGTCAGCAGGAGGCGGCGCACCTCATGGGGTTGCCGCCCGGCCAGGCACTGCAGGATGGCCGAGTGCTCCGAGTCCACGGGCACCAGCGTGCCGCCATGGGCCCGGGCGGTGGCCGTCACCAGCGCCCCGCCCACCACCAGCGTCTCCTTGTTGGCCAGCGCCACCCGCCGCCCCGCCCGCAGTGCCGCCAGGGTGGCCGGCAGCCCCGCCGCCCCCACCACCGCATTGAGCACGATGGACACATCGGGGTGCTCGGCGGCCTCGACCAGGCACGCCGGGCCACGCCCCCAGGAGGTCGGCGCCTCGGCATCCCCCTGCACCAGGCCCACATACGACGGCGACCATTCCACCACCTGCGCGGCCAGCGCCGCCTGGCGTCCATGCGCCGTGAGCGCCACCGGGCGAAACCGGTCGCGCTGGCGCGCCAGCACGCGCAACGCGCTGGTGCCGATGGAGCCGGTTGAGCCCAGCAGGGCCACCCCTTGCGGGTCAGCCACCGATGGCGGGGAGCAGGAAGAGGTCGTACAGCACCGTGGTCACCGGAATCACGAAGAAGAGGGAATCCAGCCGGTCCAGCACGCCGCCGTGCCCCGGGAAGAAGGTCCCGCTGTCCTTCACCCCGGCCGCACGCTTGAGCAGCGACTCCGCCAGGTCGCCGACCTGCGCGGCTACGCTCACCGTCACCCCGACGGCGACCCGCCCCAGCGGGGCGAGCCCCAGCTGGGCCTGCGGCACCAGCAGCCAGCGCTCCAGCAGCACCGCCGCCACCACCGTCAGCAGCACGCCCCCCACAGCCCCCGCCACCGTCTTGCCGGGGCTGACGGAGGGGATGAGCTTGCGCCCGCCGATGGTGCGCCCCGCCACGTACCCCCCGATGTCGCTGGCCCAGGTGAGCAGCAGCGGAAACAGCGCCACGGCAAAGCCCGCCCCCGGCCCCACCGCGGACGGAGGCAGGCGCAGGAGATACAGCCCCCCCAACGGCACCGCCGCATACAACACGGCCATGACCGTGACCGCCGTGGCCTCCAACGGTCGCGACGCGGCGGGGCGACGCCAGATGGCCAGCGCCAACACCGCCAGCGGGAAGAGCGGCCACAGGGCGGGCGCCACCCGGAGGGCCCCCACGGCCTCGCCATGCACCGCCAGCGGCACCGCCGCCGCCGCCACCGTCGCCAGGCGGGCAAACGGTTGCACGCCGCCGGCTGCCGCCAACCGGCAGTACTCCCGTGCCCCCAACGCGGCAAAGAGCCCCAGCACCGCGGCGAGCGGCGCCCCGCCCCACCAGAGCACCCCGATCACCACGGGAGCGCCCGCCAGCGCCACCAGGACGCGTGTGCCGAGTTCCCCCATCAGTCGGCGGCGCTCACGGGGTCACGCGCCCGAAGCGCCGGTCGCGACGCTGGTAGTCCAGCAGCGCCTCGTAGAGCGCCGCCCGGCCGAAGTCGGGCCAGAGGGCGCTTGCGATGTACAGCTCCGCATACGCCACCTGCCAGAGGAGAAAGTTCGAGAGCCGCTGCTCACCCGACGTGCGGATGAGCAGGTCGGGATCCGGACAATGGGCGGTGAACAGGCGGGTGCGAATGGTCTCCTCGGAGATCGCCTCGGGGGTGAGGCGCCCCGCGGCGACCTCCTCACCGATCTGCCGCGCAGCCTGCACCAGTTCGGCGCGCCCGCCATAGGAGATGAACAGGTTGAGCCCCAGCCGCGTCCCACCGGCGGTCTGGCGCACCAGCCGCTCGACGGCCGCCGCTGCCGGCGGGCTCAGGCGCCCCAGGTCGCCCAGAACGCGCACGCACACGCCCTGCTGCTCGAGCTCGCTGGCCTCCCGGGCGATGTACTCCTCCAGCAGCCCCATCAGCGCGGACACCTCGGGGGCGGGGCGCTGCCAGTTCTCCTGCGAGAAGGCAAAGAGCGACAGCCACTGGACGCCCGAGGCCAGGCACCCCTCCACCACATCGCGGACGGCCTTCATGCCGGCCCGATGGCCGAAGGGGCGCGGCATGAACCGCTCGCGCGCCCAACGGCCGTTGCCGTCCATGATGATGGCCACATGCCGCGGCACGCCCCCATGCGCCTGCACG